>CAVTEC010000028.1:0-12178 GCA_963733475.1 uncultured Alphaproteobacteria bacterium | reverse complement strand
ACGCCCCCGCAGGAAGGAGCGCAAGAACATCATGTCTGGCGTCGCCCACGTCGCCGCGACGTTCAACAACACAGTCATCACCATCACCGACGCGCAGGGCAATGCGATCGCCTGGTCGTCTTCCGGCAGCCAGGGCTTCAAGGGCAGCCGCAAGTCGACGCCCTATGCCGCTCAGGTTGCCGCGGAAGACGCGGGCCGTAAGGCGCGCGAGCACGGGATGGAGATGCTGGAGATCGAGGTCAGCGGGCCGGGCTCAGGGCGCGAGAGCGCGCTGCGGGCGCTGCAGGCAGTCGGGTTCTCGATCTCGGCGATCCGAGACATGACACCGATCCCGCACAACGGTTGCCGGCCGCGCAAGCGCCGTCGCGTGTGAGGCGGCGCCGAACCCCATTGATGGTGGATGGAACCCGGCGCAGGCCGCGGTCCGAAAGGTTGGATATATGAGGCAGAGTGCAGTCATCCAGCGCAACTGGCAGTCGCTGATCAAGCCGGAGAAGCTGGAAGTCGAGCCCGGCGCCGATCCCTCGCGGGTGGCGACCATTGTGGCCGAACCGCTGGAGCGCGGCTTCGGCATGACACTGGGCAATGCGATCCGTCGCATCCTGCTGTCGTCGCTGCAGGGTGCCGCGGTGACCGCGGTGCAGATCGATGGCGTGCTGCATGAGTTCAGCAGCATCCCCGGCGTGCGCGAGGACGTCACCGACATCGTGCTGAACATCAAGCAGCTCGCATTGCGAATGCACGGCGAGGGGCCGAAGCGGATGACGCTGACGGCGACCGGTCCTGGCGAGGTGCGTGCCGGCCAGATCCAGGCGGGGCACGACATCGAGATCATGAACCCGGAGCTGGTGATGTGCACGCTGGACGATGGCGTGAAGCTCGGCATGGAGTTCACGGTCAACCTGGGCAAGGGCTATCAGCCGGCCTCGGTGAACCGGCCGGAGGATGCGCCGATCGGCCTGATCCCGGTGGAATTCGATCTACTCGCCGGTGCGGCGTGTGTCCTACAAGGTGGAGCCGACCCGCGTCGGCCAGGTGACCGACTACGACAAGCTGCTGCTGACGGTGGAGACCAACGGCGCGGTGACGCCGGAGGACTCCGTGGCGCTGGCCGCGCGCATCCTGCAGGACCAGTTGCAGCTCTTCATCAACTTCGAGGAGCCGCAGCAGATCCGCGCCGAGGAGCCGGAGGACGACCTGCCGTTCAACCGCAACCTGCTGCGCAAGGTGGACGAGCTGGAGCTGTCGGTGCGGTCGGCGCAACTGCCTGAAGAACGACAATATCGTCTATATCGGCGACCTGGTGCAGAAGTCCGAGCAGGAGATGCTGCGCACGCCGAACTTCGGGCGGAAGTCGCTGAACGAGATCAAGGAAGTGCTGGCCTCGATGGGGCTGTCGCTCGGCATGACGGTGCCGGGCTGGCCGCCGGAGAATATCGAGGACCTGGCCAAGCGGCTGGAAGAGCCGTTCTGATAGGGCCGGATAGCGGAATAGAATCGAATGCGTCACGGGGTAGCCGGCCGGAAGCTCGGCGTCACGTCCACTCATCGCCAGGCCATGTTCCGCAACATGGCGGTGGCGCTGATGAAGCACGAGCAGATCACGACGACGCTGCCGAAGGCGAAGGAGCTGCGGCCGGTGGCGGAGAAGCTGATCACGCTGGGCAAGAGGGGCGGTCTGGCCATTCAGCGGCTGGCGTATGCGCAGCTGCGCGACGATGCGATCGTGGCGAAGCTGTTCGGGCCGCTGGCGGAGCGGTACAGGGCGCGCGCCGGTGGCTATTGCCGCGTGCTGAAGGCGGGCATGCGCTATGGCGATGCGGCGGACATGGCGGTGATCGAGTTGGTCGATCGCGATCTCGGCGGCGAAGGGCCTGGACAGCGGGCCGAAGCAGGCCAGGTGGTGGAAGAGGAAGCCGAGGCGGCGTAAGCCATCCCCTCCCGCAAGGGAGGGGGAGGATCTATATGACGACCGTGCCCACGCGCGCCGCCACCCAGGATGACGTCCGGCTCCTCGTCGGATGCTGAAGCGGTTGCGCCAGCCTGGACCCCGCCCGCTGGCCGACCGACTGCGGCCCCGCACGCTCGACGAGGTGGTCGGCCAGGACCATCTGCTCGGTCCCGACGGCACGCTGACCCGCATGCTGCAGCGCGGTTCGCTCGCCTCGTTGTACTCTGGGGGCCGCCGGGCGTCGGCAAGACCACGATCGCCCGCCTGCTCGCGGCCCGGCCGGGCCTGCATTTCGTGCAGATCTCCGCGGTGTTCTCCGGCGTCGCCGACCTCAAGCGCGTGTTCGAGGAAGCCGCCCGCCGCCGTCGCATCGGCGAGGGCACCCTGCTGTTCGTTGACGAGATCCACCGCTTCAACCGCGCCCAGCAAGACGGTTTCTTGCCCGTGGTGGAGGACGGCACGATCACCCTGATCGGCGCCACCACCGAAAACCCCTCCTTCGAACTGAACGGCGCGCTGCTGTCGCGCTGCCAGGTGCTGGTGCTGCGCCGCCTCGACGATGCCGCGCTGGAACAGCTGCTGGCCCGCCGGAGACGGAACTCGGCGCACCGCTGCCGCTCGATCCGGAAGCACGCGACGGCGCTGCGCGCCATGGCCGACGGCGACGGCCGCTACATCCTCACATGGCGGAGCAGATCGCCGCGCTGCCGCCGGACACGTCGCTGATGGACCCGCCGGGCTGGCGGCACTGCTCGCCCGCCGCGCGGCATTGTACGACAAGGATCGGGAAGAGCACTACAATCTGATCTCCGCGCTGCACAAGTCGCTGCGCGGCTCCGACCCCGATGCGGCGCTTTATTGGTTCGCGCGAATGTTGACCGGCGGTGAAGATCCTCGTCATCGCCCGCCGCCGGGGTCCGCTTCGCCGCCGAGGATAGCAATACGAAACTGAACGAGTACGTACATAAAAACCGAAGTTCGGCGTGCGCAGCATCTCCTGCTCGGACTTCTGCACCAGATCGCCGATATCGACGATTTTGTCGTTCTTCAGGCAGTTCGCCGACCGCACCGACAGTTCCAGCTCGTCCACCTTGCGCAGCAGGTTGCGGTTGAACGGCAGGTTGTCTTCCGGCTCCTCAGCGCGGATCTGCTGCGGTTCTTCGAAGTTGATGAAGAGCTGGAGCTGGTCCTGCAGGATGCGCGCGGCCAGTGCCACCGAGTTCCTCGGGCGTCACCGCGCCATTGGTCTCCACCGTGAGCAGCAGCTTGTCGAAGTCGGTCACCTGGCCGACGCGGGTCGGCTCGACCTTGTAGGAGACGCGGCGAACCGGCGAATAGATGCTGTCCACCGGGATCAGCCCGATCGGCGCATCCTCCGGCCGGTTCACGGATGAGGGCTGATAGCCCTTGCCCAGGTTCACCGTGAACTCCATGCCGAGCTTCACGCCATCGTCCAGCGTGCACAGGACCAGCTCCGGGTTCATGATCTCGATGTCGTGCCCCGCCTGGATCTGGCCGGCACGCACCTCGCCAGGACCGGTCGCCGTCAGCGTCATCCGCTTCGGCCCCTCGCCGTGCATTCGCAATGCGAGCTGCTTGATGTTCAGCACGATGTCGGTGACGTCCTCGCGCACGCCGGGGATGCTGCTGAACTCATGCAGCACGCCATCGATCTGCACCGCGGTCACCGCGGCACCCTGCAGCGACGACAGCAGGATGCGACGGATCGCATTGCCCAGTGTCATGCCGAAGCCGCGCTCCAGCGGTTCGGCCACAATGGTCGCCACCCGCGAGGGATCGGCGCCGGGCTCGACTTCCAGCTTCTCCGGCTTGATCAGCGACTGCCAGTTGCGCTGGATGACTGCACTCTGCCTCATATATCCAACCTTTCGGACCGCGGCCTGCGCCGGGTTCCATCCACCATCAATGGGGTTCGGCGCCCCGCCTCACACGCGACGGCGCTTGCGCGGCCGGCAACCGTTGTGCGGGATCGGTGTCATGTCTCGGATCGCCGAGATCGAGAACCCGACTGCCTGCAGCGCCCGCAGCGCGCTCTCGCGCCCTGAGCCCGGCCCGCTGACCTCGATCTCCAGCATCTCCATCCCGTGCTCGCGCGCCTTACGGCCCGCGTCTTCCGCGGCAACCTGAGCGGCATAGGGCGTCGACTTGCGGCTGCCCTTGAAGCCCTGGCTGCCGGAAGACGACCAGGCGATCGCATTGCCCTGCGCGTCGGTGATGGTGATGACTGTGTTGTTGAACGTCGCGGCGACGTGGGCGACGCCAGACGTGATGTTCTTGCGCTCCTTCCTGCGGGGGCGCGTGGTCGCGGCGGCTCTCGCCATGGTGCTTGATCCTGCTGCTGGTAATCCGCGGTAGCCAAATCGGGATTACTTGGTGACTTTCTTCTTGCCGGCGATCGCCACTGCCTTGCCCTTGCGGGTACGGGCGTTGGTATGGGTGCGCTGGCCGCGCACCGGCAGCCCGCGGCGATGCCGCAGCCCGCGGTAACAACCAAGGTCCATCAGCCGCTTGATGTTCATCGCGACTTCACGCCGGAGGTCGCCCTCGACGCGGTAATCACGGTCGATCATCTCGCGGATTTGCAGCACCTCCTCGTCGGAGAGCTGGTTGACCCGGCGCTCGTCGGGAATGCTGAGTTTTCCGCAGATCTCGGCGGCCTTGGATGGGCCGATGCCGTAGATGTAGCGTAGTCCGATGGTCACGCGCTTGTTGGTCGGGATGTTCACGCCGGCAATACGTGCCACGCCGTTGCTCCTAGGGAATGCCAATGGAGGCGCAGCCCAACGGGTGCGCCGGAGGGCGGGAATATAGGCCCGGCTGGCCGGAGTCAATGTGAAGTCCGATCAAATTCCTCGTGACAGCCGCGCCAGATAGAGACGCCACGGGCGGGGCACGGCTTCCAGCGCGCCCAGGCGTGGGTCAAGCGCGGCTGACATCATTACATGCGCGACGGATCACCAGCAGCGCACTAGCCTGCGATAGAGTGCTCTCGGCGCGACCGGGAACGTCCGGGTGATAAATGGGCACGCTGTGCCAGGGCCCATGCCTCCGCCGCCTGCTCGGCCTGGGCCTCACGCACCTCCTCGGGATTGGCGGCGGGGGAGGGGCGGCGGCGCTCGGCGGGAGTGTACCGTTTCGGTCACCGGCTGGACGACGGCGGTTGACTGATGTTCGACCGGCACCTCGCCGCTCGCAAGCATGCAATCGGCATAGACGCTCTGGCCTGGGCAAACTCGCAGCAAGCCCACGGCGACTGCCCTTCCAACGAGCGGTTGCGCAGCGGCGCCGGACGCTGGCGAATTCATGGCTGCCGGACTGCGCCATGAGGCCACAGTTTCCCTATCGCGCATGCGATCACCGGTGGTCTTGCCGGGTCCTGCGCAAACTGGGGTGCGCATCCAACTCAGGCACAACGGCAGGATGGAAGCAGCAAGAACAGAGATCGCGGCGGCGGCAGCTTCACGTGCTACTCCTGGGGGCCCTTCGGCAAACGGTGAATGAGGCGGGCATCTCCGGCCGCTGTAGCTGCCAAGGAGTTTCTATCTGACTTCAGAATGATGATCGTTACGCGTTTGCCGATAATACTGCCGCGGCGGCGTCAGCTGTAGCCGTCAGGTGCACCTGATCGTCGATTGCGGTCAGCATTGGCCATCTCGATCCGGCGCATACGAGAGGCCGGAACACACCATGCGTCCCCGCTGGTCGAAATTCTCCGGCGCGTGGCCCCGTCAGACAGCGGTGCACCTCGTACCTTCGCCTTCATGCCGATTGATCCTAGACCGCCCTCATCCTATTCCCGCCGGCGTCTCGCCCCCATTCAAGATTATGTCCGAGGAGGCGCGCCAAGCGCGTGGCCCTGTTGGCGATTAGGCAGCCCAGTCCTGGCGAACCTGCCTCACTGCTGCCGACGAGGCTGGCAGCCTGGATTGGGTCAGGCACGCCCCGTTGCTGCTGACGCGACATCGCCGGAGCAGTGCTGATCAGCCGCAACATCCGGCACATGGACCTCCCGCTGCTACGCCTACAGTCGGATGCCCGCCTGCTGCTCCACGACGCGCCGCCGCGCTTCCAACACCGCTACTGAATCTCCTGCGTCACTGCGACGCAGGCGCAGCCGAGACCGTACCAAGCCTCGTGCAGCGACGGATCGGCGCGCAGAGCACGACGGGACGTGGCGACAGCAGCTTGGTGATTTCCGGCCTGGTGAAGTTGGTCAGCTTCGTCCAGTGCGGCGCGGGCGTTCACGGGCAATCCCGCGGGTGTCAGGCGATGTCGGCCAACACACCATCGATCTGCCGCCCGACCTCTCGATCTCCGCCATGCCATCGACCCGATGCAGCAGACCCTTCGCTTCATAGTGGGGCAAAATCGGCGCGGTCTGCCGATGATAGGCTTCCAACCGCGCCACCACTGTCTCGCGGTTGTCGTCAGCGCGGCGCGTGAACTCGTGTGACCCGCACACATCGCAAACCCCGGCACAGCCGTCGGCTTGAACTTCTCATGGTACCCGGCGCCGCATTCAGCGCACGTGAACCGTCCAGCGATACGCTCAACCAGCGCGGCATCGTCCACCGCCAGTTCGATTACCGCATCCAGCTTCATGCGCTTGTCGTCGAGCAGCCGATCCAGCGCCTCCGCCTGCGGCACGGTGCGGGGGAAGCCGTCCAGGATGAAGCCATTCGCCGCATCCGGCTGATCCACCCGGCTGCCGAGCATGCGGATGATGATGTCGTCGGACACCAACTGCCCCGCCTCCATCACCGCCTTCGCCTCACGCCCGATCGGCGTGCCCGCCGCGACCTCGGCGCGCAACATGTCGCCGGTGGAAATCTGCGCGATGCCGTAGCGGTCCTCCAGGCGCTTCGCCTGCGTGCCCTTCCCCGCCCCTGGCGGCCCGAGCAGGATGAGCCGCATCATATTTGGTTCCGGGCGTAAGCCCGGTCCTCACCCGTCATGGCCGGGCTTGACCCGACCATCATCTTCGGCCCCGGAGCCGCGACTTGCGCATCAGGCCCTCATACTGATGCGCCAGCAGATGCGACTGGATCTGCGTCACCGTGTCCATGGTCACCGACACCACGATCAGGATCGACGTGCCGCCGAAGTAGAACGGCAGCCCGTAATCGCTGATCAGGATCTCCGGCAACAAACACACCGCGACCAGATACAGCCCGCCCACGGTGGTTAACCGCGTCAGCACCCGGTCGAAGTATTCCGCCGTGGCACTCCCTGGCCGAATGCCCGGGATGAAACCACCGTACTTCTTCAGGTTGTCCGCCGTCTCCTCCGGATTGAACACAACCGCCGTGTAGAAATACGAGAAGAAGATGATCATGGAGGCATACAGCCCCATGTGCAGCGGCTGCCCGGCCCCAGATTGTTCGAGATGAACTGCAGCCAAGCCGGCCCTCCCTGCGAGAACCCGGCAATGGTCGCCGGGATCAGAAGGATGGAGCTGGCGAAGATCGGCGGGATAACCCCCGACGTGTTGATCTTCAGCGGCATATGCGTTGAGTTGCCGCCGAACATCCGGGTGCCGACCTGCCGTTTGGGATACTGGATCGCTATCCGTCGCTGCGCTCGCTCCATGAACACGATGAACGCGATGACGAACACCGCCAGGACCATGAACGCCACGATGAAGATCGGCGACAGTGCCCCGGTCCGCCCCAGGTCGAGCAACGAAGCCAACGCGTCCGGCAAGCCCGCGACAATACCCGCCATGATGATCAGCGACGTGCCGTTGCCGACACCTCGGGCGGTGATCTGCTCGCCGAGCCACATCAGGAACACCGTGCCGCCGACCAGCGTGATGACGCAGGAGAACCGGAAGAACATGCCGGGTTCGACACCGCAGGGCCGAACCTGCCATGCATGCTCTCCAGTCCGACGGCGATGCCGTACGACTGGAACATGGCAATGAACACGGTGAGATATCGGGTGTACCGATTGAGTTCTTGCGCCCGCCTCGCCTTCCTTCTTCAGCGTTTCCAGCGTGGGGATCGCGGCGGTCATCAACTGGATGATGATGCTGGCGCTGATGTAGGGCATGATGTTCAGCGCGAACACCGTCATGCGCCGCAGCGCGCCGCCGGTGAACATGTCGAACATTCCCAGGATGCCGCCGCCGTGCTGCTGCAGCATCTCGGTCATCACGGAGGCATCGACGCCAGGCACCGGGATATAGGTGCCGATGCGATAGACGATCAGCGCGCCGAGGGTGAACCAGATGCGCCGCTTGAGCTCGGTCGCCTTGGAGAAGACGCCAAGGTTGAGGTTTGCCGCGAGTTGTTCGGCAGCGGAGGCCATGGAGCGTCCCTCGTCAGTCGCGTGCTATTTTCGGACTGCGGCAAGGCAAAGCAAGGTGCGTGAGCGAACGCTGCACTCTAGGCTTCGGCCGCTGCCTCCGGCTCCGGCTTCGCCACCGTCGTGGTGACGGTGCCGCCCGCCTTCTGCACCGCCTCGATCGCTGCCGCCGATGCCCCGGATACGGTGATCTTCACAGCCCGCGATATCTCGCCCTTCGCCAGCAGCCGAACGCCGTGCAGCTTGCCGCGCACCAGACCAGCCGCGCGCAGCGCGGCCTCATCGATCGGCTGGCCGCATCCAGCCTGCCCGCCACGATCGCGGCCTCCAGCACGCCGATGTTCACCGGCGCATACTCCTTGCGGAACGGATTCCAGAAGCCGCGCTTCGGCAGGCGACGGAAGATCGGCATCTGGCCACCCTCGAAGCCGTTCATCGACACGCCGGCGCGCGCCAACTGCCCCTTCACGCCCTTGCCGGAGTCTTGCCCTTGCCCGAGCCGATGCCTCGCCCGAGCCGCTTCGACTTCAGGCGCGCGCCGGGATTATCGCGCAGTTCGTTCAGCTTCATGACTGCTCCTCCACCTTCACCAGGTGGGCCACCTTGGGATCATGCCACGCACTGAAGGCGTATCTTCCAGCTCGCGCGTCCGCCGCATCTTGTTCAGCCCGAGACCGATCAGCGTCTCCTTCTGTCCCGGCTTTCGCCCGGCCGGAGATCCGGTCTGCGTCACCCGCACCTTAGGCACTGGCCGTCCCCTCCGGTGCTGCCGGCGCCTGCGGCGGCGGAGCCGCTTCGCGACGCGCGAACACTCCGACACCTTCTTGCCGCGCCGGTTGGCGACCGACCGCGGTGACGCGCAACGCTCCAGCGCCGCGAACGTCGCCTTCACCATGTTGTGCGGATTGCGGCTGCCCAGCGACTTCGCCACCACGTCGCCAATTCCGAAGGTCTCGAACACGGCGCGCAACGGGCCGCCGGCGATGATGCCCGTGCCCGCGACCGCGGTGCGCAGCACAACCTTGCCGGCACCGTAGCGACCCTCGATGTCGTGGTGCAGCGTGCGGCCCTCCTTCATCGGCACGCGGATCATGCCGCGCTTGGCACGTTCCGTCGCCTTGCGGATGGCCTCGGGGACCTCGCGCGCCTTACCAGCACCGTAGCCGACACGGCCCTTCTGATCGCCAACCACCACCAGCGCGGCGAACGCGAAGCGACGACCGCCCTTCACCACCTTCGCCACTCGGTTGATCGTCACCAGCTTGTCGATCAGACCGTCGTCTTCGCGATCCCGGTCGCGGCCCCGGCCGCCATCTCTTGGTTCACGTGCCATTTTCAGTCCTTCAGAACGCCAGGCCACCCTCGTCCCCGGCATCGGCCAGCGCCTTGACGCGGCCGTGGTAGAGATAAGCTCCGCGGTCGAACACCACTTCCTTGATGCCGGCCGCTACCGCGCGTTCGGCCACCAGCTTGCCGACCGCAGCGGCGGCAGACTTGTCGGCGCCGGTCTTCAGCGATTCTCGAAGTGTCTTGTCGACGGTCGATGCGGCAGCCAGCGTGCGGCCCTGCGCATCGTCAATCACCTGAGCGTAGATGTGCTTGCCGGAGCGGAACACAGACAGCCGCGGCCGCCCGCCCGATTTCCGGCGCAACTGAAAGCGCAGGCGCTCGCGCCGCCGCACCCGCAGGTCCTGCAACGTGCTCATGCGCGCCCTCCTCCTGGTACAACCATCACGGCGGGGCTTGGCCCCATAGGCGTTAGGCGCAAGCCAATCGGTTCGCCGTCGTGGCCGGCCTTGCGCCTGCCATCCACGTCTTCTCTACCTCGCTGTTGAGTTGAAGGCGTGGATGGCCGGCACAAGGCCGGCCATGACGATGGAAACATCGTCACTTATTCTTGCCTTCCTTCCGGCGGATCTGCTCGTTCGTGTAGCACACACCTTTGCCTCTTGTAAGGCTCGGGGAGACGGAAGCCCCGACTCCGATGCCACCTGACCAACCAGCCGCTTGTCCACGCCCGCAACCTTGATCGCCGTCGGACGCTCACAGGTGATCTTGATGCCTTCGGGATCGGATAGACCACCGGGTGCGAGTAGCCCAGGCTCAGCTCCAGGTTCTTGCCCTGCACCGCTGCACGAAAGCCGGTGCCGGTGATCTCCATCACATTTCGTAGCCGGTCGACACACCCCTCACCATGTTCGCGACCAGCGCGCGGGTCGTCCCCCACATCATGCGTGCCTGCCGCTCCGCGGTGCGTGGCTTCACCGTGACCTTGTTGTCCTCCACCGCCGCTTCGATATGATCGGTCAGTTCAAGCTTCAGCTCACCGAGCTGCCCCTTGGCGGTCAACAGCCGGCCGACGACCGCCACCTGCACGCCCTGCGTATTTCCACCGGATACTTGCCGACGCGCGACATCGCAGCTCTCCTTCAATAACCGCGTCAGAATACGCGGCAGAGTAATTCGCCGCCGACATTGGCAGCGCGCGCCTCTGCGTCACTGATCACACCGCGCGGCGTGGACAGGATGGAAACACCCAGGCCGGCATAGACACGCGGCAGTTCCTTGATCTTCGAGTACCCGCCGTCCCGGCTTCGATACGCGGGTGATCTCCTTGATCACCGGCTCGCCCTCGTTGGGACCTCAGCTCGATACGCAACTGCGCGATGCCAGGCCGCAATTCCTCCGCCGCAAAGCCGCGGATAAGCCCTCACGCTTCAGCACGTCCAGCACATTCGCGCGCAGCTTCGACGCCGGCGCCATGCAGCTCGTGTGACGCGCGCGCTGCGCGTTGCGGATGCGGGTCAGCATATCGCCCAGGGGATCGGAAACTCATCTGCCGTTCCCTCCGTTACCAGCTTGCCTTGACCATGCCGGGGATCTGTCCCTGGTTGGACAGTTCCCGCAGCTTGAGGCGGCACAACTTGAACTTGCGATAATTTGCCGCGCGAGCGACCGGTCAGCTCGCAGCGCAGCCGCACACGCACCTCCGCGCCATTGCGCGGCAACTGCGCCAGCTTCAGCGAGGCGTTGAAGCGATCCTCCACCGGCAGCGTCCGGTCCATCACGATCGCCTTCAGCGCCGAGCGCTTCGACTTGTCGCGCTTCGCCATGTATTCACGCATGCCGTTACGGTTGACCTGCGAGGTCTTGGCCATCCCAGTCCCTCAGTTGGCGAACGGCAGATCGAAGGCCTTCAGCAGCGCCTTCGCTTCCGCGTCCGTCTTCGCGGTGGTGACAAACTGAATGTCCATGCCGCGCACGTCGTCTCGACCCGGTCGTAGTTGATCTCCGGGAAAATGATCTGCTCCTTCATGCCAGCCACTTGCCGCCGTCAAAGCCCTTGCCGGCGATGCCGCGGAAGTCGCGCACGCGCGGCATCGCAATGGTGACCAGCCGGTCCAGGAACTCATACATGCGCGCCTTGCGCAGCGTCACCTTGCAGCCGATCGGCAGACCCTTGCGGATCTTGAAGCCGGCAATGGCCTTCTTCGCCAGCGTCTTCACCGGCTTCTGGCCGGAAATCGCCGTCAACTCATCGACCGCCGCGTCGAGCTTCTTCTGATCGCCCGTCGCTTCGCCGACGCCCATGTTGATGACGATCTTCTCCAGTTTCGGCACCTGCATCGGGTTCGTGTAGCCGAACTCCTGCTGCAGCTTCGCCTCGCACCTCGTCGCGATAGCGCTGTCTGCAGCCGCGGCATCTCCCCGGGCGACGCGGCAGGCGCCTCTGCGCCCGCCGCCGCTTCCGCGGCGCGCGCGCGTTCGGCACGCGCCTCCGCCCTGCCACCGCCACGCAGCGGCGGTCCGGAGCCACGATTGCCACCGCCGCCTTTCGGTGGACCCTTCGGTTGGTTCCTCGATCCGCTCATCTGGACCTCATACGTGGTTCTGGGCGTC
>CAVTEC010000027.1:0-120446 GCA_963733475.1 uncultured Alphaproteobacteria bacterium | reverse complement strand
TACGCCGCGTCGAAGGCGCTCGATGAATTCCCGACACCCGCCAGCAAATACTTACGCATCCCATCCTCCTTGTTGCGCCAGCACATCCGGCGACTTTCGGGTGTCGGACCATAGCCGGAGCCTTGTCGCGCGCAAATAACGTTTCCGGCCTTGTCGCGGCATTACTGAGACACCGTGGCACAATAGCAACACCTCTTCAGCTGATTGACGTCATAGCTCGTACAACAAGACGCGCGGCCGATATTATCTCTTATCGTCCGCGTCCCAATACTTTGCGTCACTATAGCCTAACTCGGCCGTGCTGACCGGCCCGTCACTTCAATCGTGTTTTATTACGCGGCGACGGCCTCCTTTGACTGCCGGACATCCGGCCTGATGAGTTCCGCGCCTGGCCATGCGCCGCTCTCGGCAAGAGTGGTCACGGCCTCGCACGCCATCGCGGCGAGCGGCGCCACAAGCGTGTTCGAGGCAGCGCGGTGGAAAGCGATGACGTTCGTGCAGGTCAGCGGTGGATGGCCCACAGGCCGGAAGGCCAATGCGCCTCGCGCGACTTCATTCTGCACGGCGGTCAGTGGGAGCACGGTGCAGCCCAGTCCGGCGCGCACCATCATTTTACTCAGGGCTGCACTATCGACCTGCAGCATTGGCCGAAGCTGTGTGCCCTGGCGTTGTGCCGCATGATCGAGGCGACGGCGCAGCCAGTGCTGCCTGCCTGGCAGGATCAGCAACTCGGCCATGAGCTCGCGCACGGATAGCGGCCGCGCGTCATTGGCAATATGCGAATGCACGGGTGCGACCAACCCAAGCGCGTCGGTCCAAAGCGGAATGACCTCCAGCTCTGGCAGGGAGGGCCGATCAGGGAGCAGCGCCAGATCGACGTGGCGCTGCGACAACCATGCCTCCAGTTCGCCGCCGCATCCCTCGCGAATATCCAAGGTGATGTCGGGCCAGCGTTCGCGGAACATGCGGGCGAGTGGGGCAACGAGTGGTGCGCCGGCCTCGCCCGGAACGGCTAGCGAGATCGTGCTGGCGGCCGGTTCGGCGTCCGAATCGTCAAGTGGCGAGCCAAGGAGCTGTAGGACGGTATGCAGCCGATCGCGCAGGCAGGCGCCGGCGGCGGTCAGGGTTACGCCGCGTCCGTGCCTGAGGAGAAGCTGGGTGCCGAGGCCGTCCTCCAGCTTGCGAAGCTGCAGCGAGATCGCCGGCTGGCTGACGTTCAGGATCTGCGCGGCGCGGCCGACATTGCCGGTCTGCGCGACACTCAGGAAATAGCGGAGCTCGCGCAGGCCGAGCGCCTTCTCCCGCGCCTCGCTTTGCAGCGAAGCGGCGTCCCTCAGCACAGGGAATGTGACGGCATTCATCCGCTCGCGGCCCCTGGGTATCCCAGTGGCAAGGGAGCGTTAGTTCGGCTGCGGCAGATAGTCGGGAGGGGCGGAGGTGGTGTGTGGGGGTTTTACCTGGATGTCTGTAGGGGATTGGGCTGACAAGCCCTGGCGGCACCCCCACCCTGACCCTCCCTCGCGACCGGGGGAGGGAAGTGAGGCGCTATTGCCTAGCCAGCCTTGCTCGGCGGCGTAACGGACGACATCGACCCGGCTGCGGAAGCCGAGCTTCTCCATCGCGCGCGCCTTGTAGGTCTCAACTGTCTTCACGCTGATGTTGAGGCGCGCCGAGATGGCCTTGTTGCTGTGGCCGCCAGGCGACGAGCCGCAGCACGTCAGTTTCCCGCTCGCTCAGCTCGGTTGCCGCACCCGCCCCTGGACGCGACGAACCGCCTGCCAAGCCACTCACTGCCTTACCGGCGATGGCCGGGTCCAAATACATGCCGCCGGCGGCCACGGCATGAATGGCACGCGGCAGCTCATCGGCGGCCGAACGCTTCAGCAGATAACCACCGACGCCCAGCTCGATCAGTTGACGAAGATAGGCGCGTTCCTCGTGGACCGTCAGGACAAGGATGCGGCAGTCGGGGCGTTCAGCGCGGAGTGCCGCAGCCAGCTCGATGCCGTTCATCTCCGGCAGCGAGATATCAAGCACCACTACGTCCGGCTCTAACTGCAGGGCCATGCGCAAGGCCGTGCGGCCGTCGCGCGCCTCGCCGACCACGGTGAGGTCCGGTTCGGCGGCTACCAGCGCCTTCAGGCCCGCGAGGACCACCGGGTGATCATCCACCATGAGGATCCGGACTGGCCCTGGGTTCATGCCGGCCTCACAACGGGATCCGGGCGTAGACTGCGGTTCCGGCCTGGGCGTTCGACTCGACTTCGAGGTTGCCGCCAGCCAAGGCGAGCCGCTCGCGCAGGCCCAGGAGGCCGAGATGGCCAATTCCAAGAGCGAGGTCCTCCGATCGCTGAGCGATCTCGAAGCCGTGGCCGTTGTCCTCCACGATCAGGCGGACCTCCTTGTCATCTGCATTCAGGACAACACCGACGCGATCCGCGCCCGAGTGCTTCACGACGTTGGTGATGGCTTCCTGGAGGACTCTGAACACCGCTGTTTCGATGACCTGCGGCAAGCGCCGATCGTCCAGATTGATCTCCAGGTCGATGTGCAGCCGGGAGCGATCGGCCCACTCCTCTAAGTATTGGGTCACCGCGCGGCGCAGACCCAGGTCGTCCAGCGCACGGGGACGTAGTTCCCAGGCGATTCGGTTCAGCTCATGGCCGATCTCGCCCGCAAGGTGCTTCAACCTGGCCAGCCGATCCTGGGCGGCGGGTTGCCCGAACAGAGCGGCTCGATGTTGGCAAATCCCAGGCGAAGCGCGGTCAGATATTGACCCAGGCTATCGTGCAACTCGCGCGAGATGCGCTTCCGCTCAGCCTCCTGGGCCGTGACGGTGCGATCGAGCAGAACGGCGCGTTCCCGCGCGCTCTGGCGCAAATGTTCGCTCGCCTGACAGAGCGAATTGACGACCGCATTGGTCTCCTTGATGCCGGTTTCATGCGGACCGATGCATTCACCACGACCGACTGTACTGGCGTAGTCCACCAGAGCGGTAATGGCACTGGCGATGCGCCGGCCAATGAGCACTCCGAGCAATAGCGCGAGTATCAGGGCACCGGTGCCAGCCAGAAAGAGTATCCAAGTGGATCGCTTGACCGGTGCGAGCAGCACGTCGCTGGGAATGCCTACGGAGATCGTCCAGCCGGAGAATTGGACACGCGTGAAGGCATTATAAATCGGAATGCCATCGCGGGAGACCAGCGGCAGCCAACCTTGGTCGGATGCGCGCAGACGTGCCAGGATTTCGGGACGGCCCATCCGACCGACATATTTCTCGGCATCCAGGTTCCTGGCTATGGTGTAGCCGGCTCGATCGGCGACGTTGACCAGCCACCCCGGCGGCAGGTTCAGGTCCGCCACCAGGCGCGGCAGCATTGGCATGATGTTGAGGCTCAGCACGTAGACGAGCCGGCCGTCGCGAAAAACCGGGACGTTTATCGCGAGAAACAGCTCACCGGAGACCGCGTCGTGCGTCAGGGTGGACACATCAGGCAGACGCGAGTTCGATGGCGCGCCGGATTGCCTCCGGATCGGACGTGTGAGGCAGTTCGACGCCGGGTGGCGCATGCGTGTTGATCACTTCCTGGCCGGAGGGATCCACCAGGACAAGGCTCATACCGTCCGGTTGCACCGCCGCGATGGCTTGGGCGCGGAAGGTTGGCAGGTCGCCCGTCTGCAGGGTGTGTGATGCCGCCAGCATAAACAGGCGTGTACGCAGTGAGCCGAGTTCGTGGTCGAGAGTTGCTGCCGCTTCTCGTGACCGTTCGCGCACGGTAGCGGCCATGAAGTTCTGTTCGTTCGACGCGGAGCGCAGCACCAGAAAGGCGCTGAACGCCAGTAAAGGCGCGACGATAACGAGGATCAAGCCGACGACGTGGGTGCGGACAGAAAGTCGCGACGCGGCAATGGCGCCGAGCCAGCCAAAGCGTGCCCGACGTCCCACGGCAATTCGACCGGCAGCCGCAACGCCTCCCATGACAGGCTCTTACAGCATGTGGTGCTTGTTGGGAATCGGAGCGAACAAAACAAAACGGCGGGGATCGCTCCCCGCCGCTGGTGTCATTGAAGACTGGTAGGTTCAGAAGTTGACGACGTTGCCGATCATCACGCCTTGCGACTTGATGTTGTTGTTGGCGTTGGAGCCGATCGCGCCCGTGACCTGGTTCACGCCGCCCTGGTACTGGTCCTGAAACATGTATTCGGCGTAGACGATGTAGCCAGGAGCGACCGTGTAGCTCGCACCAGCGTCAATTGCGCGTCCGCGGTGCTGCGTGATGCCGGACATGTTGACGTTGCCCTGGTACCACATCTCCTCGCCCACGATGCCCATCGTCAACGGGCCATTCACGTATTTCGCACCGAGCAGGTAAGCGTTCATCGGCGCACCACCCTGCGGCTGCAGGGCCAACTGACCGTTGATTTGTCCGTCGATCGTATTGCCGCCAACGGTGAAGCCGGCATAGGTCAACGCGATACCGGCACTGCCGAAGCTCAGGCCGTTATATTTGCCGGTATAATGGCTGCCAGGGATCGTGTTGCCCAGGAAGGTATTCGCCAGCGCGAGACCACCCGGCGTGGTCGCGGTGGCCGGGCTCAGGCCGGTGTAGTCGGCATGGCCGCTGCCCATGTACACGCCGTAGGCCAGCACGCCGACGCCACCCAGCGTGCCCTGGTAGCGCACACCGGCCGCATACTGGTTCAGCACACGGGAGCCGTCCACAGCACCCGGACCAGACGAAAGTGTCGGACAGCCGGAGTTCGCCACCGCGCAGCTCAGGCCTGTACCGGTGCCGGCGCTGATGATTGAACCGTTCAGCGCATTGTTGCTGCCGCCCAGACCGTTGCCGTTCGAAGTGTTCGGGGCATACTGGAAGCCGAAGTCGAAGCCCGCGAACTGCGGCGACAGATACACCAGCTTCGCGTTGTCATACTCGTTGCCCGCCTGGCCCAGGAAGACGAAGGTCTGGTCGGAGTTCTGCGGCGTGTTCCCTTCCAGGTCACCACCGTTGAGGTTGCCGGTGGGCAGGAACTGGAAGGTGGTCACGCCGTTGTCGAAGATGCCGATGACGCCGTCGGCCTGGCCGGCACGCAGGATGCCCCAGTCTGCGCCGGCGATGTAGGTGAAGGCGCGCCGAACATACAGGGTTTCGAGCGTTGAGTAGCCCGATGCACCGGAGCTGCCGTTGTTGCTGATCTGGCCGGTGAAGTTCTGCCGGATTTCGATCGCCGCACCATAACGCAGGCCGTTGGTGGCCATGCCGTCGGCGCCGAGATAGACACGCGCGAAGCTGTCGACCGCGACCGGCTGGAGCTTGACCGGGCCACCGCCGTTGTTGCCAAGGACGGCGCCCGAACCAGTGGCGCCAGAGGTCACACCAGTCTGACCGACGAGAGTGTTGCCAGCATTGGCACCAGTCCCTACGGCGCCGGGCGTGATGATCGCACCGCCGTTGGTGCCGGCTGGGAAGCCGACGATGCGGCTGTCGGCGCTCGACCAGGCTGCCTGGACGTCAACTTCAACCTTGCCGTTGACGTGGATGACGATGGTGCCGGGGGTCGGGTTGGCGACCGGGCCGGGCAGTGCCGCGGCCTGGTAGTTGTTGTTATTGTTGGCATATGACGGCCCGCCCGACGGAGCGGTTACGATGGAGCCTTCGGTCGGTGACGGTGGCGCCGACTGAGCGAAGGCCGCGCCTGCGAAACCTGCTGCCCCCAATGTGGCGACACCCGCCAGCAAATACTTACGCATCCCATCCTCCTGTTTGCGCCGGCCGTCCGGCGAATTTCCCCGGCCCCGTCCACACCCGGTGGGACCGCCGAAGCTGTGATGCACTATGGGGTCAGCTTTCCCGATCTCGCAACGTCCCATAAGCCACGCTGATGGCAATTGCGAAACACTGTGTCCACACAGACACAGTAGAGATCAGGCGAGGGCGCCGATGGCTCCGACCACTCGGCATTGGCCGCGCGGCAGACGGCGGATGGTCGCACCATCAATGCCGCCTAGCGCACCAACTGTGGCGCCCGATTGGCGGGCAAGGCGGCTCCAGGCGCGGGCGCCGAGGGATGCGGCCTGCGGATGGCTAAGCGTGGAAAACACTGGAGAAAGAAAAACCAACGACGCACCGGCGCGCCTGGCGCGACGAAGCTCGAGCGGGGTGTGCGCCGAACTGGTGATCAGGCATCCACGCAGCCGGATTGGTCCTGGCCAGCGGCCGGCTCGGAGATGAATTCCCGCGCCGAGCGCGGCCGCCAACCTGGGATCACCCGCGACCACGAGGAACAGCCGCCGCTCACGGCAAAGCCGAGCGAGGTCGCGGGCAAGCGCCGCCCGGCCCGGCTCGCCGTCGTGCCGCAGCACAACCCCGGCGAGGCCACGGGGGAGGCGCGCCACCGCGGCACGCGGATCAGGCAGCCGACGCGAGTCGGTGAACAGCCAGAGCGGCGGAATGCGGTGGCCTGATCGCGCCACCGCCGCATGCGCCCAGGCAAGCAGTTCCGCGTCCATGGTGTTAACCGCCCGCCATGCGCGGCAAAGGCGAATGTGCTAACCAAATGGTGACCATGAGCAAACGGAAGCACGCAATCGAGGCGCATTTCCAGGGCGGTCTCCGCCTGCACGGCGCCGGCCGGCTGCAGGAAGCCGAACAGATCTATCGTCAGGTGCTCGCCGCGGCGCCTACGCACGCCGATAGCCTGCACATGCTGGGCGTGCTCGCCTTGCAATGCGGCCAGCCGGACGCCGCGCTCGGCTGCATCGATCAGGCGATCGCGCTGCGGCCGCAGGGTGCGATGTACCATGTCAATCGCGCCGCCGCGCTGCTGGCATTGCGGCAGCTCGACGCCGCGCTGACGGCTTGCCAGGAAGCGATGCGGCACAAGCGCAATCTAGCCGAGGCGCACCAGCTCATGGGCCACGTCCTGAGCGATCTCGGCCGCCCCGATGAGGCGATCGCCGCCTACCGCGAGGCACTGCGGCTCAAGCCGGATCTGCCGGACGGCCACAACGACCTGGCGCTGGCGCTGCGCGAAGCCAACCGGCTGCAAGAAGCGGAGGAGGCGCTGAGCATCGCCGTCCGCCGCACGCCGAACGATCTGGCGCCGGCTGGTAACCTGGCAGGTATACTTAAGGACGCGGGCAAGCTGAGCGCGGCGGAGGCGCTGTACCGTGACATTCTGCGCCGCCATCCGCAGGACGCCACGGCGCACATGAATCTCGGGGTGGCCCTGCTGACGGCAGGCAGCTTCGCCGAGGGCTGGCGCGAATGGGAGTGGCGATTTCGAGCCGAACCAGCAACGCAGCGCGCATTCACCCAGCCGCGCTGGCAGGGTGAACCGCTCGCCGGGCGCACTCTGCTGGTATATGCCGAGCAGGGGATGGGCGACATGCTGCAGTTCTGTCGCTTCCTGCCTCAGGCGGCGCACGGCGGCCGTATTGTGCTGGAGGTCCATCCGCCGCTGGTCCGGCTGCTGCGCCAGATCTCTGGAGTTGCCCAGGTGACGGCGCTTGGCGACCCGCTGCCGCGGTTCGATGTCCAGTGTCCGATGCTGAGCCTGCCGCACCTGCTTGGTCTGGCGAGCGAAGCCGACATCCCGTGCGAGACGCCGTACCTGCGTGCAGACCCGGAACTGGTCGAACGCTGGCGGCGCCGCGTCGCCGATATCGATGGGCTGCATGTGGGCTTGGTATGGGCCGGCAACCCGGAACGGATGCGGATGGACCGGCGGCGCTCGGTCACATTCGAGCGGCTGGCGCCGTTGCGCGACATCCCCGGCGTGACGCTGATTTCGCTGCAAAAGGGCGGCGCGTCCGCGCCGAGCGGGACGCTGCTGGACTGGACGGATGAACTCGGCGACTTCGCTGACACCGCGGCGCTGGTGGAATGCCTTGACCTTGTCATCGGCGTGGACACGGCCGTGGTGCATCTCGCCGGCGCGATGGCGAAACCGGTCTGGCTGCTCAACCGGTTCGACACGTGCTGGCGTTGGCTGCGCGATCGCGACGACAGTCCGTGGTACCCGTCGTTACGCCAATTCCGCCAACCCGCTCCTGGGGATTGGGACGATGTGATGCGCCGGGTGCGCGAGGCGCTCGCGGCAATGGCGGCACCACGCGGTTAATCGAGGAGAAGCAGTATGTCCGATACGGCGACGCTGCCTGACGCGAAGACTATCAAGGACAATCTGGACCGGGTGCGGGAAAGGATCGCAAATGCGGCGATCAAGGCGGGGCGGCGCCCGGAGGACGTGACGCTGGTGGCGGTGAGCAAGACCAAGCCGATCGAAGCTGTGCGCGCGGCGCTCGAGGCTGGGCAGAGCGTGTTCGGCGAGAACCGGGTGCAGGAGGCAGCGACGAAGTTCCCTCAATTGCGCGCGGAGCATCGGTTCCAGTTGCACATCATCGGCGGGTTGCAGACCAACAAGGCGCGCGATGCGGTGCGGATTGCCGATGTGATCGAGACGCTGGATCGGCCTCGGCTTGGCGACGCGATTGCGGCGGCGGCGGAGAAAGAGGGGCGTCGGCCGACGTTGCTGATCGAGGTGAACACCGGCGATGAAGCGCAGAAGTCCGGCGTGACGCGCGCGGAGGCCGATGCGTTCATCGAAGCGGGCAAAGCGCAGTTTGGCGCGTCGCTGGTGGGGCTGATGTGCGTGCCGCCGCTCGATCAGGCTCCGCGGCCGCATTTCGAATGGCTGGCGGATCGGGCTGCACGGCATGGATTGGGCGTGCTGTCGATGGGGATGTCGGCGGATTTTGAAGTGGCGATTGCTTGCGGCGCGACGTGGGTGCGCGTGGGGAGTGCGATCTTCGGCCACCGCTAGTACTCAGATACCCAGGGCGAGGCCCATGTCAGTAGCCCTGGGTTCCCGCTTTTCGCGGGAATGACGATGGTGCTGGGGCATCATACTTGTGCGTCAGAGCACTGGTTTCAGAAGATGCCGGACGCCAGGCCGGACGCGAAGGCGGCACCGAGTTCGGTGCAGCGGCTGAGGTCAGCCGGCGGAATATGCTTTGGGGCGAGGATCGCTTCCGGGGTCTGTGCATGCGTGCAGATGATGAGCGGTTCTGCGATGCGGCGGAGGCGCCAGCCGGTGGCGATGCGGGCGATCTGGCGCACGGCATTCTGACCGTCGCTGCCGGCGCAGATCAATATTGCGTATGGACGACCGTTGATACGGTCGAGGACGGGGTAATAGGCGCGGTCGAAGAAGTCCTTCATCTTGCCGGCGAGGGCGGCAAGGTTCTCGGGCGTCGCGAAGATGTAGCCGTCGGCGGCTAGCACGTCATCACCGGATGCATCGGGGGCAGTGAGCAGGCGAACGGCGACTTCAGGTTCGGTGCGCGCGCCGCAGGCGGCGGCCTCCGCCATCTGGCGCGTGCCTCCGGTCAGCGAGTGGTATACGATCAACAAGGTCTTCATCGGTCTCAGTGCGAAGGAGCGATGTGATGGAGCGGAGCATACCACGGCCTTTGGTCGCCGGCGCCTCGGCGTGGATCGGCGCAGAGTTGGCGAAGCGGCCGGCAGAATGGACGTATCAACTGATGCCCGCTGAGATTACCGAAATCGAGACGGCGACGGCGGCGAATGTCGGGCAGGAAATCGCAACGATCACACGCATGGATTTTGCTTTGCCAACGCTCGGACCAGTGCTGGAACGGCTGCGCGATGAGGTGCTGAATGGGCGCGGATTCGTGCTGGTGCGCGGACTGCCGGTGGAAGGGCGGCCGATCGCCGAGAGTGCTATCGCATATTGGGGGATTGGCACGTATTTCGGCAGCGCTCGGTCGCAGAATGCGAAGGGGCATGTGCTGGGCCATGTGCGCGACATGGGGCTGTCGTCGAAGGATCCGAACGTGCGGATCTATCAGACGACGGAGCGGCAGAATTTTCACACTCAACTCGTGCGACATCGTGTCGTTGCTGTGTTTGAAGACGGCGCGGTCGGGTAGGCTGTCGTCGCTGACCAGCTCCATGTCGGTCTACAATGCGATGGCGACGCGGTATCCGGAACTGGTGTGGCGGCTGTTTCGACCGATGCCGACGGATCGGCGCGGTGAGGTGCCCGAGGGGCAGCAGCCGTGGTTCCACACCCCAATATACAATGAGCATGCGGGGCTGCTATCGGCGATCTATGCGCCGCATTACGTGCGATCGTCGCAGCGTTTCGACGAGGCACCTCGGCTGGGCGAGGAGGACTTCGCCGCGCTGGACCGGTTCGACGCACTGGCAGAGGATGCGGAGCTGCGGCTGGATATGGCGTTCCAGCCGGGGGACATGCAGTTCGTGCACAACCATACGGTGCTGCACGATCGCACAGCGTTCGAGGACTGGCCGGAGCCGGAGCGAAAGCGCCATCTGCTGCGGTTGTGGCTGGCAGCGCCAGGCGCGCGCGAGCTGCCGCCGGCCTATGCCGAGCGTTATGGCAGCGTGGAGATCGGCAACCGCGGCGGGATCATCTGCAAGGGGACGCGGCTCCATGCACCTCTCGAACCGGTCTGACGGCTAAGGACGCACCGCTAGGGACAGCGCGCATCGGCTCACAGGTCAACGGTGCATCGTGATGCTACTCGGACGCCATCTCTCCCGAGCCACCGAACTCGTTCGGGAAGTCCTTGAATTTGGGCAGCCCGTCCTTCATCGGTAGCACCGTCTCGGCATAATTGACGTGGACGCCTGGCGCGAACTTCAACGTCGGCAAGGTCGCCGCAAAGACATCGATCAGGCCAAGCGTCGGGTGCGCGGTCATCAGATGGCCGCCGCACTTCGAACAATACTGACGCTGGCTGATTGGCGTTTTCTGGTACGTCGCGAGGGAGTCGGCTCCTTGCGTGACCTTCACGTTTTCCGGCTTCCAAAGCGTGAAAGCATTCACTGGGCCGCCCGACCAGGAGCGGCACGAGCGGCAGTGGCAGTATCCCATGCCTTCTGGGTCGCCCATGACCTCAACCTTCACCGTGCCGCAAAAACATTCGCCGACGTGAGATGCCGCCATAGTTCCATCCCCTTCCGTACGTTGTGACCGATCTGATAGTGTGAGCCGCGCTTCTAGCGGCCGGCATTCTGCGCGATCTGTCATGCAGATCACACCTTCGAGGGATCGAGGTCTACTGGAAGTTGTGAAAAAGATCACCAGCGACAGCGCGGTGGCGTTCTATAATCCGACCAACGGAAGTCACGACACGAGGCGATGCCTGCCACCTTCATCCAGCTTGGGCCGTACTATGGCCGCAACGTTACCGATGCGCGCCACTACCTGGCGAGGCGGCGCGCGCGCGGTGCGGTCACCGTCTATGTGGCCGCGCCGATCACCTCGCCGATCCTCGAGGTCGCCATTGACGGGCGCAGCCTCTATGTCCTTGGGTTCCGTCGGCAAGGTTTGCCTCGTTGGTGGGAGTTCGAACCGGACGGCGATCAGCCGCGCCTTGCTCCACTCTCGCGCATTGCCAGCGGTCCAGCGACATATTCGAACCTGGGCCTTACCGCCGGCACCGAAGTTGTCATGCAGCCCTGGTGGCTGCTGCGCGATCTGGCGGCGTTCGACGGGCTGATGGGCGACGATGCCAAGAAACGCAAGCTGCTGCTGCTGATCTTCCTCGTCTCCGAGGCACTGCGCTTCGAGTTGGTGAAGGCCGCCTGCTACGCCTACGTCTCGAATGCCGTGACCTATTTCGGCGCTCCGGATCATTACTACCGCAACCCGGGGGACCTGGCCGGCCACCGCTTCGTCTTCACGGAGCAACTTGTGCAAACGGTACAGAACTGGAGCAGCCGAACGGTGGGAAGGAGTCCCGACGTCGCACTGCCCTGGCTGGCGTAGCGTGCGACGCCGGTCTGTAAATGATATGTGATCAGCAGCGTCCTCGACCAGGAACACCTCGCCATGCGGCTCGCATCGAGAACCTATGAAGCTGACGATGTTGCCGCGGTGCAGGAGCTCTACCACAGCAGCGGCTGGACCGATGGCCTGCCGATTGTCCCGCCGACGCACGATGCGGTGCTGGCGTGTCTGGAATGGGCGATGATGCCGCCCGACCAGCTCATCGGCATCGAACCCGTGCGCGGCGTGCCGCTGACGGCGGAGAAGCTGGCGATCAACGCCGTGATGGCCGGGTGCCTGCCGATGCATTTTCCTGTCGTGCTGACCGCGTTCGCGGCGATGCTCGATGGGGAGTTCCTGCTGCACGGCGCAACGGCCTCGACCGGCGGCTGCGCGGTGTTGATCGTGCTGAACGGCCCGATGCGTCGCGAGATCGGCGCCAGCGGCTCATTCAATGCGTTGGGCAACAGCGACCGGGCAACCGCCGTGATCGGCCGCGCGATCCGCCTTGCGCTGATCAACATTCTCGAGGTGCGTTCGGGCGGCATCGACCGTTCCACCATCGGCCATCCCGGCAAGTTCAGCTATTGCGTCGCCGAGGATGAGGAAGACTCTTCGTGGCTGCCGCTGCATGCACAACGCGGCCTGCCGCCGGATGTGTCCGCTGTCACCGTCATGGCGGCCGGCGCGCCACGGCAGATCATGAACGAATGGACCACGCAGCCGGAAGAAATCCTGGAGACGTTCGCCGCCGAGATGCGCGCGAACATGCGGCACTATTCGATCTGGGGCGGCAACTACGCGCTGATCATTCCGAAGCAACTGCGTGACCACCTGCAAGCGGCTGGCTGGAGCAAGACTGATATTGCCGCGCGCATCCACGCACGTGCACGCATCCATCGCCGCGAATGGGCAGAATGCGGCAAAGGCGCGGTTGTTCGCGATCGCGGCGATACGGAATATACAGCGCTCGAATCACCGGATCAGCTTCTGGTGGTTGCCGCGGGCGGGCCCGCCGGCGGGTTCGGTGCCGTCATCCCACCCTGGCTTGGCACCAAAAGCCGCGCCGTTACCCTGCCGATTGGCGTCTGCGTTGACTGTGGACCATCCACGGGATGAAGTAGACGAATGGTGCTTCAGGTCCTTGATCCCACCAACGAAACCGCTCCGCCGCTGGGCAAGCCGGCGCGGCGTCCGGCGTCGCTTGCCGGTAAGACGGTTGGCTTCATCTCCAACGGCAAGGAAGGGACGAAGGGGTTCTTCGCGCATCTTGATCGCATGCTGCGTGAGGAATTCGGCGTCGCGGACGTGGTGCTGCGAGTGAAGTCGAACTTCAGCGCACCGGCGGACCGCGACATCGTGGACGAGATCGCGCGCTGGCACGCCGTGGTCACAGGGATCGGTGACTGAGGCAGTTGTTCGTCGTGCAGTCTGCATGACGCCGTCACAGCCGAACGTCTCGGCGTCCCCGCAATGGCGGTGATGACCGCGCGTTTTGTCAGCGCTGCCGAACTGATGGCGCGTGTGCTGGGCTTTGCTGGCTACACATTTGCGGTGATCCCGCATCCAATCAGCAGCGCCAACGATGCGGACCTGCGTGAGATGGCCTCAATTGCTATGGCTGAAGCGCGGCGCCTGTTGCTGGACTGAGGATCAGCCGTCAGGTCGCACAGCCGATCCAGACGGGATGCGAGACATCGCCCCGTTCAAACATGACCCAGACTGTGGTGCCGACGGGCGGCGTCGTGTTCGACTTGAAGTCGCGGCACGCCTCGGCCCAATTTGCCACACCACCGCCGGCCACCGACGAAACGCTGACCTGGATCCGTCCCTTCATCATCGGGTCGGCGGTGTTCATCGCGGTGCCGCGGTAGATCCCATAAAACGGCACGTCATTCTCCGTCGCTACATTGCTGCACCGATCATACATGCCGTACGCCGCAGGGGCGTGACCGAATTCACCGGCGGATTATTCGCCCGCCCGAGGCCAGACCGATGGTGGCGAAATCCGCTGTCAGATCACCGCGTCGCGGCGCAGCGTGGCGATCTCATCCGTCGAATAACCGGCTTCGCGCAGCACCTCGTCGGTGTGCGCGCCGAGCGGCGGTGGGGCATGATCCAGCTTGCCGCCGCCATGGGCCATCTGAAAGCCGGAGCCCATCAGGCGGAGCGGACCGTATTCCGTATCTACTGTCGGTACGGCGTTTCGGGCAACGATTTGCGGATGGTCGATGACATCCTCGATGCGCCAGATGCTGGCACAGGGAGCGCCGGCATCGTTCAGGCGCTTCTCCCAGATCTTGGCGTCGGCGGCTGACAGGGCTTCCTCAATGATCGCGCGCAAGGCGGCTTCGTGTTCCTTGCGCTGGAACCAGTCGGAGAACCGTGGATCGTCCAGCACATCGGCGCGGCCGAGCGTGGTCATCAGCGCCTCGTACTGCTTGTCGTTGTTCACCGCGAGCAGCAGCCAGCTTTCCTTGGCGCGGAACAAATTGGCGGTGACTTTGCGGCTGATGGCCTGATTGCCGAACTGCTCCTGCCGATGGCCGGCAACGGTGAAGTCGGCGACCTGAGTAGACAGGAAGGCGAGGCTCGCCTCCAGCATCGACACATCGATGAACTGGCCTTGGCTGGTATGCGTGCGTTGATACAGCGCGGACGAGACGGCGAAGGCGGCTGTCATGCCGGACAGCACGTCGCACACTGCGAAGCCGGCGCGGGTGGGGCCCATCTCCTTGTGGCCGGTCAGCGACATGATGCCGGACAGCGCCTGGATCTTGCCGTCGTAGCCGGCCTCGTTGCTGTAGGGACCGGTGCTGCCGAAACCGGAGATGCAGCAGTAGATCAGCTTCGGGTTGATGGCGCGCAATGTCTGATAGCCGATGCCGAGCCGGTCCATCACGCCGGGGCGGAAGTTCTCCATGACCACGTCGGCCTTCGCGGCGAGGCGGTTGATGATCTCGATCGCCGTCGGCTTTTGCAGATCGAGCGTCAGGCTGCGTTTGTTGCCGTTGATCGCGAGCCATGATGGCGCCATGCCGCGATCGGCCCACTCACGCGACAACGGCGTGCGGCGCATGTCCTCGCCCTCGCGCCGTTCCACCTTGATCACGTCGGCGCCGAGCAGGGCGAGCTGGTAGCTGCCATAGGGACCGGCCAGCACCTGGGTGAAGTCGAGGACACGGACATTGGCGAAAGGACGGATCATTGCTGGTTCTCGCTCGGGATGAAGCAGAGGCGGTTGCCGTCGAGCATAAGCTTGGTGCCATTTACCTCCTCCTCGATCTGGAAGTGGCGCAGGCTGGTGGCGACAACGCGCGCGGGGTCGACGGTCAGCGGGCCCGTGATCGGTGGCAGCGGCTCGCCGAACGCCACGTTCAACGCCGAACGCGTATAGCCGGCGGCTTGCAGGTCGGCGGGCGACATCGGCTGGTTGGTCTGCTTGTCCTGCTCGCCATAGTGGGCGGCGATGCCGATCAGGTCCTCATCGCGCAGTGTGCCTTCAGCGATGCGCCAGAGGATGTCGTACCAGTGCCAGCACAGCAGCGGACTCCGCGTGGCAAGCGACATCACCGAGAACGCGCCGACCAGTACCTTGCTCTTGAGCTGTTCGTGCGAGCGGATGGGGAGGTGAAGTATCTCACCACAGCGGATGCTGGGAACGACGTCATCGGGACCGTAATAGAGGCCGTGGTTGCCAATGGCGAGGTTCGCCTCACGGCCGTGGCGTTCGTAGAAGATGCGAGGAACCACCGACTTGCCGAGCGCCGCAATTGCGGGTGCGCGCCAGAGCGGTTCGCCTGGGACGATCGCACGCTCGTTGAGGCGGTCCGGCACGGCGTAGCGCCAACGCATGCCGCCCACGGCGTCCGGATCGGTCAGGATGGAGAAGGCGCGCTCCAGGGCAGCGCGGTCGGGGACGTCGAGGAACTCATCGACGTCGAGGAACATGACGATGTCGGCATCGGTGGTGGTAAACAGATGCCGAAGGGCAACGCCGCAGAACGCCCTCTGGTGATAGCCGGTCGGTTCGACCTGCCACATTGTCCAGTTGGGACGGCGAGCGCAGGCCGCCTCCATCACCCGATCAGTGCCGTCGATCGAGTGGTGGTTCATCAGCAGCACATGGTCGAACAGCGCGGCGAGGTGCTGAAGGAACGCGCCGATGATGTCGATCTCGTTGCGGATCAGCGCGGCGACGGCGAGCTTCAACGGGTCACGCTGCCTTATCGACGCGGAGAGTACAGGGCGATCGCCTTCTGCTCATCGAACTCGCGGCGGCGGCGGGCGAGTTCTTCGGGTGGGATGCGGTCGAGGTTCAGGTAGTCAAGCTTCCACTCGGCGCTTTCGCTCCAGCGTAATGGCGATTGCACGGTGGTGCGCGGGCCGGGGGCGGATTCCAGCACACGGAGCGCGAGTTCGAGTGTCCGATCCTGGGAGGCGATGTCGTGCGGCTTGCCGACGCTGTTGCCGAGTGGGAAGTCGCTGAACAGGAAGCGCGCGACGGCGGCGTGCTCGACGATGTCCTTGGCGCAGCCCATCAGGATGGTGGGGATGCCGTTCGCCTCCAGGTGGCGGGCGACCAGGCTGCTGGTCTGATGGCAGACTGGGCAGTTGGGGACGAGGATCGCGGCATCGGCGCCGTCTTCCTGGCAGCGGCGGAGGATTTCCGGGGCGTCGGTCTCAATGGTGACACGATGGCTGCGGTTGGTGGGGGCACCGTGGAAGCGCGGGGTGACGGCGCCGACGCGGCCAGCGGCAACCGCGCGGTGCAGGGCGGGCAGTGGGAACCAGGTGTTGCTGTCGGTGGCGGTGGTGTGGATGCGGTCGTAGCCAATGTGGGAGATACGGAGGTCGTGGGTCTTGGACGTGTCGCCTGAGTAGGGCTCGTAGAACTTGGCGCCGCCGTTGTAGGGCGCGCCTGGGCCCTGGTCGCCTTTGTCGGGGTGGTATGGCGCGGCGGTCGTGATGATGGTGACACGCGCTTTGCTGAGCGGGATGCGGAGGGGGGTGAAAGGCGCTTCGATGTAATGCGCCCAGCGGTAGGGCGTGGTGTAGCCGATCGCCGCGTAATACTCGCGGGTGCGCCGCATGTAGCGGATCGGGGCGTCGAAGTCGGGGGCGAAGCCGAGCTGGGTGTCGAGGTCGTCCAGGGCCATGAGTGAGTCTCCGTCACAAGTCAGCTATGAAGGCCTGCCGACACTACTATCACACGCGAGGGAGTGCTCGTTATCCCTGCTCCAAAGCATCCCTAATGACCTTGGGCTGGCGTGCGATCGCCTGCAGATAGGCGGCAGCCGGTGCGTCGGGTGCTCGGCGTCCCTGCTCCCAGTTTTTCAAGGTCGGCAACGGAATGCGGTAAGTCTCGGCGAAGCGCTGCTGCGACATGTGCAACTGCTGCCGTATGGCGCGCACGTCGGGAACCTCGACGACATGCGTGCGTGCACCAGCCTTGCGGCCCACGGCGAATTCCGCGGCCTCCTTCATTCCTTGCACCAGATCGCGACTGAACTTGTTCATTTCGCCCTCTTCGCCTTCACCCGCGTGCTGCGAATTCCGCCAACGCTTTCTTTGCCTCGGGCGCCACATCCTCGCGCACTGCCTTGGCGTAGACCATGCGCAGAAAGAGAGGCGTGGCCGGGTTGTGGTAAAAGTAAATCACCCGAGCCCCTCCCCGCTTCCCATGCCGGCCCGCCGCCAGCGCACTTTGCGGACACCGCCTGCCTCTGGGATCACATCGCCCATCTCGGGATTGCGGGCGATAAAATCCACGAATTCCTGCCGCTCCTCGTCTGCCCAGACTGTTCCGGCCTGCCGTACGAATTGCGGCGTCTCGACCACAGTGAGAGGGACGGCGAGCATCACCGTTATATACGCCAATGGCGTCTATTTGCAACAAAAGGGCGCCTTGATGCGATGCGCCCAGCGATAGGGCGTGGAGTAGCCTATCGCCGCATGATACTCGCGGGTGCGCTGCATGTAGGGGATCGGGGCGTCGTAGTCGGGAGCGAAGTGGACCTGGGCGTCGAGATCGTCCAGGGCGATGGGGGATCTCAAAGTGCTTGAGGGCCAGCATGGCGCGGATGCAGGGAATGGACAGGGCCATCGATCGATCGGCGCCTCCCGTGCGGTTCTGTTTTTTGTTCTTAACACGGAGAAGTCCGAGGACCACGGAGCGCCACAGGAGCCTTTGGCTATACGACGACGCGCCGTAGACCGTCTTTCAGACGCGGGGCGGCGAAATTCATGATCAGGCCGATGCGAATTCCACTCATGCGAAGATAGGTCTGAAGCTGGGCTTCGTGGGCAGGCAGGATTGCGGCCACGGCTTTAATCTCGAGTATGATGGCATTGTCGACAATCACGTCGGCACGAAACCCTTCGTCCAGACGCTCTCCCTTATAGAAAACTGGGATGGCAAGCTGACGTTTGTGCTCAATTCCCGCACGTTCGAGTTCTCGGCACAGGCAACGTTCGTAAACGGATTCGAGCAGTCCTGGGCCGATCTCGCGGTGGACGTCGATAGCCAAACCAATAACCCGTTCGGACAACCGCTCGCTGAGCAACAAGGCAGAACTCCCGTGGCGCTCCGTGGTCCTCGGACTTCTCCGTGTTTAATCCGAAGTTCCCCCCAACGTCCCTGCCAACAGGCTGAGGAGCCTCGTGTTTTTGGCATTGTCCTGCCTACGTGTCGTGTTTGAGGCCGAGTAGTTGAAAGGCTCGCTGGTGCACGGCGGTTGGTCTGGAGAGGACAGTAACCGGCAATGCATCGCCAAAGCGGACGGTATTGCGGGTGAGGTTTGCGAGATCGGCGAGCAGTGTTGCGAAGCTGTGAACGGGTTGGCCATCGGCACTTCGCTTGGTGGCGGCCTTGGCGCGCGCGGCCGGCGAGACGCGCGCGGCGGCGACGGGTGAGGTGCGCTGGAGTGCAGCCGCCTGCTTGTCGTGATCGGCGAACAGCATGGGCGCCAGCGCCTGCTGCATGTGCCAGGTGACGTAGTAGGCGAGCATGCAAAGCAGTACATGGCCACGCACGCGCCGCGCGCGGCGATGATGGATCGGGCGGATATCGAGATCGGTGGTCTTGAGGCTGCGGAAGGCACGCTCGACCTGGCTCAGGCCCTTATAGGCGAGCACGACCTGCTCGGTGGGGAAGACCTTGGCTGGCAGGTTGGTGCGGACGACGTAGAACCCGTCGAGTGCGGCCTCAGCAGCGATGGCGTCCTGCTTGCGTGACCATGACAGGGAGGTGTCGCTGATCACCACATCGAAGTGCTTGGCCATCTTATGCTTGTTGAGCACGGCGCCGACGGCGATGCCGATCCTGGCCGCGCCGCGCAACGGGCGGCGCTTGTGTTGCAGCCTGGCGGCCACGGCAGCGAGCAGACGCTCGGTCGCCTCCAGTAGCTCTTGGCGCTTGCGGCTACGCCTGGCGGCTAGGTCGGGATTGCGGCAGACGACGAGGCGTTCGCCGGGGTTGAGCCGCGAAGCGGATCGACCGTCGGCGGTGATCTCGGCCATGTCGCGTTGGTCGAACAGGGAGAGCTGCAACGGACCGCCATCGGCAGCGAGCTCGCGGATAGAGGGCGCGCGCAGCGCAGTGATCCAGTCCAGGCCAGCAGGTTTGACATCGGCTTCAAGCCGCGCGTCGGTGATCATGCCACGATCGCCGACCAGCACGACGCGGCTGAGGTTGAAGCGTGTTCGCAGCTTGGTGATCTGGGCCGCGAGCGTCATCGGGTCCGCGGTGTTTCCGTCAAACACCTCGACCGCGATCGGGCATCCCTGCTCGTTGCAGAGCAGGCCATAGACAATCTGCGGACGATCGGGCCGGTGGTCACGGCTGTAGCCACGCTGCGCAAGTTCGCAATGCTCGCCTTCGAGATAGCTCGAGCTGACATCGTAGAGCACCAGCACGCCGTCCTTGAGATGACGGCGGGCGAGTGCCTGTTCGATCTCCGGCTGGGCGGCCTGCAGCCGATCCAGTGCCTCGTAGAGTTCGTCGGCATCGACTTCACCGAGACCGAGCAAGGCGCCGAGCGCGTGCGATGCGGTGGCGTCGCTGAGCTGGCGCGCGGTGGCGAGCTTGGCGGCCGGTTCGACCACGCGGGCGACAATCATGGCTGTGGTCAGCTTGGCCAGACGGTCGGGACGTCTGGGCAGGATCTGCTCAAGGCCAATCCGCCGCAGTGTGCCGAGCGCGGCCGCGACATGGCCATACGCCAAGGCACGCTCGATCTCGAAGCGCTGGGCCGCCGCGGGCTGCATCGGCTCGTCGGCGAGCACCCTTCGCAGGGCATGGATCTTCGCTTCAGGCCATCTGGACAGATTGGCCAGCGTGCGACTCTTCACCTTGCCTTGCTCGCGATAGCTCTCGCGCAGCAGCACGGCGGGCGGGGAGTTCCGGTTGGCGATGGTCGTGATGTACACGCGGGCATCAACTCATGAACCGCCCGCGTCGCGCAAGAACTATTCTACATGCCTACGAATTTTCCCAAAATCGGCGGCCAGCTGCCGCTTTTGGGAAATTCAGAGGTAAGTTCGGTTTAATGATTAAGAAATGCCTAAGCACGCCTACGGCAGCGGCTTCCAGAACTCTGCCACAAAGCCGCCCGGAGTGACGTGAAGGGTCTGGCGCACGATGCGTGGCACGCCACCCGTACAGCTCCACTGATAGATCGTGTCATGCCCGGTTGCGACGGCGGGCACGAAAGCGGCGTCCGGGTTCTCGGCGCACCATCGCACCGTGCCTTCGCCAGGCTCGCGACGCGTGTTCGCCTTGCCGCATGGAAGGTTTGCCCCGACGGTGCAGACCAGCACACGCCCACTCCCGCAACGGAATACTGTGGTGTCCATCGCGGCACGCTCCGGCATGCGTGTGCCAAACGCGGCATTGGCCGCCGGCACCAGAGCCTCTGGGATCGGTCGTGTTGTATCGTCCGTGCCGACACGCTGGCAGAACGCCGTGGTCGTCTCAGCGTGGGCGTAGGACGCGGTCAGCAACACGATCGCGATGACGGCGAGGCTACTCCCAGATCGCATCGACGATGCGTCCGTCCTCACCAACGATCACAGTGAGCCGATTGGGATTGGTGCGCATGTCGGGGATGCCATCCGTCGGCAGCAGGACCCGCGTATCCGGCGGAAGGTCTTCCTGACGCAGGACATCGGCGGCAGCGACACCGGCCGGCGCTGCTGCTCCTTTGGCGACGAAGTGCTTGCCCACGCAAGGACCGCACGGGTTCTCCGGCGCCTTCGCTTCGGCATAGCCTTGCAGGTCCTTGAGCGTGACTGTGTTGGTGGCACTACGCACGCGCACCGCCGTGAAGGGCAGCTCCGGCACGGGCAGGACAGCCTCGATCGGCGCATAGGTACCTGGCGCAGATGCGTCCTGCGGTGCGTTCGCGACCAACACCAGATCGAGCACGCCGTCCATCGGCTTGCCACTGGTCAAGGGCACAAGGGTGCCCTCCTCCCAGCCTTCCGAGCTGGTCAGCCCACGCACCGCGATCACCGCCAGCGATCGATCATGCGAGCTGTGGAGGATCTCCACACTTGTCACCGCGAAGACCGGGAAGCTCGACGTAGCTTCATCGGGATTGGTCGCGGGCGGCGTGGTGTCGTGCGCGGCCGGCGGAGCATTGCTGTCGGGCGCAGGTGCGGGCGCGTTCTGCGCGACCGCGATGCCGCCGGCGGCGATCAGGCCCCCCAGCGAGACGACGACAACTCGAAGCATGCGGTCTAGCTGTGGCATGGCGTCCTCCACCTATCAGCTTGCGGCAGCCAGCGCGGCCTGGCCGTCCAGTTCCATGTGTTCCAGCGCATCCAGAATGAGCTCCGTCGGAACCTTCTGGGTGAGCTCGCAGAAGTGCGTGTGGTCGCTGGCGAAGCTGCCGTTCTCGGTGAGCTTATTGATCGGGGCACCGCCACCGCAGATCGAAAAATACTCGCAACTGCGCCGGCACATTTCAACGCCGACTTCGATGTCCTGCGCCATGTGCTGCATCGGCACGCTGGCGCGCATCTGTTCCAGCGTGTGCGTGTGGACGTTGCCGATGATGAAGTCGGCGTAGCCCTCGTTCTTCTGGCCGAGCAGCTCGGGCGAGAAGCTGGACGCGTCGCCGTTGCAGGCAACATTCAGCATGCCGAAAGGCGCGACCTGCTCATTGCCCATGACCGCTTCCTCGGGGCGGAGGATGCGCGGCAGCATGCCGTCGATCTCGCGGATGTAGCGGAAGCGGCCACTCTGGCGCGCCAGCGCCAAAAGCGATCCAGGAAAGCACGGAAGCGCGCACGAAGGTCGGCTGTGGCAAACAATGTGGAGTGGTGGTCGCCTTCGGACTCCTCGACGTTGAAGCATACTTCGTCGATGCCGGCATCCAGATAGAACGTACCAGCGCCTCAGGATCATCCAGACTTTCACGCGACAACACGGTGATGACGTGGAACTCAACGCCGTGACGCTGAAGCAGCCGAATGCCGGCCATCGTCCGATCGAATGTGCCGCGGCCGCTGCGTGTCCGGCGATGTGCGTCGTGCAGATGGCGCGGTCCGTCGATGCTGACGCCGATACCAACATGGTGGTTTCGGAACAGCTCGCAGTACTCATCGCTGATCAGCATGCCGTTGGTCTGGATGGAATGGCGCAGGCTGATATGCGGTGGACGCAGCGTTTCGATCAGCTCGAACGCATCGTGGTAGTAGGTTGCGGGCAGCACCAGCGGCTCGCCGGCGTGCCAGATCACAGTGATGGAGGGCGCCGCCCAACCCGATGCGAACACGCATTCAAACAGCGCACGCAGTGTGTTCCGCGACATCACGGAACGGTCACGGCGGTTTGGCAGGTAGCAGTACGTGCAGTCGATATTACAGAACGGCGTCGGCTGAACGACGACCGTCTCGATGACGGGGGGAGTGGGTACCACCACTGCCTCCGCGGCGTTACCAGTTGCGCCAGAAATTCGGCCAGTTGTGCCAGCCGCCGTTGTGCCAACCGTTACCCCAGTTGTGCCAGCCGTTCGGCCAGTTGCGCCAGCCGCCGTTACCCCACCACGGGCGCCAATTGCCCCACCAGGCCTTCAGGATATTGGGGTCGCCCGGTTCAAGTCCCGACTGCTCGGCCGTGACCTGGGAGACGGCCGAACGGATCGCTGCGAGACGTGTGGCAACTCCCGGCTTCGCGTCATTTATTGTGGCTGGATCGATTGGCTTGGCGGGCGTCGCGGCAAGAGCAACCGATATGCCGAACGCGCCGAGCGGGAGTAATGCGGCGAGAGCCTTGAGCGTGCGTGGTGTAGGCATCGGACGACCTGCATTTCATCCTATTGCGCGAACTATCGGGGGAGAACGCGGGCGGAGTCCAGTAGCAATGTGTATCGTCGAGTAGCTTCAGTCGTCGTCGTGAACGGTCACGCTATCGGCCAGGACCTTCTGTTTGTCAGTCTTGTGCGGACTGCCATTGATCTCGACGATCGTGTAGGGAACCAGCTTCGCCGGATCCAGACCGTGCTGCCGCAGCGCGTCCTTGTTGTCGCGCAGGAACACGCAGTCTTCCTCGTCCACGACGCGGATCACGATCAACGTGTGATCAGCCGCGAAGTCCACGCGCACGATTGGGCCGCCCATGTTGGTGGTGTGTTTGGTGTCATAGGCAGCCTCGCCTTCGTACTTGTCATTAGTGCACTTCTTGATGTCTGCGGGATCGGGTCCGAACATCTGATCGTCCAGCTTCCAGCCGTCGTTCTCCTTTACGTAGGTCAGCGTGATCTCGCTGTGCATGACGGTGCCTGGCGGCGGCGCACCCGGCGGCAGCTTCACGTTCTTTGGCACCGTCTTGCTGCCGAGCGTGATGATGCTTGCCTTATCCCCTGCCGCGTTGATCGATGCGTGCAACGGCTGCAAGCCATCGGGGATCATCGTCTTCGCCATGGCGAGGAAGCGCTGTTGCGCGGCGGCCGTCGGCATCTCCTTGGCGGCTGATGCGCGCGTCTCGGCCGAACGCAGCTTGATCGCGTCGGCTACTTTCCCGGCCAGGAGATCCTTGTTGTAGCTGTCATAGACCCCCAGGAGTTGCTGCTGTAGCGCCGGGTCCATCGGGGCTGCCCAGCCGGGCGATGCAGCGACAAGCAGCAGCCCGATGGCGGCGGTCCATAGTCGCATGGCGGTTCCCCTGGTTGGCTGCTGCAATCTTACGCTCCACTATCGAAGGGGGGCCAGGAATTGATTTGCCGGCCATGTTCCCCCAGAAAACTCCCCGAACAACCGCTGGATGGGGCGCATGACCACGGGTTACTTCTTCGAGGACCTCCAGATCGGCCAGACCGCCAGTGTCGGGAAGACAATCACCGAGGCGGACATCCTGCTGTACGCAGCCGTCTCCACCGACACCAATCCGATCCACATTGATGCCGAGGCGGCGAAGGCCTCGCTGTTTGGGGAGCGCATCGCCCACGGCATGCTGTCCGCCGGGCTGATCAGCGCGGTGCTGGGGACACGGCTGCCCGGCCCCGGCTCGCTCTATATGCGGCAGTCGCTGCGCTTCGCCGCGCCGGTGAAGATCGGCGACACGGTGAAGGCCACCGCGACCGTTACCGCGCTGAATCCGGAGAAGAAGCGGGTGACGCTGAGCACGGTCTGCACCGTAGGTGATACCGTGGTGATCGAGGGCGAGGCCTACGTGCAGGTCCCGTCACGCGCGTGATGCGGATCTTCCACGATTGGCGCGATCTTCCCGCCGATGCGCGCGGCGCCACGGTTGCGCTGGGCAATTTCGATGGGGTGCACCGGGGCCATGCCGAGGTGATCAAGGCAGCGCACGCAGCGCGACCACAAAAGCAGCTCGCGGCGCTGACCTTCGAGCCGCATCCGCGCGAGCATTTCCGGCCGGACGATCCGCCATTCCGCCTGACATTATCGGCGGAGCGGGCAGATGCATTGGCAGCGCTCGGAGTGACGGTGCTCTACGAGCTGCCCTTCGACCATGAGTTCAGCCAGATGCCTGCCGAGACGTTCGTGACAGAGGTGCTGCACCGGGGTCTAGACGCCCGGCATCTGGTATGCGGGCCAGATTTCGCATTCGGGCGCCGCCGTGGTGGTGGCACCGAATTCCTGGCAAAGCACGCGGAAGCGCTCGGCGTGGGGCTGACGCTGGTCCCGCTGCTCGCCGATGGGGGAGGCCCCATCTCGGCTACACGCATCCGGCGCGTGTTGCAGGACGGCTATCCGGAGCGGGCGACGGCCGATCTGGGACGTGCCTGGACCATTCGGGGCGTTGTCGCGCATGGCGATGCGCGGGGACGGACGATCGGATTCCCAACCGCGAATATCGCGCTGGGGCGGCATCTGGAACCGGCGCGCGGCGTCTATGCAGTGATGGTGCGCCTGCCGGATGGTCCCTCGCGCAAGGGTGTTGCCAATATCGGCCGGCGGCCGACGGTTAACGAAGGCCCGGAGAGCCGTCTCGAGGTCAATATCTTCGATTTCGACGGCGACATCTACGATGCGGAACTGGCGGTTTCGCTGCACGCTTATATTCGCGAGGAACGCAAATTTGCCGGCCTCGATGCGTTGAAGGCGCAGATCGCCACCGATGCGGCCGAAGCACGGCGGCTGCTCGCATCCGGTTAGGGCAGAAGTGAGCCCCTACCTCTCCTGACTTCTCCGCCCCAGGGTACGGGATGCACACATCTCGGCGGCTCGGGTGATAATTTCCCTCTCCGCCCCTCGGGGCGGAGAGGGCAGGGTGAGGTGGGGCTCGCTCGTCTCAAGCACCATAAGGATAACCTGGACTACTCCTTACAGATTTTCGATGACCTCAGTGTTCCAGAACCTAAACCGGCCGAGCCGGAACCAAACAGGCAAATCTATTCCCTCGGCCATGCGGGCAAACTTTGGATGATCCGCCGATTCACATCCGCCCGGTTGTTCCCGCATCAGCAGGTGCAGAGGGTAAGAACCCTGTGTGTTCAAGCCATTACAGCCAGCTTAGCGTTGCACCACAAATTCTCGATCGCAACGGATTTTTTTGCAGAAAGCGTCAAGAGTCAGGCGATAAGGGACTAACGACACGGTAGCCATACTCGGCGAGTTCAGCAGTACGCCTGTCTTCTTTTTCTTGTTATTCGGCATGCTGGCCGCCATCCAGTTCGATCGCCAATTTTCGCGCCGCAGCCTGCGGACCATCAAGGTTCGTTGTCGCAAGGCCATCGCAGTCCCCACCTCACCCGTACCTCTCCGCCCCCAGGGGCGGAGAGGGGAGATGACATCAGGCGATTGCTGATGTGCGAATGCCGTAGCCCCAGGGACGGAGAGGGACTACGGGTCACCCGGACATCTACCCAAGTCATATAGGACTGACGCGGAAGCTTCATCAATCTGTCATCCCAGCGGCATGCGCTCCGCCTAAACCGGCGCCTGACTCGTCAGCACAGGGGGAGCGAGCAATGCGATTGAAAAACCATTGGGCCGGCATCTTCGGCGCAGCAGCGATCATGCTGGCCGGCGCGCCTGCCGCCTTCGCTGCGAATGCATCGGATTGCCCGAATGGCGGCGTGGTCCGCTTTGGGGTCGAACCATACGACACGTCGGCCAAGCTGGTTCCTATCTACGATCACATCGGCCAGGCCCTCTCCGACAAGATTGGCTGTCAGGTGCAGATCTACGTCACCACGACCTACAACGCCGAGATCGAGGCGATGCGCGTTGGCAAGCTGGAAATCGGCGAGTTCGGGCCCCTGGGTTATGTGTTGGCGCACCAGGTCGCAAAGGCCGAGGCGGTCGCGGCGTTCGGCAACAAGGATGGCAAGCCCGATAACTACTGGGCGAGCATCGTCACCTGGCCCGGCTCCGGCATTAAGACGGTAGCCGAAATCCGCGGCCACTCGTTTGCCTTTTCGGATCCTGCTTCGACCTCCGGCCATCTGTTCCCGGCTTACGGACTGCGCAAGGCTGGCATCGATCCGGATAAGGACATTCGCGCCATCTATGCCGGCAGCCACACGTCATCCTATGAAGCGCTGTACAACCACAAGGTTGACGCTGGTGAGCTGAACAGCGAGCAGCTCGAATCAGCCACGCAGCGCGGCCACTACAAGGATGGTGACGTGGTCTTCCTGTGGAAGTCGGACCCGATCCCCACCGATCCGATCAGTGTGCGCGGCGACCTGTCACCGGAGTTCAAGGTACGGCTGATCGAGGCATTGCAGACGCTCGACCTGACGGTGCTGCCGGAAGCCGATCGCAAGATCATGGGGCTGAGCGGCGATCACTTCGTGCCGCAGACCGATGGCGCCTATGACGGCATCCGCGACCTGGTGAAGACGCTGAACATCGATCTGCAGAAACTGAGCTGACCGCGTCGATGCTGCGGGTTGACGGGCTGTCGCTGCGCTATCCCACCGGCAAGCAGGCGCTCGCCGGTGTCGATCTGGAGGTGCGGCAAGGCGAGTTGCTGATCGTGCTGGGTGGCAACGGCTGCGGCAAGACGACGCTGCTCCGTTGCATCACCCGGGCTCTCCAGCCGACATCTGGCGAGGTCTGGCTGAACGGCCGCGAAATCTCGCGGCTATCCGGCGAGAAGCTGCGGCAGACACGGATCGACGTTGCGATGGTGTGGCAACATGCCAGCCTCGTGCGACGGCGCAGCGTGCTCGCCAATGTCGTATCAGGCGCGCTTGGGCGGCATCAGACGTGGTGGACCGCGCTCGGTGGCATGCCTCGCGACGAACTGGATCTGGCGCGCTTGTATCTGCGTCAGGTCGGCTTGCCGCATCTTGCAGCGCAGCGCGCCGGCACACTGTCGGGCGGTCAGGCGCAGCGCGTCGCCATCGCTCGCGCGTTGGCGCAACGGCCGCTGGTGATGTTGGCCGACGAACCTGTGGCCAGCCTGGATCCAGAAGCTGCGCAGGAAATCATGCGGCTGTTGCGCAAGCTCGCGCATGACGAGGGGTATGCGGTGCTGTGCGTACTGCATCAGGTCGATCTGGCGTTCGACTACGCCGATCGCGTTGTTGGCATGCGCGATGGACGGATCGCGTTCGACCAGCACCGCGCCGAGGTTTCGCACGAGCAGGTGCAACGGCTGTATCTGGCGGAAGCTGCGTGAGCGCCACCACGGCGCCGACAGGGTGGGGCAACGACGCCGCCATTGCGCTGCGCACCGTTGTGGTGGTCGTGGCAATCCTGATCGTGGTGCAGGCGCTTATTGTGGTGCAGGCGCGGCCACAGGATCTGGTCACTGGCTTCCATGGCATGGTGGACATTATCCGACGCGCCACGCCACCTGATTTCTCCAAGCTCCCTGATGTCGCCTGGCCGACACTGGAGACGGTGGACATCGCAATCTTCGGCACCATTGGTGGCGTGCTGATGGCGCTGCCGCTTGCGGTGCTGGCGGCGACCAACGTGACACCGTCGCGCATGCTGTACTACCTATCGCGCGCGATCATCGGCATCGCTCGCGCGGTGCCCGATCTGGTCTGGGCGCTGCTGTTCGTCACTGCGGTCGGGCTGGGGCCGTTTCCAGGTGGACTGGCGTTGGCGGTGCATTCCATCGGGATGCTGGGACGGCTGTTTGCCGAGACGATCGAGAACATGGACATGGCACCGATCGATGCGTTGTCGCTGACTGGGGCGAACCGCATGCAGGTGTTCACGCATGGGGTGGTCCCGACGGTGCTGCCGGCTCTGCTGGGCATTGGGCTGTATCGGCTGGATGAGAATATCCGCTCGTCATTGGTGCTGGGCTTTGTCGGCGCGGGCGGGATCGGGTTCGAGCTGCTGACCGCGATGAACCTTTTCCAGTACCGCGAGGTGTCGCTGCTGCTGATCGTAATTTTCGTCATAGTGTTCCTGGCGGAGAGGATGTCGGCGATCTGCCGCGAACGGCTGGTCTGATCCTATTAACTCGGGCCACCGAGATTGCTTCGTCGCTGCGCTCCTCGCAATGACAAGGTACCGGGACTCGCCATGACCTACTCAATTATCGCTCGCGATCCGTCCACCGGCGCACTTGGTTCCGCGGTTGCATCCCGGTTCTTCGCGGTTGGCGCGCTGTGCAACCACGCGGAGGGCGGTGTTGCCGCGTTGTGCACGCAGGCGTTGATCAATCCGCTGTACGCAGTGCATGCGATGCCTCGCCTGCGCGCGGGAGAGGCTCCCGAGGCTGTGCTGCCATCCTTGGTGGGAGCGGACCAAGGCGCCGGCCAACGGCAATTCCACATCATCGACGCCGCGGGACGCATCGCACAGCATACAGGCGAGAATTGCGTCGCGTGGGCTGGACATGCGCGCGGCCTGACGTTTCGGTCGCCGGCAACATGCTGGCGGGCCCACAGGTCGTGCAGCGCACGTTGGAAGCGTATCTCGGCGCTTCCGGCAGCTTCGCCGAAAGGCTGGTCTTCGCACTGGAAGCCGGCGAGGCGGCCGGCGGAGACAGGCGTGGCAAGCAATCGGCGGCGCTGAAGATCTGCACGCGCGATCTGTATCCCGATCTCGACATCCGCGCCGATGACCACCCCGATCCGCTCGCTGAATTGCGCCGGCTCCATCGGGTCAGCCTCGAGCGCTTCGCTGTGTTCCGGCGGCACATTGCAGGACGCGACAGCGAATGGGGCACGCTCGACCGCAGCATCATCGATGGCGACATTGCGCGGGATCGCATGCCGCCCGCATAGTCCAACCATACAGAACGGGAGGCAAACGATGCGCCGCTTCGCATTGGGTTTGTTGTGTGCGCTGACGCTCGCAGTGCCCACGGTTGCGCAGGAACGCATCCTGCACATCGGATTGCGCGAGGATCCCGATCTGCTCGATCCGACGCTCGGCTCGTCCTATGTCGGGCGCATCGTGTTCTCCGGGCTGTGCGACAAGCTGTTCGACATCGATGCCAAGCTGAACATCGTGCCGCAGCTTGCCACCGGCTACGAATGGAAGGATCCGACGCATCTGATCATCCACATCCGCGACGGCGTACAGTTCCAGGATGGCGAGAAGCTGAATGCGGATGCGGTGAAGTACAAGCTGATGCGCGATCTCACCATCAAAGGCAGCATGCGGCGCGGTGAAGTCAGCTCGATCGACAGCATCGACGTGATCGATCCACTGACCGTGCAGCTCAACCTGAAGGCGCCGGCGTCGCAGTTGCTGGCGCAGTTGACCGATCGCGCCGGCATCATGATTTCGCCTAAGGCGGCCGAGGCGGCAGGGGACAAGTTCGGCCTGCATCCGGTCTGTGCCGGGCCGTTCAGCTTCGACAGCCGCGTGGCGCAGGATCGGATCGTGCTGAAGCGGTTCCCTGGCTATTGGGATGCGAAGGACATTCACTTCGATGAAGTGATCTACCTGCCGAATCCGAATTCCTCGGTGCGGCTGGCGAACCTTGCAGGCGGGCGCGCTGGATTTGGTCGAATACATCCTGCCGACGGATGTGGCCGCAGTGGAGAAGGATCCGAAGCTGAAGGTCGCGATCGATGATTCGCTGGCTTACAACGGCATCACCTTCAACACCGAATAATGGCCCGGCGCAGAATTCACCTGTCGGCAAGAACGCGCTGGTGCGACAGGCGTTTGAGTTGGCGCTGGATCGGCCGGCGCTGATCCAGGTGGTCTACAACGGCATGTTCACGCCGACAGTGCAGGCGAATCCGCCGAGCTCGCCGTACTTCTTCAAGGATTTGCAGCCGCCGGCCCGCGATGTGGCCAAGGCGAAGGCACTGTTGCAGCAGGCGGGCGTGACACTGCCTGTGCCGGTAACGCTGACGATCACGAATGGCACCGACACGCAGCAGGTCGGTGAGGTGATCCAGTCGATGCTGAACGAGGCGGGCTTCGACATGAAGATCAAGACGATGGAGTTCGCTTCGTCATTGCAGGCGGGATACGTGGGCGACTTCCAGGCCTACATGATCGGGTGGTCCGGCCGCGCCGATCCAGACGGCAATATGTGGCAGATGCTGCATACCGGTGGGCAGTTCAATTACGGGCATTACTCCAACCCGGACGTGGATAAGGCGCTGGATGATGCGCGCACTGTCGCTGGCGTCGATCAGCGGCGCGTGTTCTATGCCAAGGTGTGGGAGCAGGAGCGGAAGGATCTGCCGCTGATCTATCTGTGGACCGCGAAGAATATCGTGGGGATGAAGAAGAGCATCACGGGGTTTCAGCAGGTGCCGGATGGGTTGATCCGGTTGCAGGGAATGGAGATGGGGAAATAAGCGGCGGAGGACCCCCACCCTACCCTCCCCCGCTGCGCGGGAGAGGGGGCGTTGCGGCCGTCAGGCCTTCGGCAGGCGCACCACGAAACGGGCGCCCAGGACTCGGTTGCCGATGCCCTTGCGGTTTTCGGCGAGGATCTGGCCGCGCAAGGCTTCGACGATCTGGCGGCTGATCGACAGGCCCAGACCGGAGTGCTGGCCGAATTTTTCGCCCTTCGGACGCTCGGAATAGAAGCGGTCGAATACCTGCTCCAGGTTGGTTTCGGGGATGCCAGGGCCTTCGTCCTCGACGCTGATCTCCACCATGCCGCCGGCATCATGTGCGCTCAACGCGATGCGCCCACGCGGCGGACTGAACGACTGCGCGTTGGCGACCAGGTTGCGGAGTACCTGCACCAACCGATCCTCGACCGCCCAGACCATCAGGCTGGACGGCGCATCGACCACCAGCAACGGGTCGTTTTCGGAATCGCGCGTTGCTTCATCCAGTTCGCGCAGCGTCTGCAGTATCGGCACGAGATCCACACGTTCCGCGGTCATGCGCGATAGTTCAGCGTCCAGGCGGGATGCGTCGCTGACATCGCTGATCAGCCGATCAAGCCGCGTCACGTCCTGCGCGATGATGGTCAGCAACTGGCGCTGGCGTTCCGGATCCTCGACGCGGCGCAAGGTTTCGATCGCGCTGCGGATCGAGGACAGCGGGTTCTTGATCTCGTGCGCGACGTCGGCGGCGAATTTCTCGATCGCGTCCATGCGGGCGAACAACGCCTGTGCGGATTCGGCCAGCGCAGTGGCCAGAGTGCCGATCTCGTCGTGGCGTTGCAGCAGTGGGGCGGGGACGGTGTCTGCGCGGCCGTGGCCCTCGCGCATCTCGGCCGCGACGCCAGCCAGACGAAGGATCGGGCGCGCGATGGTCAGCGACAGATACCAGGACAGCAGCACGGTCAGTGCCAGCGCCAAGCCAAACAGGGCAAGGATCGACACACGCACCACGAACAGGCTGTTGTCCACCTCACGCGCGTCGCGGGTCAGCAGGATGATGCCGACAGTGTGATGGTCGCGCTCCACAGGCTCCGCCACAGTGACCAGCAATTGGTCGTCCTTGGTGCGCCGGATATAGGGCGGCGTCTCGCGGCTCTGGCCGGAACTGCTGAGGCTCAGTTCCTCCTTCACGTCGGGATGCCATTCCGCACCGCTGGCACCGGGCGTCGTATCGACCACCACCGTGTTGGGCGCTTCGTGCGGCAGCAGTGCCATGACCTTGTCGTAGAGCCAGCCGATGGCCCCGACGATCGGCCCGTGCTCCGACGCCGGCGGCAACGGCTCGGTGTTGACCGCACCGCTCGGGCCTTCGCGAACGCGGGAGTCTGCGATTACTGTCCCGTCGGGCGCGTATAACTGGGCCTGCGCACCAGGCGCTGGATCAGTCAGCCGATGCAGCAAGGGACGCGCGATATCGGGCACCAGTTTGGGATTGTCCGGCTCGCTCATCCGAACGGCGCTTTCACCGAGCGCGCCGGCGTAGATGCGGGCCTGCTCGCGGAGAGCCGATACCTCGGCTTCCAGCAGTCCGTTCTGGTACTGGTCGAGATACAGCAGCGCCGCCACCAACAGCGCCAGCGGCAGCGCGTTCACCAGCAGGATGCGACGGAGAAGCGGCGATACCCACCGCGTACGGAACCGGCGCTGCTGTTGCGTGACAGCAGGCGGGCTCAGTGCAGCGAGGGTGGTGCCGTCGGGCAGCTCAGTGTTCCTTGTAGCGGTAGCCGATGCCGTAGAGGGTCTCGATGTGGTTGAACTGGTCGTCCACGGTGCGGAACTTCTTGCGGATGCGCTTGACGTGGCTGTCGATGGTGCGGTCATCGACGTAGATGTTCTCGCCATACGCAGCGTCGATAAGCTGGTCGCGGCTTTTTACCATGCCTGGCCGCGCCGCCAGCGCCTTCACCAGCAGAAATTCGGTGACGGTGAGCTGGATGTCCTGGCCCTGCCAGATGCACTGATGCTTGGTCTCGTCGAGCGTCAGCTCGCCGCGCACCATCACCCCGCCGGGCGCGGCGCCGGAGCCTTCCGCTCGGCCGGCCTCGTTGCGGCGGAGCAGGGCGCGGATGCGTTCGATCAGCAGGCGCTGGGAGAACGGCTTGGTGATGTAGTCGTCGGCGCCAAGACGCAGACCCATCAGTTCGTCCACTTCCTCGTCCTTCGAGGTCAGGAAAATCACCGGCATGGAGCTGCGCTGGCGCAGCCGTTGCAGCAGTTCCATGCCGTCCATGCGGGGCATCTTGATGTCGAGCACGGCGAGATCGACCGGGCGAGCGTTCAGGGCCTTGCAGGGCACTTTCGCCGTCGGTGTATGTGCGGACCTGGAAACCTTCCTGCTCCAGCGTCATCTGGACGCTGGTGAGGATGTTCCGATCATCGTCGACCAAGGCGATGGTCTGTTTCATCGAGGGTTCCCTCGGGGGCACGGTCATGGTGGTTCTCCGTCCTGCCAATTCCGAGGCGAACGTGGCACCAGATTGTGGCGCAATGCGGACGAGGGGTGAACAGATTATGGCCGAGACAGCAGTTTTCCAGCCCCATCGGTTTCGGACCGCCGCGCGGCACTATTTGGCGGGCCGGCCGCCGTATTCGCCTCGGCTGATTGGGCTGGTGTCGCGGCTGACAGGGCTGGGGGAGCGGCATCGGGTGTTGGATCTGGGCTGTGGGCCGGGGATGCTGGCGGGGGCGTTCGCGCCGTTGGTGAAGGAGGTCGTCGCGATCGATCCGGAACCGGAGATGCTCCGGATCGCCGAGGACGAGTTTGGCGCGAGCGGGCGGATCAGGTTCATCCAGGGCAGTTCTTTCGATCTGTCGCCGGAGTTGGGCCAGTTCCGTCTGGTGACGATGGGACGGTCGTTCCACTGGATGGACCGGGCGGCAACGCTGCGGACGCTTGATGGCATGATCGAGCCGGACGGCGCGGTGGCGTTGTTCGACACCGAGCATCACGAACTGCCGGAGAGCGCATGGGCCACGGAATATCGTGCACTGGTGCGCCGCTACGCCGAGGATGACAGCGGGCATGTACGGCGACGGGACGGGCGTTGGGTGCGGCACGAGCCATTCCTGCTCGACTCCGCGTTCAATGTGCTGGACCAGGTGTCAGTGATCGAACGGCGCATGGTGTCGATACAGCAGCTTGTGGATCGGGCGTTCTCGCGGTCCAGTACCGCGCCTGATCGGCTCGGGGATGCCGCGTCGAGGCTGGCGGAGGAGATTGAAGCGCTGCTGAAGCCGATGGCGACGGATGGGACGCTGACGGAGGTGGTCGCGACCAGTGCACTACTGGCGCGGCGGGTTGGCAAGGAAGTTCCCCCTCCCCTTGCGGGAGGGGGTTAGGAAGAGGGGTTCTCGTGGTGGAGGCAACGCCCCCTCCCCCTAGCCCCGTCCCGCAAGGGGAGGGGGAAGTATCGTCGCAGCCCGCCACCTGGGAAGCCCGCAAACTGCTGCGGGCGGCGCGCGTCGGAACACTGGCAACGGCGGCTGAACGGGCAGCCGTTTGCCTCGCTGGTGACGCCAGCCTGTGGACCTGACCTGTCGTTGCTACTGCTATTGTCCGACCTTTCAGAACACACACGCCACCTGCGCGCTGAACCACGTTGCTCCGTGCTGGTGACCGGCACGCCGGAAAGCGCGAACCCGCAAACCACGCCGCGCGTCTCCATTACGGGCATGGCGGAAATCATCGCCGAGCCGATGCTGAAGGCGCGGTACCTCGCGGTCCACCCCTATGCGGCGATGTATGCCGATTTCGGCGATTTCGCCCTGTGGCGGATCCTGCCGCTCGGCGGGCTGTATGTCGGCGGCTTTGGCCGTGCCAAGCGCTTGCGCGCAACGGACCTGACGCCGGACCCCGATGCGGTGGCCGCCATCGCCGCGGCGGAACCCGACATCATCGCACACTGCAACGACGACCACCCCGACGCGCTGGCTACCATCGCCGGCTCGGCCGAACCGTGGCGGATGGTTGCGGTGGATACCGATGGCTGCGATCTGGCGGCCGGAGAACGGGTGATCCGCATCCACTGGTCCGCACCGGTGGCCGATGCCACAGGTGTGCGCCGCGAACTGGTGTGGCTGGTTGAAGCCCATAGGGCCCGGCAGTAGCTTCCGTCCAACAAATAGGAGACGCATCGTGCTCAAGCTGGGATACAAGGCCTCGGCCGAACAGTTCGCTCCGTCCAAGCTGCTGGCGTTCTCGGTGCTGGCCGAGGAATGCGGCTTCGACTTGGTATTCGTCAGCGATCATTTCCAGCCGTGGAAGCACACGGACGGACACGCACCCAATGCGCTCGTGTGGCTGGGCGCGCTCGGCGCATCGACGAAACGGATCATTGTCGGCACCAGCGTGCTCACGCCGACGTTCCGCTACCATCCGTCGATCGTGGCGCAGGCTTTTGGCACGTTGGGTTCGATGTTCCCGGGCCGCGTGGTCCTCGGCGTTGGCACCGGCGAGTTGCTGAACGAAGTGCCCTCCACGCGCATGAAGTGGCCGGAGACGAAGGAGCGCTTCGCCCGGCTGCGCGAGGCGAACCAGTTGATCCGCAGGCTGTGGACCGAGGACCGATTGACGTTCGAGGGCGAGTACTACCAGACCGAGAAGGCGACGATCTACGACAAGCCCTCGACGCCGGTGCCGATCTACGTCGCGGCGGCGGGTCCACAGGTGGCCAAGTATGCCGGGCGTTCGGCGCAGGGGTTCATCTGCACATCCGGCAAGGCATGGAAGTTGTACACCGAGACGCTGCTGCCGAATGTCGAGGAAGGGCTGAAGCTCGCATCGAAGCCGCCGGCGAATTACGACCGGATGATCGAGATGAAGGTGTCGTTCGACACGGATCTCCAGCGTGCGATGCAGGATACCAAACACTGGGCCGCGCTGGCGCTGACACCGGAGGAAAAGGTGACGGTGGAGGATCCGCTGCAGATGGAGAAGCTGGCCGATGCGCTGCCGGTGGAACGGGCGGCGAGCCGCTGGATCGTTTCGTCCGATCCGGACGAGCATGTTGAGAAGATCCGTCCGTATGTCGAAATGGGCTTCCGACATCTGGTATTCCATGCGCCGGGTCCGGACCAGGAACGGTTCTTGCGGCTGTACAGCGAGCAGGTGCTGCCGAGGCTGCGGCGGCGGTTCGATTAGCCTCCCGGTGTCATTGCGAGCGAAGCGAAGCAATCCCGATGATAGTGTGCGTACGCCACTGGCCCGAGATTGCTTCGCTGCGCTCGCAATGACAGGGGTGTCGGTGGTGTCTGCATGAGTTCCGCCCTCGAACTTCTGGCTCTGACTGGCATTCCGATGGTGCGCGAGGGCGACGATCTCGCCGCGCTGATCATTGGTGCCTTGGGACACCGCGAACTGCGTCATGGCGATGTCGTGGTGGTGGCACAGAAGATCGTCTCGAAGGCAGAGGGCCGGACCGTTGATCTGGCCACGGTCGCACCATCGCCTGCGGCGGAGAAACTTGCGGCAGAGACCGGCAAGGATCCGCGCGTCGTCGAGGTGATCCTGGGCGAATCCACGGGTGTGGTGCGTTCGCGCCCCAATCTGATCATCGTGCAGCACCGGCTGGGCTTCGTGATGGCGAATGCCGGCGTTGATCAGTCGAATGTGGCGCCCGCCGACGGTGTGCATCGTGTGCTGCTGTTGCCGCGCGATCCCGATGCATCGGCCGAAGCGCTGCGCGCGCGGCTGCAACAGCACTACGGCGCCGCGATCGGCGTGATCATCAGCGACAGCTTTGGCCGCGCCTGGCGTCGCGGGACTTGTGGGATTGCGATCGGTGCCGCCGGGTTGCCGAGCCTGATCGATCTGCGCGGCCAGCCCGACCTGTTCGGCCGGACCCTGGAAGTCAGCATCATTGGTTTTGCCGACGAGATCGCCGCGGCCGCGTCGCTGCTGCAGGGCCAGGCAGCGGAAGCACAGCCTGTCGTGCTGGTGCGCGGACTGGACTGGACGGCGCCGAACGCGCCGGCGAAAGAATTGGTGCGGCCGCTCGAGGAGGATCTGTTCCGATGACCGTGGTCGCACTGTCTGGCGGTGTTGGCGGCGCCAAGCTGGCGCTTGGCCTTAGCCGCGTACTGCCTGCCGAAGAGCTGCTGGTGGTGTGCAACACCGGCGACGATTTCGAGCATCTCGGCCTGTGCATATCGCCGGATATAGACACGGTTGCGTATACGCTGGCTGGCGTGGCCAACCGCGAGGTCGGCTGGGGGCGGGCCGATGAGACCTGGTCATTCATGGAGACGCTTGGCTCGCTTGGCGGCGAGATCTGGTTTCGGCTGGGTGATCGCGATCTGGCGGTGCACGTGGAGCGCACGCGCCGGCTGCGCGCTGGCGAGACACTGAGCGCAGTCACCGTGGATATCTGCACGCGCCTCGGCGTGGGACCGCGCGTACTGCCGATGAGCGACGATCCGGTGCGGACACGCGTACGCACGGACGAAGGGTGGATCGATTTCCAGGAGTATTTCGTGCGTCGCCGATGCGAGCCGGTGGTGCACGAGCTGGCGTTTCACGGCGCCACCACGGCACGCGCGCAGCCGGAGTTTTTGGCTGCGCTGACGGATCCGGCGCTCAAGGCCGTCGTGATCTGCCCTTCCAATCCGTTCATCAGCATCGAGCCGATCTTCGCGGTGCCGGGCGTGCGGGCTGCGCTTGCCGATTGCGCGGCGCCGGTGATCGCAGTGTCGCCGCTGATCGGTGGGCGCGCGATCAAGGGACCGACGGCAAAGATGATGGCCGAGCTCGGCATGACGCCGAGTGCTGGCGGCGTTGCGCGACGCTACGGCGATCTGATCGACGGCTACGTATGCGACTTCGCCGACATGGATCAGGTGGCCGGCATCGAGGCGAAGGTGACGCTGGCCCAGACGCTGATGACCTCCCTGGACGATCGCGAGGCCTTGGCGCGCACGGTGTTAGGCGCGGCACGCGTCTTACGTAGATGAGCGTATGGGCCGCGGTACCGGTAAAGGAGTTCACCGGCGCGAAGCAGCGACTTGCGCCATTGCTGACACCGCAGCAGCGGGAGACGCTGGCAGCGGCAATGCTGGAGGATGTGCTGGCGGCGCTGGCAGAGGCACCGCTGGATGGCATCATGGTGAACACACTCGATCCAGTCGCGACCGAACTGGCGCGGCGCTATGGAGCGCGCGTGGTGACGGATGATGCGCGCAGCGGCCACACCGGCGCGGTAACAGCGATGGCGCGCATTCTGGCAGCGGAAGGGCACGACATGCTGACGCTGCCTGGCGATATTCCGCGCGTCACGGCAGCGGAGGTCGCGGCGGTGATTGAGGCGCGGCGGCCAGCACTTTCGCTGACCATTGTGCCCGCGCGTGACGAGCTTGGGTCCAATGCGATGCTGTGCTCACCGCCGCTGGTGATGCCGTTCCGCTTTGGCGACAACAGTTACTTTCCACATCTCGCCACGGCACGGTCGCTTGGTATAGAGCCGACGATCGTCAAGCTGCCAGGTATCGGGCTGGATATTGATCAGCCGGAGGATGTGGAAGCTTTCCTGAAGGCGACGCCGTACATGGCGACGCGAGCTCTCCTGTCATTGCGAGCGTAGCGAAGCAATCTCGTCGGGATTGCTTCGCTACGCTCGCAATGACATGGGGTGGCGTGTCGGTGGTGTCTGTACCACCGGCACCAGCTCCGGAGCATCGAACGAGGTTACGCGCCGCTCCTGCGACGCCGCGCCGTAGAGCGTCGTGCGTTGCAGCGGGATGCGGCCGATTGAACTGACCAGCGATTCCATCGCCTCGGGCGGAAACTCCTGGCCATGCTGAGTGCCGGCGGCGCGTGAGATGCTCTCGTTCATCAGCGTGCCGCCAAGGTCATTGGCCCCAGCATTCAGGCACAGCGCTGCGCCATCCGGCCCCATCTTCACCCACGACGTCTGGATGTTGGTGATCAGCGGATGTAGCGCCAGGCGCGACACGGCATGCATCAGCACCGCCTCACGCAGCGTCGGTCCCTTGCGTGCCTGCCCGCGTAGATACATCGGCGCTTCCATGTGCACAAACGGCAGAGGCACGAATTCGGTGATGCCGCCGGTCTCCGTCTGCAGATCGCGCAGCCGCAGCAGATGCCGTGCCCAATTGATCGGGCGTTCGACGTGTCCATACATGATCGTGGAAGTGGTGCGGAGACCAAGCTGATGTGCGGTGCGCACGACTTCCAGCCATTGCTCAGTATTGATCTTGTCCGGGCAGATGATGGCGCGGGTTTCGTCGTCGAGGATCTCGGCCGCAGTGCCTGGCAGCGTGCCGAGCCCCGCTTCCTTCAATTGCGACAGGAACTCGCGCAGTGACAGCCTGAGCGTTGCCGCGCCCTGTGTCACCTCCAGTGGCGAGAACGCGTGCACGTGCATATCGGGCAGCGCCGCCTTGATCGCGCGGCAGATGCCAAGATAGGTAGCGCCGGTGTAGTCGGGATGGATGCCGCCTTGCAGGCACACTTCGGTGGCACCGCGCTCCCACGCCTCGCGCGACCGCCGCACCACTTCATCCAAGGCGAGGTCGTACGGTGCGCCGCGCAACTCCTCATGCGTCTTGCCTTTGGAGAAGGCGCAGAAGCGGCATTTGAAGTAGCAGATGTTGGTGTAGTTGATGTTGCGGTTGACCACGTAGCGCACGACATCACCACTGACGGACTGGCGCAGAGCGTCGGCGGCAGTGATGACATGCTCGTAGTCTGCGTCACGCGCGGCGAACAGCCGCATGATTTCGGCTTCGTCCAGGCGCTTGCCGGAAACCGCTTTCGACACGATGCGCTCGATGTCGCGGTCCGCGCGATCCAGCAGCGGAGTGCGCGGTTTCGGCAGTACGGTCAGGCCAGGTGCCCAGTCGTCCTCACGCGCCCAGCCTTCGGCATCGATCGCGCGGCGAACGCGAGTCGCGATATCGGGCGCGCACCAACGATCCGCCTCGAACGCATAGGCCGGATACACCGGCAGGCGCTGCACCATTATCTTGCCCATCGCGGCAGTGCGCTGCGCGAGTGCGTCGATCTGCGGCCACGGTGCTTCGGGATTCACATGATCCGGTGTGACGGGCGACACCCCGCCCCAGTCGTCAATGCCGGCGTTGATCAGCTTTTCGTAGACGCCAGGTGAAAGATTCGGTGGTGCCTGGACGTGCACGTCTTCCGGCAGGATCAGCCGCGCCGCCGCGATGGTCCACAGCAGATCATCGAGGTCCGGTTCAACCGCGTCCGCACGCTTGGTATTCGGCTTCGCCCGGAAGTTCTGCACGATCACTTCCTGAATGTGGCCGTGCTCTTCGTGCAGCTCGCGGATCGCTTGCAGCGACTCCAGCTGTTCGGCTCGTGTTTCGCCGATGCCGATCAGGATGCCGGTGGTGAACGGTACCGCGAGCTCGCCGGCAATGCGCATCATCTCCAGCCGCACCGCCGGCACCTTGTCGGGCGAACCGTGATGTACCTGGCCCGGTTCGCACAGCCGATCGCTGCTCGATTCCAGCATGATGCCCATGCTGGCCGAGACTTCACGCAGCGAGGCAATTTCCTCGCGAGACATGATGCCCGGGTTGATATGCGGCAGCAGGCCGGTTTCCTTCAGGACCAGCGCGCACATCTCGCGCAGATACGAGATTGTCGTTTCGTGCCCCAGTGCCGCGAGCGCCTCACGTGCTGCACGGTAACGCAGTTCCGGCTTGTCGCCCAAGGTGAACAACGCCTCGGTACAGCCGGCCGCGGCACCGGCCCTCGCAACCGCCAAAACGTCATCCGCCGACATGAACGCCGCCTGCCCGGCGCGCGGCCGCTTGGCGAAGGTGCAGTAGTGGCACACATCGCGGCACAAATGGGTCAGCGGGATGAACACCTTGCGCGAATACGACACCAGCCGGCCATGCGTCGCATCACGCTTCGCCGCCGCGCGCGCCATCAGCTCATCCAGCGATACGGTCTCGATATCGTCGGTCATGCGTTGCGTACCACTTCTTCCCCGAAGCGCTGGATCACATCCAGCGTCTCGCCGATTGTCGGACGTTGCAGATACAGGATAACAGTTTTCGCCCCAGCCTTCTCCAGAGCGGCAGCATCAGCCAGCATGTCCGATGAGGTGCCGCTGAACAACTGCCGCTCGCCCGTCGGCGCACCCCAAACAGGCGGTCCGAACCATAGATACGCGACGTCGATCGTCGCCGGATCGCGCGCCGCCTGCTCCGCTGTGCGATATAATCCCGCAATGCCGTCGCGCAAGCGCTCCGGCGTATTCAGTCGGATCGTCTGGTTGTTCGATACCGGATACCACGCATCGCCAAACTTCACCGTGCGGCGCAGTGCCGGTGGACTTTCGCCACCGACCCAGATCGGCAGATGCGGCTTGGACGCGGGCTTGGGTGCAAACACCACGTTGTCGAATTTCGCATACTTGCCGTCGAGCTTTGGTTGGGGTTCATCCCACAGAGTACGCCATGCGGTCAGGTATTCGTCGGTGACCGCACCTCGGTCGTTGTAGGGCGGTGTACCAAGCGCCTCGAATTCCTCGCGCATCCAGCCTGTGCCGACACCGGCGATGACGCGGCCGCCCGACAGCACATCCGCTGTCATGAACAGCTTCGCCGCCAGCACCGGCGGACGATGAGGCACGACCGCGACAGAGGTCAGCAGCTTCAGCGTTCGTGTGCACCCGGCAATAAACGCCAGCGTCGCGATGCAATCGAAGCACTCGCCCGTGGGAGCGCCTGGCCAAATCCCATCGGCGGTATACGGATAGCGAACACCGGTCTGCATCGGCACAATCAGATGGTCGGCGACGCCAAGATGCGTGTAGCCGAGCGTTTCCGCGCGCTGTGCCACCGCCATTACGTTCTCCCGCGTAGTCAGGCAGCCACGCGTGCCGATGTGAATCCCAAAATCCATCGATCCCTTCCCTTGGCTGGCGGCGGCGGATCGTGTGCTATCGTCTTGGCAGACGCAACGCAAGCGGAGGGAACAAATGCAGATCGGATGCAGCGCGCCGACCAGCGGACCACTGATCGCGCCGGACAGCCTCGTGCGGATCGCCACCGAAGCGGAAATGCTGGGCTTCGACTACGTCACGGTCAGCGACCACGTGATGATGCCAAAGAGCGTTGTGTCGCGTTATCCCTACAGCGATTCAGGCGAATTTCCTTCGGGTGCCGGGGCGGCACGATTGGAACAGCTTGCGACTGTCGCGTTCATTGCCGCCGCCACATCGAAGCTGCGGATTGTCACGTCGGTCATGGTGGTGCCGCATCGCCCTGCGGTGTTGACCGCAAAGATGCTGGCGACGATCGACTATTTGTCCAAGGGACGGCTGACGCTGGGAATTGGCGCCGGCTGGTGCAAGGAAGAGTTCGAGGTGATCGGCGCGGCGCCGTTCGATGATCGCGGGCATGTCACTGACGAATGGATGATGGTCTGCAAGGAACTGTGGTCGAGCGATGATCCAAAATTCGACGGCAAGTACGTGACATTTGCCGATGTCGTGTTCACGCCGAAGCCGGTGCAGAAATCGATCCCGATCTGGGTTGGCGGGGAAAGCGGACCGGCGATGCGGCGGACTGCAAAATATGCCGATGCGTGGTATCCGATCGGCACCAATCCGCAATTTCCGATGGATACGCTGACACGATTCAAGGCCGGCGCGGCGAAGCTGAAAGAGCTGACCGTGAAGGCGGGACGTGATCCGGCTTCGGTGGGGCTGGCGTATCGCGTGTCCTCGAATCCCGAGGCACAGCCGAAGGGAACGGTGAATGGCGAGCGCAAACTGTTCACTGGGGGCTCCGCGGATTATGCCGGGGACATTCGCGCGTTGCAGGATGTTGGCGTCACGTCGTTCGACTTCGGCCTGTTTGGTCCGTCGCTGGACGCGACGATCAGCAACATGCGCCGGTTCAAGGATGAAGTGATGGCGAAGGTGAGATGAACCGTCGGATGACTCCTGTCATTGCGAACCGGCAAAGCCGGCCAAGCAATCTTGATCCAGTTGCCTCCGTCCAATTGGATCGAGATTGCTTCGCTGCGCTCACAATGACAGAGGTACTGCAATGCTAGGAGAACAAGAAATGCAACTCGGCATCACCCTGCGCATCAATGGCGCAAATCCGCGGCTCAGCATGGATGAAGTGCTGGAGGCGGAGCGTCTGGGCTACGTCTCGTGCTGGTCGGGCGAGGCCTGGGGCACTGATGCGGTCTCGCCGGTCGCATGGGTATTGGCACGCACCACGCGCATCAAGGCCGGCACCGCGATCATGCAGATGCAAGCACGCACGCCGTCCTGTGCGGCGATGACGGCGATGACGCTCAGTGCGCTGTCCGGCGGGCGGTTCCTGTTGGGTGTCGGTCCGTCAGGGCCACAGGTGATCGAAGGATGGCATGGCGTCGCGTTTGGCAAGCCGCTTGGCCGCACCAAGGAGTATATCGAAATCATCCGCAAGGCCTTGGCCCGCGAGGCGCCGCTGACCTATCACGGCGAACACTACCACATTCCTTATGATGGCCCCGATGCGACTGGCCTTGGTAAACCACTGCGCAGCATCGTGCACGGTGACCCGAGCCTGAAGATATACACTGCATCAATCACACCGGCGGGGTTGCGCAGTGCCGGTGAGGTATCGGATGGCACCCTGCCGATTTGGTTTTCGCCTGAGCAGGCTGATCTGGTGCTGAAGCCGATCCTCGATGGACGCGCGAAGGTGGGAAAGACACGCGACCTGCATGACTTCGATCTGGCTCCGTACGTGAAGATTGCGATGGGAGACGATCTGCAAGCCTGCCGTGATTTGGTGCGGCCGAACCTGGCACTGTATATCGGCGGGATGGGGGCGCGATCGAAGAACTTTTACAACGATTTCGCGGTCCGGCTGGGCTACGAAGAAGCAGCGGCAAAGATCCAGGATCTGTATCTCGGCGGGCACAAGAAGGATGCCGAGGCGTTGGTGCCTGACAAGTTGATTGACGAGATCGCGCTGGTTGGTTCGGCTGATCGCATCAAGGATCGTTTGCAGGCGTGGCAGCAGGTGGCGAAGGACGGCAAGCTGACGACGATGGTGCTGACAGGTGCCTCGGTGGAGGCGCTGCGGGTCGTGGCGGAGGCGGTTCTGTAAATGCTCGCGGATGGTATGGCAAACTGGTGCTCGGGCGCATTCGGATGATTCAGCGGTACTGTTCTTTTCGGACGCGATGCATCACCTGTCCGAGTTGGAGCGCTAGCTGACATGGACACTTACATAGTAGTCCGCGAGAAGCGCGGCGGTCGGTGGCTTTACGCAGTCAAGGTAATGACCCCAACTGGGATTCCCGAGCCACTCGCCTTCTATACCAACGCGCGCTGCGCCCACACGGACCCCGTCCCCGTGATCCGGTCCCGCTGGCAAAGCTGAGCGATAACGATCTAATTGGTGTCCCGAGCCAGAAGTCCGGCCCATGGACACTGCATTGCGAGGAGCGCCGCGGTGGCCCGGCTTGACCCGGCCAGGCAATCTCCTTCCGAATGGCGCTTCAGGACCGAGATTGCTTCGCCTCGCATTCGCAAGGCTCGCAATGAGAGCTCTCGGCCATCGGATGAACGGTTTGACGGAAATGATAAGCGACATGACTTCCGGTGGTTTGCCTGAAGCTGTCCGGCGCGAATGGCCCTTCCAGCCGCGGTTCGCATGCGTCAACGGTTGGCGCATGCACTACATTGACGAAGGCGCCGGCGATCCCGTCGTGCTACTGCACGGCAATCCGACCTGGGGCTTCCTGTACCGTGATTTCGTGGAGCCGCTTACTACTGCGGGCCACCGCGTCATCGTCCCCGACATGATCGGCTTCGGCCTCTCGGAGAAGCCTGCGCGCGAACAGCAGCACAGCCTGGACGGACATATTGCCAATCTGACCGCGCTGCTGCGCGGCCTCGACGTCCAGCGCGCCACGCTGGTCTGTCACGACTGGGGTGGCCCCACTGGCCTCGGCTTCACCCTGTCGAATATCGCATGCGTACGCGCACTGGTGCTGATGAGCACCTGGGCGTGGCCGCTGCCCCCAGCCGAATTCCACACTCGCATTTTTCCCTGGCGGATGATGCACGCGCCGTTGCTCGGGCCTTATCTGCTCGGTCGCCATAATGCGCTGGCCGCTCGCGGCGTGTACCTCTCGGTCGTGGATCGCAAACGCTTTCAGGAGCGTGCGCAACTCGCTTATGAGGCCGCGCTGCCAGACGTCGAAAGCCGCCTTCTCACCTGGACATGGCCGCGCTGGATCCCGCTCGATGCCAGCGCGCGTGCCTTCGATCGCTTCGTCTGGCTGGAGCGCGAACTGTCCGCCTGCAAGCTGCCAGCACTGCTGGTCTGGGGCCTTGAGGACGATGTGTTCGACCCATCCATCTTCATCCCACGCTTCCAGCAACTGCTGCCGCACGCCGAGGGACCGCATATGGTGACCGGCCGCCACTTCCTTCAGGAAGACTCCGGTCCGGAAATCGCCGCGCGGATTGTCGAATTCCTGCGGTGCCTGCCATGATCACATCGCCGCCATCACTCGACGGCAAGCGGCTGGCGTTCCTGCTGGTCGAGGATCGCCTGGGTCATTATCCGGAGTTCCGTGACTTCTTCGTCCGCAGCTTCGATCTCGATCGCGTCGGCCTGACGCAGCCCGGCTATCTGCAGGCTCCGTCCGGCAACACCTATGCGCTGATATTCCTCGGCCGCAGCGGCGAGCCCTTTCCATCGGGCGTCGAAATCCATGCGATCGTTTCCGCGCTCGAACCGTTGGACGAAGCCGTCGCAGACCGAGACCTCTGGTCCATCCTGCGCTGGATGATCGAGGGTATCGGTGGCGAATGGACTGTCGATGCACTTGAATTTACCGGGCGGCTTTTCCGGATGCCGGCCAGCATGGACGGCGCCGCGCCGCTCTCCTAGCATTGCCGCACTTCGTCGAAGGAAGCGTCAATGAGCGCAGCATCACCGGTGAGCCTGGTCCGTGAGGGCGACGTTGGCGTCATCACTGTGAATTATCCGCCGGTGAACGCGCTTGGGCCCGGCGTCGCTGAGGGTATCAAGGAGTGCCTCGCCCGCGGCAATATCGACCCGGCGATCAAGGCGATGATCCTGATGGGCGCCGGACGCAGCTTCATCGCCGGCGCGGACATCCGCGGCTTCGGCACCAATCGCCCGAGGCTGCCGCTGGGCCAGCGTGTCTATGACGTGCTTGATGCCAGCGAGAAGCCGGTGATCGCCGCCATTCATGGCTACGCGCTCGGCGGCGGACTGGAGATTGCGCTCGCCTGTCACTACCGCATGGCGATGCCAAGCGCGAAGGTGGGATTGCCGGAAGTGCTGATTGGCATCCTGCCTGGCGGTGGCGGCACGCAGCGTCTGCCGCGTCTGATCGGCGCCAAGGCCGCGCTCGACATGATCGTCACCGGCCGCCATGTGCCAGCGCCCGAAGCGCGCAGGCTCGGCATCATCGATGAATTGTTGCCGGAGAACGCCGATCTGCTGGAAAGCGCCATCGCTTTTGCGACGCGCATCATGGAGGCGCGGACGTTGCCACGCGTGCGCGACCGTGCGGTGAAGCTGGACGACCCGGGCATCTTCGATGCAATGCGCAAGTCGATCGCGCGGCGCGCGCGCAACCAGAAGGCGCCGTATTGCTGCATCGATGCGGTCGAGGCTTCGACCAAGCTGCCGTTCGAGCAGGGGTGCCGGCGCGAAGCCGACCTGTTCAAGGAGATGGAAGACAGCCCCGAAGCGCGCGCGCTGCGTTATGCGTTCTTCATCGAGCGCGAAGTCACGCGGCTGCCGGACCTTCCCACCAACACGCCAGCACGTGATTTCTCCAGTGCCGCCGTTGTAGGCGCTGGGACGATGGGGGGCGGCATCGCCATGAGCTTCGCCGATTACGGCTACCCGGTGAAGATCATTGATGCGACCACGGAGGCACTGGAGCGCGGCATGCAGCGCATCCGCGACAACTACGCGACGTCGGTGAAACGCGGCTCGTTGGCGGAAGCGGAGATGCAGCGGCGGCTCGCGCGTATAGAACCGGTGACGGATTATGCAGACATCGCCGATTGCGATCTGGTGATCGAGGCGGTGTTCGAGGAGATGGATGTCAAAAAGCCGGTGTTTGCCAAGCTGGACGAAGTGATGAAACCGGGCGCGCTGATCTTCTCCAATACGTCGGCGCTCAACATCGACGAGCTCGCCGCGATGACCACGCGGCCGCGGGATGTGGCGGGGACGCATTTCTTCAGCCCCGCCAACGTGATGAAGCTGCTGGAGGTGGTGCGCGGGAAGGCGTCCTCGCCGGAGACGCTTGCCTCAGCCATGCAGGTGGGCCGCAAGATCGGCAAGATCTCGGCGATGGCTGGCAACACCGACGGCTTCGTTGCCAACCGTTCGCGCGCACCGTTCAACTCTGAAATGGTGATCCTGCTGGAAGAAGGCTGTCTGCCCGAACAGGTGGACAAGGTGATGGTCGATTTCGGCTATCCGATGGGGCCGTTCGCCGTTGGCGATCTGGCTGGACTGGATATCGGCTATGCCAGTCGCAAGCGGCGCGCGGCGGAGAACCCCAACTTCCGCAAGCAGCCGATACCGGATCGTTTGGTGGAGATGGGGCGCTTCGGCCAGAAGACCGGCGCGGGCTGGTATAAATATGAGAAGGGCGATCGCACGCCGTATCCCGATCCGGACGTGGCTGCCATCATCAAGGAAACCGCCGCAAGCCTCGGTATTCCGCAGCGCACGTTCGGCGATGAGGAAATCCTGCGCCGCCTGCTGTTCTCGTCGGTGAACGAGGCGTGCAAGATCCTGGAGGAAGGCAAGGCGTATCGGCCGAGCGATGTGGATGTGATGTGGCTGCACGGCTTCGGCTTCCCGCGCTATCGCGGCGGGCTGTTCTTCTGGGCCGACACGATCGGCGTGCGCGACGTCTATAACCAGATCGCAGCCTGGCATCAGCAATACGGTGATCGCTGGGCGCCCTCGCTGCTGTTGCGCAATCTGGCTGAGTCTGGAACCTCGTTTCGGGATGCAAAGGCCGCGGCTTTCGTTCCGTAGCGCTCGCCCAACGGGGCACTATGACGTTGACGCTGCGCAAATCCGCGGCCTATCGTCTCGATTGAAAGCAAAGTGCCGGGGCGTCGACCCCGCCTAAGGGAGGGACGCCAACGGTGGAAGATGCCGCGCGCCTGTTGCAATTGGTCGTCAACGGCGCAGCCGCGGGCTGCATCTATGGTTTGATCGCGCTCGGGTTCGTCCTGATCTATAAGGCGACCGAGATGATCAACTTCGCCCAGGGCGACATCATGATGCTGGGCGGGTTCGTCGCGTTCAGCCTGATCGCGCATTTCGGGCTGAATTATTGGATCGGATCGCTGCTGGCCATCGCGATCATCGCCGCATTCGGCTTCGCGTTGGATGCGATCATCTTGCGGCGCGTCATCGGCCAACCGCAGTTTGCCGTGGTGATGCTGACGTTGGGGCTGGGGTTCATATTCCGCGCTTATGCCGGCATCACCTGGGGCTACGATTCCGTCGGTTTCAATACGCCGTTCACCAACAAGACGATCAATCTGAACGGATTGGTGCTCGGCATGGACAATGTGTCGATCATCATCGGCACGGTCCTGCTGTGCGGCGTGCTATATGTGTTCTTCAGCCGCACACGGCTGGGCATCGCGATGCAGGCATCGTCGCAGAACCAGTTGGCGGCGTATTACATGGGCATCCCGGTTCGCACTGTGTTCTCGCTGATCTGGGCAATCAGTGCCGGCGTGGCAGCCGTCGCCGGCATCCTGTTGTCGCCGGTGTCGATGATCGACGTGAACATGGGGTTCCTCGGCATTAAGGCATTTGCCGCTGCGGTGTTGGGCGGCTTCGGCAGCATTCCTGGTGCGCTGGTCGGTGGTGTTGTCATCGGCATCGTCGAGCAGTTGGCAGGCTACTTTTTGCCGGCCGGGTTTCAGGAAGTCACATCGAATGTCGTGCTGCTGGCGACGCTGATCCTACGTCCGCAGGGACTGTTCGCAGAAGGCATGGGGAAGCGGGTGTAACTCATGCGCTATGTGTTCCGCACCGATTACCGGCAGGACATCGCGCTGTGGCGGCATCGCGGGGACCTGTTCTGGTATGGCCTGCTCTGTGTTGTGTTGCTGCTGATTCCCTATGTCATGGGCGAGTTCTACGTCGGTGAACTCGGCGGCGTCTTTATCTTCGCCATTGCCGGCGTAGGGATGATGTTGCTCGCCGGCTACACCGGACTGATCAGCCTGGGCAACGCAGCGTTCCTCGGCATCGGCGCTTACACGAATTCCGTCTTGCTTGCGCATAACGTGCCGTTCCTGATTTCGCTGCCGGTCTCCGGTATATTCACCGCGCTGTTCGGCATCGCGATTGGCCTGCCGACCCTGCGCATGAGCGGGCTGTATCTCGCGATCGCCACTCTGGCGTTTGGCAGCATCGTCGGCACGGTCTTCCAGAAGTGGGACGCGGTGACCGGCGGGTTCGACGGCTTCTCGGTGCCCACGCCATATGTGTTTGGCATCCCGATCGAGACTGCCTCCGGCGTCTACTACGCTTCACTGGCGGTTCTGGCTTTTGTGCTGTGGATCAGCGTGAACCTGCTGCGCAGTCCGTTGGGACGCGCGATGGTTGCGATCCGGGATAGCGAGATCTCGGCGCAGAGCATGGGCATCCATCTCACGCGATACAAGGCGTTTGCCTTTGCGATCAGTGCCGGCATCACCGGCCTGGCCGGCGCGTTGTTCGCGCATTACGTCCACTTCCTGGCACCCGACTCGTTCGATGTACTGCTGTCGGTGCAATTCGTCACCATCGTGTTTGTTGGAGGGCTTGGCTCGTTGCACGGCGCGGTGCTGGGCGCCATCTTCGTTCGCCTGCTGCCGCAGTTCATCGCGATCATTCGCGACGATCTCCCATTCGGGATCGGACGTATGCCTGGCCTGGAACCTTCCTTATATGGCCTTGTGCTGGTGCTTGTTATCCTGTTCGAGCCAGGCGGCATCTATGGCCGCTGGCTCAAGATGAAGCACTGGTTCCAGGCGTATCCATTCAAGCGGCGCACGAGCTTCCGGCGGCAGAAGACGTACGCGCGCTCGGAGCGGCTGAGATGAGGTGCGCGTCCCCCACCTCTCCCGACCTCTCCGCCCCTTGGGGCGGAGAGGGGAAGAAGGTCCGGCGGCAACTCGGTACTCCGCCCTCTCCGCCCCCGGTGGGGGACGCGGCGCCATGAGCCTGTTCCGCGCTGACGATATCGCCATTCGCTTCGGCGGCATCCGCGCTGTCGATGCGGTGACATTCGACGTGGAACAGGGCGAGGTGTTTTCCATCATCGGCCCGAACGGCGCTGGCAAGACCACAATCTTCAACCTGATCAGCCGCATCTATCAGCCGACATCGGGGCGCTTGTTCCTGGATGAGCGGGACATCACCGATGTGCCGGCATATCGCATCGCTGGCCTGGGCATCGCACGCACCTTCCAGAACATCGAGCTGTTTCCACAGGCGACGCTGCTGCAGAACCTACTGATCGGCCGGCATCGCCATTCGACGGTCGGAGTTATCCCGCAGCTCGTTTTCCTGCCCAGCGTGCGGCGCGAGGAGCTGAAGCATCGCGAAAAGGCCGAAGAAGTGATCGCGTTCCTCGGCCTGGAACGCTACCGCGACACACTGATCGCCAACCTGCCCTACGGCGTGCGCAAAGTCGTCGAGCTTGGACGCGCGTTGTGCATCGAACCGAAGCTGCTGCTGCTCGACGAACCGTCCTCTGGTCTCAATGTCGAGGAGACCGAAGGCATGGGCTTCTGGATCGAGGACATCAAGAAGGACCTCGGCATCACCATAATCATGGTCGAGCACGACATGAATCTCGTGCGCATGGTGTCTGATCGCGTGATGGCGCTGAACTACGGCAAGGTGATTGCGCTCGGCACGCCGGACGAAGTACAGAACCATCCTGAGGTGGTACGCGCGTACATCGGGGGGGAGGCATGAGCAACTCTCTCCTCGATGTAACCGGGATCGAGACCTTCTATGGCCCCATCCAGGCTATTCGCGGTGTCAGCCTGCAGGTGGAACAAGGCCAGATTGTCACCGTGCTTGGCGCCAATGGCGCTGGGAAAACGACCGTGCTGCGGACGATCTCCGGCGTGCTGGATGCTGAACACGGCTCGATCCGCTTCGAAGGCCGCGAGATCGCACACACGCCGCCCGACAGGGTCATGCGTCTCGGCATCTGCCACGTGCCGGAAGGCCGCGAGACTTTTCCGTTCCTTACCGTGCGCGAGAATCTGCTGATGGGAGCCTACACGCGTCACGACAAGGACGCGGTGCACCACGATCTGGAGCTTTGCTACGGGTATTTCCCTGTACTGCAAGAACGTGCGCACCAGCGTGCCGGCCTGCTCTCTGGTGGTGAACAGCAGATGCTTGCGATCAGCCGCGCGTTGATGGGGCGGCCCAAGTTGTTGTTGCTCGATGAACCGTCACTTGGCCTTTCGCCGATTTTGGTCACGCAGATCTTCCGCATCATCCGGCGCATCAACGACGAACAAGGCGTCGCGATCTTGCTGGTGGAGCAGAACGCACACATGGCGCTGCGCACCGCACAGTTTGGCTATGTGCTGGAGGTCGGTCGCATTGTGCTGGCGGATGATTGCAACAGCCTGATGCAGACCGACGCCATCAAGGAATTCTATCTGGGACAGAAAGACGCCGGCATCCGCGGACAACGGCGCTACAAGAGGAAGCGGCTGTGGCACTGACAATCCCCGCCCTGTTGGCCGAGCGCATCGCAGCGCATGGCAAGGAAATCGCGCTGCGCAAGAAGCATCGCGGCATCTGGCAGGCGGTGACATGGGCCGAGCTGGGTGCCCAGGTGCATGCCGTGACGGAGGGGCTTGCCCGGATCGGCTTTCAGTCCGGCGAAGTCGCCTGCGTATTGGCAGAGGCTCGCCCAGAGGCGGTCTATGCGGATCTTGGCATTCTCGGAGCTGGTGGGGTCAGCAACGCGATCAATCCCGCCAGCGAGCCGGAAGCCGTTGGCGAACTGCTGCACCAAGCGCGGTGCCACGTCCTGTTCGTCGAGAATGAGGAGCAATTCGACAAGGCGCTGCTCGCGCGGGACCGCTGCCCAACGCTCCGACATATCGTAATCTTCGACATGAAGGGCCTGCGCGATTTCGCCGATCCGATTTGCCAAAGCCTGCAGGACTTTGTCGCGCACGGCGGTGATGCGGCACCGGCGGTCGTGACACAGGATCAGCCAGCGGTGCTCCTGTTGCCCGGCATGCGGGTGCTGACGCATGGTGATGCGATGCACGTGGTTGAGCATGCGCGTTCGGTGTTGCAGCCGCGCTCCGGAGACGAGCGGCTGGCGCTGCTACCGATGTGCCACGCACTGGAGCGGTTGGGGCTGTACCTATCGCTCGATGCCTGTGCCATCAGCAATTACCTCGAGAGCCCGGATACGGTGGTCGAGAATCTTCAGGAGGTCCAACCAACACTGCTCGGTACCTGATAAGGCGGCCTGGCAATTGCTGTATGACCGTGCCACGAGAGCGGCTGACGCTGCCACCCCGCTGCAACGGAACCTGTATCGCTGGGCCATTGCCTCAGGCGACGCGATCGCGAAGTTGTTCGTCCTGAATGCGGTGCGCCGCGAGCTTGGCCTGAGCAGACTGCGCCGAGCCTACACGGGGACAATGGCGTTGCCGCCAGAGATTGAGCGATGGGCAGCGGCCCTCGGCATTACCATTCAGCACATCAATGGCCAGACGACGGAAGGCGCCGTCGCGGACGTTCGCTATCTCGCCCTGATGGAAGAAGCATACGGCACTTAGCAGGAGGAAATGCACATGCGTGGCAAGCTTTCGGCGGCGATATTAGCCGTCGCACTGATGGCACCGGCGATGGCGGCCGACACCGTCCGCGGTGTCACCGATAGTGAGATTGCGATCGGGACCTACACCGACCTGTCGGGTGTGACAGCGATGTGGGGGGTCAACAATTCCAATGCATGGCGGATGGTGTTCGAAGAGACGAATGCCGCGGGCGGCATCAACGGGCGCAAGATCAAATACATCCTCGAGGATAATCAGTATCAGGTGCCTCGCTCGGTGCAGGCGGCCAACAAGCTGATCAACCGCGACAACGTATTCGTCATGGTCGCGGACGGCGGCACGCCGATGAACAATGCGACGATGCCCATGCAATTGGCGGCTGGTGTGCCGAATGTGTTCCCGTTGACCTCGGCGCGCTCGATGTACGAGCCGCTGAACCACCTGAAGTTTGGCCTTGCGTCATCCTACTATGACCAGATGCGCGCCGGCGTGAAGCTGTTCGTCGAGCAGCACGGGAAGAAGACGATTTGTGCCATGTCGCAGGACACCGATTTCGGCCGCGATGTGATGGACGGTGCGCGTGACGAACTGAAGGCGCTGAACGTGAAGCTGGCCGCGGAGACGCTGCACAAGCCGACGGATACCGATTTCAGTGCATCCGTCGCTCGGCTGCACGACGCCAACTGCGACCTGATCCTGGTAGGTGGCATCGTGCGCGACACGGTGCAGATCATCTCGGCGGTGCGGAAGACGGGATGGAAGGTCGATATGCTCGGCCAGGCCGCGAGCTACGATGAGGCGGTGGCAGAAGTGCCGGGTGAGGTGACGGATGGCTTCTACTCGATGACGCCGGTGCTTTACGTGGCTGCGAGCAGCGAGAACCCAGCGGTCACAAAGTTCGCTGAGGACTACAAGAAGGAGTTCGGCAAGGAGCCGAACTTCGCGGCGCAACTCGGCTACACTGGCGCGCAACTTGTCGTGCAGGCATTGAAGAATGCTGGCAAGGACGTGACGGTGGATAGCTTCGTGTCCGGAATGGAGAGCATCAAGGACTGGCACGACATCTTCGGCTCACCACCGATGAGCTTTAGCCCAACCAAGCACCAGGGATCGAATGAATCATTCCTGTGCGTGGTGAAGGGGGGCAAGTGGGTGCCGGTAAGCGCAACGCCAGTGGGGTACTGACCATACATCTCCTCCCCGCTGGGCGGGGGAGGGTTAGGGACAGGGTGCTACAGCGTCTCGACCTCCAGCGGGAACATCCCATCCGGATCCCGTGTCCGCAGCAGGTGGTAGACGTTAAATCGGTAAGCCGGCCCAAGCGACACTTCTGGCGGTGTGAAGGGGAAGGCGAGATTGCCGGCGGTCGATAGCCGCCCCGCGTAGCCGTGATGCAGCAGGTACTGCTTCAACGTACGCACCACCTCGGCGGCGCGCTCCGCAGTGGGCGCGATGCACTCGCCCATCACAAACACCTCGCCAGGCGGTAATTCATTTGCTGGCGCCGCCATGCGCACACCGTCTATGCCATAAACGCGGAAACGGAGCGTGTAGTCTTCCGGCGCATCCTCGCACACCAGGTCGCGCACGACGGTCGTGACTGCGGCCAGTATCTCGCGGTGTTGCGCGATGAACCGAGGATCGGCTGCACCTGCCAACAGCACGGCACGCTCGCCGATCTTGCGCGCGCCCTCGATCTTCACGCAGGGCTCGCTTGAATCGTGCCACGCAGCGCCAGTGACACGGCAGCGGCGATCGTCCACCGCTGCGTAGTCGGCCTTGCTGAGATCAAGCCGCCCCTCTGGTTCGTACACCGTGTACGGATCAGCCTGCTCATAGAGACTATGCGCTGCAACCGAGACTGGCGTCGCGCGACGCTGCTCCGCCATGCTTTCCAGCACGAAGCCGTCATCATCCAACGTCGCCAGGATCGAGTCGCGTCCTCCCGGCAAGCAGCACAGCGAGGCACACTCGATGATCTTCGCCATGTGCACGGAAAGACCGACGGGAAATCCCAGCATGGTCGGCAGTGAGGCGAAGATCGCAGTGTCGCAGGCGCGACCGGCGACCAGCACATCGATATTCTCGGCAAGCGCGCGACGGAACGGCCCCATGCCCATCTGGCCGACGATATGCGATGCCTCGGTCACCTCCTGCTCGGTCAACGCAGGCATATCATCAATGCCGATGACGGCGCCGGCGCGCACCGCCCGGCGCAGCATGTCACGCGAAAGGTCGGCACGCAGCACGCCGAGGCGGAAATGGAGGCGATCGGCCCGCGCGATATCACGAATGATGGCAAGCGTTGCCTCCAGATGCGGTTCCGCGCCCGCGGAACCGGCGGAGCCGATCACCAGAGGCACGTCAATGGAACGCGCGCCGAGCAGTACCTTGCGCAGATCGCGCCGCGTCGCGGCGGGCGCGGTCGCCATCTCGCCTTTGCCAAGATAGGTCGGGCCGATGTCGATCGAGCCCATGTCGCAGCCGATCAGGTCTGGCTTGCGCGCGAGGCCTGCGTTGAAGGCCGGTGTGGGAATGCCATAGCCAAGCTGGCCGGAAGCGCCGAGAAAACGCATCGGCCGGCGCGTGCGGCGGACCTCGTCCAGGACGCGGCCGGAGGCGCTCATATTTCCAGCTCCAGCAGAGGTGCGTGCTGTTGGGCGCCATATACATCTCGATCGCCTGGATCGCCGGCCATGATCGGTCGCGCCAAGACGATCTTGATGGCGCGGCCGACCGGATAAGGGATGACGGTCACATCGGCTGCGGGCAAGCCGTAGAGTGCACCGATTTGCTCCCGGCTTAGCGAAGGGGACTGCGCCACCCGACTATAGTCGCGATCGGTCGCGAACATCAGGTCCAGAGTCAGCCGACGCGGGCCGGCATTCTTGCTGCGGATGACCTGAGCGATGTCGGCAAGTCGCATATCGTTGCCTCCTTGTAAATTTCTTGCCTCGCCCGCTTGCGGGAGAGGCCGGCGCATAGCGCCGGGTGGGGGTAGTGCCACTGCACAAACACCCTCACCCGCCGCGCTATTGCGCGGCGACCTCTCCCACTTCGTGGGCGAGGTGTTTTGTGTGGCTACGCAGATCGCCTGCGCAGAAAGGCCAGAATATCCGCGGCACAGCGATCCGGCACAATATCGCAGATGTTGTGCGGCAAACCTTCATAAGTGATCAGTTCGCAGTCCGGGATCTTCGCTCGCATAATCTCGTAGTTCTGTGTGCTGCCGACGGTTTCCGCGCCCGGCATCACCAGCAGCGTCGGGCACTTGATGCGCGGCAGCTCGTCGGCCCACCACAGCGTCGTCATCAGCCCGACGAACCGGCCGATATAGGCGGTGTCGTTCTTCGCCGCCTCGTCGAGAAACCATTCAACGTGACCGCGATCATGGCCCGGTGGAAAGCGATCCTCGATCGTCGCGGCGAGGAAATTGCGCAGCCCCTCCTTCGCGACACGCGGCAACCAGGTGTGCGCCTGGCTGTTCTTCAGACCTGGTGTCGAGCCAAACAACATCAGGCTGCGCACGCGTTCCGGCGACTGCATGGCCAGGTTCTGCCCCACATAGCCTCCGGCCGAATTGCCGACGATGTGTGCCGCATCACAATCGAGACGGTCCAGCAGCTCGCGCACGTCCTGCACGAGACGATCCATCGACAACGGCGGCTCCTGCGGGGGCACCTGCGACTTACCATGGCCCCGCAGGTCCATCCGAACGACGCGGTAGTGCCGGCATAGTGGGGGCACCGCAGCATACCAGCGCTTCGACGAACCCATGGCCGCGTGAAGCAGCACCAGCGTCGCTACTGGCCGCCACGGATCGGCGAAATCATCGACCGTGTAGGCGATGCGGTTGCCATCGCTCGCAAGAAAGGATCGAGTCATGGCCGGTGCAGCTCCGTGCGCGTCCGGGTGACCGTGCGCCGGCCTCGCTTGAACACTGCGAGCGGAGGCGTGATCTCCGCCACCGCCTGCTCCGGTGACATCGCATCCAGCACAACGATGTCGGCGGGATTGCCGATCCCGATGCCATAGTCCTGCAGGTTCATCAGCCGCGCCGAACGCTCGGTCAGCATGGCGAAGCATTCGCGCAGCCGCTGTGTGCCGCTGATCTGGCAAACATTGGCCTGCAGGTTCGCCATGCGCAGCAGCGACGCGTCGCCGAAGGGCGTAAACGGGTTCAGCACATTGTTCGTGGAGAGCGAGCAGTTTACGCCGCATTCTACCAACAGATTCACATCGGCCACCCCGCGGCGCACGTTGAATTCCTGATCGCGGCCCATCATGAACAGCTCCGTCGCCGGCAATACCGTCACCGCCACGCCGGCATCGGCGATCCGCTTCGCCAGCGCGCGTAGATTGGCGACCGGCATGGTAGAGAGCTTGCACATATGGCCAACGGCTACGCGCCCGCCGAGGCGATACTTCTCCGTCAGCTCGCAGACAAGGTGGATGTCCATCGCTTCCGGCGAATTGCCGGAATCGAGATGCATATCGATGTCCACATCGAATTCACGCGCAAGGTCGAAGACCCGGTGCACCTGCCCCGTATGGTCCGGATCATAGTTGGGCGCGGCACCAATGACCTGTGCGCCACGCCTCAAGCCTTCCACCAGCAACTGGTCGGAACGGGGATTGTTGGTCAGCCCCTCCTGCGGAAACACACAGACTTCGATGTCGATAGCCCAGGCATAGTCGCGGCGAAGCTGCTCGATCGCCTCGAAGCTGCGCATCTCCACGCCACCGTCCAGTTCCAGATGGGTGCGCATCCGCGTCGCGCCGTGCTTGATGCATTTCTCCAGCGTGCGGCTGGCACGTTCGTAGACGTCCTCGACGGTGAAGGTTTGCTTGACCGCGGCCACGCGCTGCATGGAGTTGGGCTGTCGGCCTTCCGCTGGGGGGCAGCGATCGATGATGTTGGACTTGTCCAGGTGGATGTGCGTCTCGACGAACCCGCCGCACACCAGACATCCTTCGGCGTCGAATGCCGGTCCATCGGCTTGCAATGCCGGTTCGATCGCGACGATCCGGCCATACGTCACACCGATATCGGTAGGCGGAGCGTCCGGCGCATGAGACAGACGGGCATTGCGGATGATCAGGTCCATGCCGCGATGCTGACGCGGCCTATCGGCCGACGCAACCCTATGGGACGCGCGGCGTCACGTTCCAGATATCCGCGGCGTATTCGCGGATTGCGCGATCCGATGAGAACCAGCCGACATTCGCCGTGTTCAGGACGCTCGAACGCCACCAGCCGCGTTGGTCACGCCAGCGCGCCGACACCTGGCCTTGCGTGGCGGCATAGGCGGCGAAATCCGCGGTTACCTGGAAATGGTCATTGCCGACCAGTTCGTCGATCAGCTCGGCAAAGCGCTGAGGCTCAGTCGGGGAGAACACACCATCCCGCACCTCGTCCAGCACATGCTGCAGCACCGGGAGACCAGCGATCGTCTCGCGCGCGCTTGGGCCGCGATGACGCCGTTCTTCCGCCTCGTCCGCCGTCAAGCCAAAAATGAAAATATTATCGTCACCGACGCGTTCACGGATTTCCACATTCGCGCCATCAAGCGTGCCAATCGTCAGAGCGCCATTCAGCGCCAGCTTCATGTTGCCTGTACCCGATGCCTCCATACCGGCGGACGAAATCTGCTCCGATAAATCAGCCGCCGGAATAATCGTTTCCGCCACACTGACATTGTAGTCGGGAATGAACACGACCTTCAGCATGCCGCGGAGGCCTGGATCGTCGTTGACCATCCTGCCCACGTCGTTGATCAGCTTGATGATGAGCTTTGCACGGCGATAGCTTGCCGCTGCCTTCCCGGCAAAGATCTTGACCCGCGGCACCCAATTGGATGTCGGCTGAGTGCGCATGTCGTTGTACAGCGCAATCGTCTCCAGGATATTCAGCAGTTGCCGCTTGTATTCGTGAATGCGCTTGATCTGCACGTCGAACAGCGCATCCGGATCGAGCTGAACATTCGTCCTGTCAGCAACCAGCTTTGCCAGACGCCGCTTGTTTGCTCGCCTGATCCGCGCCAGCCGTTCATGCACGGCCGCTATCTTCCGCGACCCGCGCGAACTCTGAAAGCGCATCCGCATCGTCGAGCAGCCGCTCGCCAACCACATCGGTCAGCAACTCGTGTCAGTTCGCGGGTTTGCGGCGAACAGCCAGCGCCGGAAGGTGATGCCGTTGGTCTTGTTAACGATGCGATCCGGATAGACCCGGTGCAGCTCGCGGAATACGGTCTCGCGCATCAGGTTAGTGTGCAGCTCCGATACGCCGTTGACCTTGTGCGAACCCACAAACGCCAGCGAACTCATGCGGACGCGGCGACCAGCGTTGTCATCAATCAGCGATAGTGCGGAAAGCGGCGGTCCATCGGACCGAGGCAAAGCGCATACAGTGTCAAGATGCTGCCGGTTGATCTGATAAACGATTTGCATATGGCGCGGCAGCAGCCGCTCCATCAATGAAACAGGCCAGCTCTCCAGCGCCTCCGGCAATAGCGTGTGATTGGTGTAGGAAATCGTGTCGTTGGTGATCTGCCATGCTTCGTCCCAGGGAATATCATGCAGATCAACCAGGATGCGCATCAGTTCGGCGACGGCGATCGCAGGATGCGTATCGTTCAACTGGATCGACGCCTTGTCCGGCAGCAAGCGAATGTCGTCGTTCTGCTGGCGCAGGTGGCGTGCCACGAGATCCTGCAATGAGGCCGAAGTGAAGAAATACTCCTGCCGGAGCCGCAATTCCTGCCCCGCCGCCGTGTCATCACTGGGGTACAGGACCTGCGAGATCGAGTTGGCGCGCGCCCGCTCCGCCTGCGCGCCGATATGGTCGCCACGGTTGAACGCATCGAGGCGCAGTGTATCGCTGGCCCATGCGGCCCATAGCCGCAGCGTGTTGGCATAGCGTCCGCGCCAGCCAATCACAGGCGTATCGTAGGCAACCGCGTCGACTGTTTCCGCGGGGTGCCAGAAAAAACGAGGTTCGCCGTTCGGCTTGGTCTGGGTCTCCACCGTACCGCCGAAGCCCACCAGATGCGTGGCATCGGTGCGGGCGACTTCCCACGGATTGCCGAAGGTCAGCCAGTTCTCGGGATATTCCAATTGCCAACCGTCACGGATCACCTGGCGGAACATCCCGTGATGATAGCGGATGCCATAGCCATGAGCGGCGATGCCGAGCGTGGCCATGCTCTCCATAAAGCAGGCCGCAAGCCGGCCGAGGCCGCCATTGCCCAAGGCTGCGTCATGCTCGATGTCGCACAGCTTGTCGTAATCGACCCCAAGCTCCGCCAAGGCGGCGCGCATGCGATCGACCAGGCCCAGATTGCTGAGCGAGTCGTGCAGCAGGCGGCCGATCAGGAATTCCAGGGACAGGTAATAGACCCGCTTGCTCTTCGACTCGTAGTTGGTACGCGTGGATGGCATCCAGCGCTCCAGGACATGGTCGCGCACCGCCAATGCGGTCGCCATGAACCAATCGCGGTCGGTCGCCACGATCGGATCGCGGCCGACAGCGTAGGTCAGCTTGGCGATGACGCTGTCGCGGAGGGCGGCAATATCCTGATCCTCGGCAGGAATCGGGATGCGCCTGGCGTCTGCATTGGAAATCAGTGCTGAGCTCATAGACGGCTTTGTCGCGGCAGAATGGAAAGATTTTGTTAAGACCACCGCATGCTGACCGCGATTACTGGAGAAATATGCGTACCTCTCGCAGAAACAGCTCCAACTTGTCGTGGTGCACCCAATGGCCCGCGCCATCGACGCCAAGTACGCGCGCATCACGGAAATAGGCCGCGCGGCCGTCTTCGGCCGGATCCTTCGCCCAGCTCTCCTTGCCATGGACCAGCAGTGTCGGGCAGGCAATCCGGGTCCAGAGACTGACGACATCCTCTCGCGTCATGTCGTAGGGCGGCCAGACACGGACATAGTTGTCGAATTTCCAGCTATACGTGCCGTCCTCGTTCTGATTGACGCCATGCTGCGTCAAATGCCGCGCCTGCTCGGCAGACAAATGCGGATTTTCCTCCTGCATGCGCTTCAGCGCATCCTCGATCGAAGCGTAGCGGCGAGGCATCCGGCCTGAAAGTGTGCGGCTCTCATCGATCCACTCCCGCATGCGTTGGTCAATCGATCGGCGCGGCGGCTCGCCAGGTGGGCGGGGCGGCGGACCGAGACCCTCGATCACCACTAGCCGGCACACGGCTTCGGGATAGATGCCAGCATAGCGCGTCGCGATATTGCCGCCGAGCGAATGTGCGACGATGGAGACCGGTGCCAGCTCTTGCTGGTGCACGAGCTGCGCCAGGTCGTAGATATAACTCGCCATCGTGTAGTGGCCGGACGCGGACCACGCGGAGTCACCATGACCGCGCAGGTCGGGAGCGATGACGTGGTAGTCGTTTTGCAACGCCGCGGCGACCCAATCCCAGTTGCGGCAATGATCGCGGCCACCATGCAGCAGGATCAGTGGCGGCGCGCCGGGGTTCCCCCAATCGACGTAGTGCAGGCGCAGCCGCTGCGAGAAATAAACTCGAGAGGTAGGGCCGGTTATGTCCAAGATGCGCCTCAGGTGACAAACGTTGTTCCGAGCATCGTGCCGTGCTCTGTTAAATTCAACAACGTAAGAGGCTGGTCGCGTGGCGGCACGGGGGATCGCGGCGATTTCGTTGGCACTGGTGCTGGTTGGCTGCGCCTCATTGACGGTGACCGACACTGTCCCGCTGACACCGAACGAATTGGCGCCGCCCGGAAGCAGCCAGATTTCCGCCGACGGGTACCGGTGGGAGGATCTGGCGCCGCAGCCAGGCCAACATCCGGACCTGGTGGTGTTGGTCGCGATGTCGGGTGGCGGCAAGCGATCCGCCTCGTTCGCTTATGGTGCACTGAAGGGCATGCGCGACGTGGACGTGCCGTTCGCAGATGGGCCTCGTTCATTGCTGCAAGTGCTGGACGTTATCGCCGGCGTGTCGGGGGGCAGCTTCCCCGCGGCATATTACGGTCTCTATCGCGACAAGACGTTCGAAAGTTTCGAGCGGGATTTTCTCTATCAGGATACCGAAAGCTATATCTGGGGCATCTATCTGCTGCCTTGGAACTGGACATGGATCAGCGATCCGCTGGTTGGCACCAATGACTTCATGGAACAGGTCTACGATCGCACCATGTTCCACGGCGCAACCTTTGCCGATCTGCAGAGACTTGGCCGGCCACTGATCGCCATAGGAGCAACCGATCTGTCCTATGGCAATCCCGTTTTGTTCACGCAGCAAACGTTCGATCTGATCTGCTCGAACCTGGACAAATTTCCGGTTGCACGCGCAGTCGCGGCATCCAACGGTTTCCCTGGGCTGTTCTCACCGATCACGCTTACCAGCCACGTGGACGACTGCCATGGGCGCAGGCCGGGTTGGCTGGATTACGTCAGTGCCGCGGAGCTCAATGATCCACTGTCGCGTATCGGCGCGCAGGCACAGCTCGTGAACCAGTACCTTGATCCGAACCGCACTCGATATCTTCACCTGGTCGATGGCGGCGTGTCCGACAATCTTGCGCTGCGCGCTGGTGCGAGTGTGATGCAAAACTTCGCACTGGCACCCGATGAGATGCGGCGCCGTGGCATCGATCATCTCCGCCGCATCCTGATTTTAAGCATTGATGGGCAAGGCACGCAGGATTTCCTCAGTGGCTCAGCGCCGCGCCGTGGGTGGCCTATTTTCGCTTTTCGGCCTGGTGTCCGGTGCACAAATCGATCGCTACAACTTTGAAACGCTGACCACGGTGAACGATCTTGTCGGCAGTTTGGCACACGCCATTATTGGGGTGAGATGCGGCGAGGGAAAGCTGGTTGACGGCACGCGCTGCGATGACGTGCGCGGCGCACTGATCCATATCTCTCTGTCGGGAATGACTGACGCGCCAGAGAAGGACAAGTTGCTGGCGATCCCTACCGGCTTGACGATCCCGCGCGACGATGTGGACCAACTGGTCGCCGCCGGCGAGGCCGCGGTGAGCCAGTCGCCGGCGCTGCGAGCTTTCCTCGCCAGCTATCCGCCCGAACCCGTGCGACCGCGTTGACTACATATTGAGCATCGCGCCGACCAGTGCTCCCTTCGCTGTCGCGTTCAACGGATCCTTGGCGAGATAGACGTCGCTGATCTCGATCGGTAGGTCGGTGTCCTCGAGCGCGGCTTTCAACCGAGGCAGGAAATTGCCCGCCATCGTCGTACCACCCGCGCAAACGATCGGCACAGGGTTGTTGAAGCGCGGCAGTTTTTTCGAGTCAGCCATCGCCGTCTGCAAGGCGCTGGCCGCTGTCTCTATGACGTCGGAATATACACCGACAGCGCGCGGTCGATGGAACGATCCGCCGTGTCGGTCAGCATGAATCCTGTCTCGGTGGCATTTTCCTTGTGAAGGCGCACCGTGGTCGGCGTTTCACCGGTCACGGAGGCAGCGCTCTGATCGATGTAGTCGCCGGCCCGATCCGTCGCGACGGTTATAACTGGAAGACCGAGATACGCGAGGCAAATGTTGCACATGCCGCCGCCAAAGCTCATGCCGATGCCGGTGAAGTTCGCATCCTTCAGTTCGGAATAAACAACGGCAAGGCCTTCGTTCACAACCTGCGCGTGGTAGCCAAGCTTCTCGCAGATCCCCTGCACGGAGCGCTCATGATAGATCAGGTCCGTGTCACGAGTAGGTGGTGCGCTCGGCACGCTCAGGCAAAGTTTCTCGCCATCGCCTGCCTTACCACACATACGTGACAGCAGCAGCTCGATCACCTGCAGGTTCCTGGGCTCCGACGGGTTCAGCATGCCGCCTTGCATCGGCCGACGCGTGTCGCCTTCGAGGAATTTCGCGAATTCATCGGCGCGATTCCCGTAGGCGTAGATACGGCCGCCTGCTCGACCTGATGCAGTATGTTCTCGCGCGCCAGCATCTGCTCGGTCATTTTGCTATAGGGGATATCGACGAAGGCATTGAGCTGCGGCGTGAAGTTGACCATCTGGCCGTTCAGCGTGGCGAGCACGATACGGCTGGTGCCGATGTCGAGTCCCTTGACGGTGCGTTGCGACGTGGCGGTGTCCATTGGCGATTCTCCTGGGTGAGGGCGGGGTGCACGGTTGCGGCGGAATGCGGTGCGGGCAGCCGACCGAAGCCCGCGACGCAGCGTTTGAACGAACGCATCAAAAGCCCAGCGCATGGACGAGGCGGCCAAGCCGCTGCCGCAGCGATCGCCGGGGGTTTGGCAGGAGCGAGCTGGTCTTGTCCTGGGTCATGTGGATTGTCGGCATCGAGCTTCCGGATCAGATCGACGATCCATGCCGATGGTGCGTCAGGACCGACAGGGTGGTTCGGGTCGGCGAGCTGCTTCTCAAGCAGACGCAACAGCACCAGCAAAGCTGGCCGGAGTTCCGCCTTGAGTGCCGATTTCACATCGCGGAATACCGCGTCGCGGTCCATCTCGATCGCCACGCGCTCCGCCGAACGTGCCTGTTCCCGTTCGACGATCTTGAGCAGGAAGATGATGCGTTCATTGAGCTGCGTGTTGTCGGCGAGCAGCCGCTCGGTTTCGCTATCGCGCAGGTCCGCTGCGTCGGTCGCGCCGGCGATCCAGTTCTGCGGGTAGGTGACGACGTTGGCACTGCGGTTTCCGCCTATGCGCCGGCTTGCGACGTTGAATGGCGCCGTGCGGCCGGCGCCGCGCCGCGTCTCGCGCAAGGCGACGACGATTTCTTCCATCGTTGGCTCGTGTTCCGCGCGTTGCACCATGGTGGCGTAGCGTTCCGGGTTGGGAATGCCCGGAGCCTGACGCGAAAGTTGTCAACAGCCGGTTAACACCAAACACCTCTCCCGCGCTGCGCGTGGGAGAGGTCGCCGCGCTTAGCGCGGCGGGTGAGGGTGCTGCCTCCCGCACCCTGCCATTTCTATCTTAAGTCTCTCGGTGACCGCTGACTGATCGCTCAGAACCTCGTTGTTCCAGAACCTGATGACGCGCCAGCCTTCGGATGCGAGCTGCGCCGTCCGCCATTCGTCATAGATGGAGTCTGCATGCTGCCCGCCATCGAGCACCACCACCAGCGACAGCTCTACGCAGGCAAAATCGACAACGAATTGGCAGATCCGATGCTGTCGCCGAAACTTGCGACCTGCGAGGTTCCGATTGCGCAGGATGCGCCACATAACCGCTTCGGCGCTGGTCGGATTTCGGCGTGAGTTCCCGCGCTCGGGCGTTGGACATGAAGCGAGGGTAAAGTGGAGAAGTAAAGAAATCGTATTGGGGGGTTGCTGCACCCTCACCCGCCGCGCTGCGCGCGGCGACCTCTCCCACTTCGTGGGCGAGGTGCTTTATGTGGTTGGTTTATACCACGCCGGACGGCGCTTGTCGCGGAAGGCAGAGGTGCCCTCGCGGCCTTCCGCCGACTGACGCTGCATCCAGCCCTCATGTGCCAATAGCGCAACCTCGCGGTCATCCAGCAACATGCCGTTGGCCCCTAGCACCGACAGCTTGGTTTTCGCGATCGCGACGGGCGCGCCGAGCATGATCGCGTCCAGCACTTCGGCGAGCCGCACATCCATCTGATCCGCCGGCACCACTTCGTGCAGCAGCCCCATCCGGAGCGCCTCGTCGGCGCCGAAGCGTTCGCCGGTCAGGGCATAGCGGCGCGTCTGTCGCAGGCCGATGGCATCCACCATGTACGTCGATATCGGTGTCGGCGCGATGCCGTGGCGCACCTCGCTGATGGCAAAGATCGCATCAGGCGTCGCCAGCGCTACGTCAACGCAGCAGGCAATTCCAACGCCACCGCCAAAGCAGGCGCCATGGATCACCGCTATTGTCGGTTTCGGTAGCTCGTTCAACGTCTTGCTGAAACGCACGGTGACGATAGAGGCGGTGTAGTTTTCCTCCGGCCCCTGGCAGGACAAATGGTTCAGCCAGTTGAGATCAGCGCCAGCCTGGAAGTGCTTGCCGGCGCCACGGATGACGAGCGCACGGACGGTATCGTCCTGGCTGATCTGTTCCAGGGTGGTTGTCAGCGAACGTAGCAGGCCTTCATCGTAGGCGTTCGCCACTTCGGGACGGTGCAGGGTCAGCGTCGCAATGCCTCGGCCATCCGTGGCGAGCAGGAATTCGGCTCATGCTCCAACCACTTTCGCGGGATCGGTGTTGCTGCCGCACACCAGCACGCCGACGCGCGCGCCAGCGGGCGGAGTGAATGCACCGCACTGCAGCGCGGCCAGCGCGGTAGCCCCACCAGGCTCGGCGATCAGCCGCAAGCGGTCCCAGATCAGACGCTGTGCCGAGGCAATCGCGGCATCGGGCACTAAAACGGCACCGGCCACATAGTTCCGCGCGATCGGAAACATCAGGTCCCCGACCTTGCGCGCACCGAGACTGTCCGACGCCAGCCCGCCCACCGGCGCATCCACTGGACGCCCACTGCGCAGTGCATCGTGCAGTGCGGGGCAGCCTTCCGGTTCAACGCTGACCACCTGGACACTGCCGGAGTACCACGCAGCGATGCCGCCGATCAGACCGCCTCCTCCGGTGGCCACCAATATGTGCGTCAGTTCGGGCTCGTCATACTCGAATTCGCGTCCTACCGTGCCTTGTCCGGCGAGCACGTCGGGATGGTCATAGGCATGGACTTCCAGTGCTCCAGTCGCTGCCTGCCGATCGCGCGATGCCGCCAGTGCTTCCGCATAGGTCGCACCGACCTGGACAACATGCGCGCCGTAGCTGGCAATGCGCGCGACCTTCGCCTGCGGCGTCAGCTCCGGAACATAGACTTCAGCCGCGACGCCGAGTGCACGCGCCGCGTAGGCGACCGCCGCGCCATGATTGCCGCCGGATGCGGCGATGACGCCAGCTTCGGGCAATTCCGCTGATAGCAGCCGATTGAATGCGCCTCGCGGCTTGAAACTGCCCGCATGCTGTAGCAGTTCCAGTTTCAGCGTCACAGGAAACTCCAACCCGAGTTCGGGACCTGTGATGTGAAGGAGCGGCGTATGGCGGACATATCCTGCGATCCGGCTCGCGGCTTTGGCGATATCGCTTCGGCTGATCATGGCGGGGCGGACGCTGGCATTTCCCCTGCCGCGCCACAAGCCACTTCCTTTCCCGCCAACATCGGCCCAGATTGCCGGGCCATGCAAATGCACGGGAGCTGTGGCAGTCGCTCCGGCGACGGTGTGCTGCTGATTGGCCCTCCGGGGGCAGGCAAGTCGGACTTACTCCTGCGCCTGCTTGCGCGCGGTTTCGAACTTGTCGCGGACGATCGGGTTGACATCGAGGATGGTATAGCGCGGCCGGTGCCAGCGCTCGCCGGCATGCTGGAGGTCCGAGGGCTGGGTATCGTGCGGTTGCCCTACGCGCCATCGGCACGGCTTGCCCTCGTCGTGGAGCTCGCCGATGCGCCGGCACGAATGCCGGCGCCGGTGCGACATCGAACATTGGACGTGCCGGTGGTCCGACTGGACCCCTGGCTGGTATCGGCACCAGAGCGTGTGGCGTTGGCGCTCGATTGCGCATTAGGACGCATCACCCAGGTCGCGGGTGCCTTTGCACCATGACTGGGGGGCGGCAACGGATCGTCCTGGTCACCGGTCTCTCAGGTGGCGGCAAGGCATCCGTTCTGCGTGAACTGGAGGACCTTGGCTACGAGACCGTCGATAACCCGCCTCTGCCAATGCTCGACGAGATGGTAAGCCGCAGCGATCGCAATCTGGCGATCGGCGTGGATGCGCGCACCCGGGGTTTCGATGTCGACCTGGTCCTGGAAGCGCTCACGCGGCTGCGTGCCAATCCGCTACTGCGCCCGGAGCTGGTCTACACCACCGCCGATGAGACGACGCTGCTGCGGCGCTACACTGACACGCGGCGGCGGCATCCGCTGGCACCACAGAGCCGGGTAGCCGATGGAATAGCGCGGGAGGTCGTGCTCACCGCCTCGCTCCAGAGCGGGGCGGACCTGGTGATCGACACCTCCGAGCTCCCCCTTGCCGCGCTGCGACGGCTGATTGACCAGCATTTCGGTGCGGACAGCAACGCCGAGGAAAACCGTCTCGTCGTGTCATTGATCTCGTTCGCGTATAAGTGGGGCCTACCGCGGGAGGCAGATCTGGTATTCGATTCTCGCTTTTTGCGAAATCCGCACTATGACCCTATATTGCGGAACCGGACGGGCTTGGATCCCGACGTCGGCACCTACATTGCATCCGACCCCGACTTCGCGACATTCTTCGCCAAGATGGCGGACTTGATCGACATGCTCTTGCCTAGGTTCGTCCAAGAGGGCAAGAAATATGCAACGATCACGATTGGGTGTACAGGTGGCAGGCATCGGTCGGTCTACCTGGTCGAGCTTTTAGCCGAGCGGCTGGCGGGTCGGATCGCTACCGCCCAGGGGTCTGACGAAGCGGGTTTCGGTTTGCGGCTGCATGTCACGCACCGTGAATTGGCTCGCGAAGGAATGGAGGCGGCTTATTTGAGCCATCGGCCGGTGCCGAAGCTCGGTGAAGTCGAGGAATATCGCGGTTTGGCCGCCCAGGCCACGCCGGTTCAGGCACAGGAGGCCTGAGACAAAGTCATGAGTAAGCAAGTATCCCACGCTACCAGGAAAGCCTTTCACCGAAAATGATTGGCATGGTCCTGGTGACCCACGGCCGCTTGGCCGAGGAGCTGCGTTCCGCCATGGAGCACGTGGTGGGCAGGCAGCGCAACGTCGATACGGTCTGCATCGGACCCGACGACGATATCGAAAACCGCCGCGCTGAAATCGATGCGTGTATCACCCGATGCGATACCGGTGACGGTGTCGTCCTACTGACCGATATGTTCGGCGGCACCCCCTCCAATCTCGCAATTTCGATGATGCAGCGGCACGCCGTCGAGGTGATCGCCGGCGTCAACCTGCCCATGCTGGTAAAACTGGCGAAGGTGCGATCCAAGCAGCCGCTGGCGGATGCGGTGTGTTGCGCCGAAGAGGCGGGACGCAAATACATCGCCTGCGCCTCACACGTACTGCACAATGGCAAGTCCAACGGCACGTGCGGATGACGCCGGAAGACGGCGCTATCCCTCCTCAGGAAAATTCCTCCCCTGACAACGCGCGAGCCCTGACGCGAACTGTTGTCATCTCCAACAAGCGTGGCCTGCATGCCCGCGCCGCCGCCAAGTTCGTCATGGTGGCCGAGCGCTTCGACTTTTCGATCGAGGTGATCCGCGACGGCCAATCGGTCCCGGCGCGTTCGATCATGGGCTTGATGATGCTGGGTGCAGGCAAAGGCGCAGCGATCGAATTATGCGCTGACGGCTGGGACGCGAAGGAGGCTCTCGACGCCCTCGTGGCGCTGATCGAGTCCGGCTTCGATGAGCAAGGCTAGTCCGCCGCCGCCGCAGCACAAGCGGATCAACCGTGCCGTGCCTGACGGCTCCCGGCCGGAGAAGCAAATCATCGGCATCCCGGTCTCGGCCGGGGTAGCGATCGGACCAGTGTTTCGCGCGTCGGAACCGACCCCGACGATCACGCATCACAAGATCCAGGCTGCCGATTGCGCGGCCGAAGGGGCGCGGCTCGATGCCGCGGTGGCCCAGTCGCGTAAGCAACTCGGCAAGCTGCGCGGACGGCTGGCGGTACTGCCCGAGGAAAGCCAGCAGGAACTGACCCCACTGATCGATGCCTACATTCGAATGATCGGCCCGTCGCGCCTACTCCGCGGGGTACGGCAAAGGATCCAGGAGCAGTTGTTTTCCGCTGAAAGCGCTGTGGTGGCCGAAACAGAAGCGATTGCCGGGGCTATCGGCGCGCAAGCCGAACCTGGCATGCCAGCAGACGATCAGGCCAGCCTCACGCGGCGGGCCGAGGAGGTACGGGAAATCGGCCGCCGCTTGGTACGGAATTTGACACGATCGCCGTTCCGCAGTTTCGCGGGATTGCCGGAAGGAGCCGTGCTGATCAGCGAGTCCCTGCGGCCGTCCGATGCCGCTCTCCTGGACCCGGCTCGGTTGGCCGGCGTCGCGACGGAAGAAGGTGGCGCAGACGACCACACTTCGGTGATGCTGCGTGCGCTCGGCGTTCCGGCAGTGCTGGGTGCTCCGGGACTGGCTCACGCCATCAAGCCAGGCGACGTCGTGGTCGTCGATGGCACGGCGGGTATCGTGACGTTAAATCCACAGCCGGTAACGTTGGCGACCGCCCGGCGGGCGGTTACGACATTCGCGCGGGAGCGCCAGCGCTATGCCAAGCTGCGCCGGCTGCCCGCGGAAACCATCGACGGAGAGAGCGTCGAACTCCAGGCCAACCTTGAACTGCCGTTGGAGTTGCCACTGATCGCACAGTCCGGGGCGGTGGGCATTGGCCTGCTGCGCACCGAGTTCCTGTTCATGAACCGCGAGACGGTACCCGACGAGAATATTCAGACAGAAACCTATCGCAGCATCGTCGAGGCGATGGGCGGCGACCCAGTGGCGATCCGCGTCCTGGATTGGGGCGGAGAAAAGGATATCGAGGCGCTGTCGAGTGCTGGGATCGTGCCTGATATCGCGGATCCTAACCCAGCCCTGGGCCTGCGAGGCATCCGGCTGCTGCTGCGTCATCCAGAGCTGCTGGAGACGCAATTCGCCGCCATCCTGCGGGCTGCCGCGGCCGGTCCAGTGCGCGTGATGCTGCCTATGGTCACAACAGTGCCGGAGGTTCGCGCGGCACGCGACATCTATGAACGCGTCGCGCGCCGATTACGGCGGCGCGGCGAACGCTTACCGGAAAAGCTGCCGCCGCTTGGGATCATGATAGAAACGCCAGGTGCGGCGCTGTCCGCCGACGCATTGGCACTTGAGTCCGATTTCTTTGCCATCGGTACCAATGACCTTACTGCCTATACACTGGCGGTTGATCGGGCAGAGACCGAAGTCGCGGACCTGTATGACCCGCTGCACCCGGCGGTGCTGCGGCTGGTCCAGTTCGCAACGGAGGCCGCGCTACGGATGCGGATGCCAGTCTCCGTGTGCGGCGAAATGGCGGCCGAACCGCGGTTGACCCCACTGCTGCTCGGTCTCGGCCTGCGTAGCTTCAGCATGACTGCTTCGTCTGTACCGCGGGTGAAGCAGATGGTGCGCAGCGTGGATATAGATGCCTGCGCGCGGCTGGCACGCAGGGTGATGGAGCAGTCGGATCTGGAGAAAATCGAAGAGCTGCTGAGCAACTTTCAGCGCGAGGCTTAGTTCCGGGGCCGTGGGAAGATCAGCCGATCGACTTCCACCGCCAGCTTTTGATTCATCCGGTCTCGAAGCTCGACGAGCTGCTGAGCGGTGCGGTCGACCGTCGCCGACACTCCCTCACGGTCGAGCACCATTGCCACGCCGCTCGCATAATTCGGCGTCACCTGCAAAGCACACAGCACTACGGGCGCGATCAGGAGCCCTACGGCGAGGTAGCCAAGAAAGAACCCTGTAGCTGCAGTCCGCATGGCAGTGTCTCACAATGAGATCGTCTGACCAATTCTCTAGATGAACTGAAACGAAGATGCAAGTATCAAAACACATTAGTAGTCTCATATACAGAGACTGCCGTGACCTCGAAGGAATGCGAGCAACGGCAACAGAGGCAGTCCGAGCACCGCGGCGTAGTCGCCTTCAATGCATGTGAACAGGTGTGCGCCGAGGCCCTCGACCCGGTAGGCACCAACAGTTGTGCTGACGCTATCACCCTCGGCGTCGAGGTAAACTTTGAGGAGCTCCTCGCTGAACTCGCGCATCGTCAGACGTGGCGATTCTGTATGGTGCCAGACACGGCCTCCTTGCTCGTGACACACGACGGCGGTGGCAAGCACGTGCGTCCGGCCCCGCAAGGCACGTAACTGCCCGGCAGCGGCATCCATGTTGGCAGGCTTGTCATACCAGACGCCTTCACAAACCAGAATCTGATCCGCACCAATGACGAGAGCATCCGGCTCCGCTGTTGCGACCGCTTGTGCCTTCAGATCGGCAAGCCGTAATGCCGTGTCGATTGCATCTCCGCCCGCAGCCTGCTTCACCGCGGCTTCATCGACACCCGATGTGCGGACCTCGAACTCCAGCCCGGCGGCGTTCAGCAGGGCACGGCGCGATGCCGAACCGCTGGCAAGGATCAGTCGGTGCCCTGGTCGCTGTAGCTTCACGCCTTGGCGGCCGCCTGGCGACGACGCTCGTGCCATGCATCCATGAGTTGCAGCACGGTTGCCGCAGTTTCCTCGATCGAGCGGCGGGTCACGTCCACCACCGGCCACCCGCGTCGGTTGCATAGTCGCCGAGCCCAGAGCAGCTCCGCCTTCACTGCATCCTCATCCACATATTCGACGCTGTTCTGCCGCATGATGCCAGCCGAGTTGCCCGCCGCGATCAGCCTGCAGCCGGTGGCGGCGGATCTCGATCAGCGCCTCGGCCTCCAGTGTCAGGCCGATCACCGGGCATTCCGACGGTCTCCAGCCCAGCCGGCTCCGGCAGACTGGGGACCAGCGGCACGTTGGCAGCCTTGATGCCACGATTGGCCAGGTAGAAGCAGGTCGGCGTCTTGGAGCTGCGCGACACACCGACCAGCATCACGTCCGCCTCGGCCAGTCCCGGCTGAGCCTGGCCATCGTCATGAGCCAGCACGTAATGCATGGCGTCGATCCGGCGGAAATAGTCGGCGTTCAGGGCATATTGGCGCCCAGGCCGAGCCGCCGCCTCCTCGCCGATATAGTCCTGCAACAGGTTCATCACCGGATCGAGCACGTTGACCACCGGCACATTAAGCCGCCGGCACGTCGTTTCCAAGTTCGCCGCGCAGAGCCCGATCCACCAGAGTGGACAGCACCGGACCAGGCTCGTGCTCGATACCTTCCAGCACACGATGGAGCTGGAACCGGGTGCGGATCAAACTCCAGCGGTGGTAGATGATATCGGCATGCTCGAACTGGACCGTCGTCGCGCGAGCGATGGCGTTCAGCGTCTCGCCGGTGGCGTCGGAGACCAAATGCAGGTTGATGCGGTTGCTGGGCATGGATTGAGGATAGCGGGGATAAATGACTCTGCCAGCACCCTCGACGTGGAAAGCGGGGACAAAGGCGCGCCAAAGAGCACACAGGAGGAGTTTCGGGCACTCTGCGTGGATATGGGGATCAGTGCTTACTATGCGATGGATTTAATGGGATGAACCGGCTCGCTCAGGTGGATATCGGCCTGTGACCAGCGGATAGTTCGGTCCACAGGATTCACAGCCCCAATTACCTCAACATCCATTTCTTTATTCTTCTTTCCTGTTAAGCGTGAGGGATGGATACACCAGTGAAGCCTCTCTTGCGGGCACTGAAGGGCGAGGCGGTATGGCCCCCGCCGATTTGGCTGATGCGGCAAGCCGGGCGTTATTTGCCGGAATACCGCGAGCTCCGTGCCCGTGCTGGCGACTTCATCGCATTATGCACGACCCCGGCGCTGGCGAAGGAGGTGACCCTTCAACCGATACGCCGCTATCGGTTCGATGGCGCGATCCTGTTCAGCGACATCCTGATGATCCCTTGGGCGCTCGGTCAGGGCTTGGCGTATCGCGAGGGTGAAGGACCGATGCTGCCGCCGATAGGCGATGCGATGGCGCTTGATGCATTGCGGCTGGAACGTGTGGCAACGGCGATCGAGCCAATACAGGAAACGGTGCGTAGCGTGCGTGCCGCACTGGTCGCTGAGGGCATGATGGATTTGACCCTCTGATCGGCTTCGCCGGCGCACCATTCACTGTTGCCTGCTACATGGTGGAAGGAGGCGGTTCGCGCGATTTCGCCGCCACTCGAATGATGGCGTACACCCAGCCCGATCTGTTCGAACGGCTCATTGCGTTGCTGGTCGATGCAACGGTCATCTACCTATCGGCGCAGATTGAGGCTGGTGCTGAATCAGTCATGCTGTTCGATACGTGGGCAGGTATTCTGCCGCCATCGCAGTTCCAGCGCTACGTCATCGAGCCAGCGACAGCCATCATAGCGGAATTGCACCAGCGATATCCGTCGGTGCCGATCATCGGTTTTCCGCGGCTTGCAGGTATGATGATCTCTGACTATGCGACAGGCACAGGTGTCGATGGGGTTGGGATCGACACGTCGATGGAGCTTGCGACTGCTGCTCGGTTGCTTCCATCACGGGTCGCGATGCAGGGCAATCTGGATCCGCTCGCCCTGGTTGCCGGTGGATCCGCCCTCCACCAGGAGACGACCCGGATCCTGCAAACGGCTAAGGGACGGCCGTTCGTGTTCAATCTGGGCCACGGAATTGTGCCGCAAACGCCACCCGAGCATGTGGCGTTGTTGGTGGAGCAGGTTCGTGCGGCCTAAGGTCGCTGTCGTCCTGTTCAATCTCGGAGGACCCGATCGGCCCGACGCGATCAAGCCATTCCTGCTCAACCTATTCAACGATCCGGCCATTCTGCGCGTGCCTTTCTTCATACGGCCTTTCCTCGCCCACCGAATCGCGGCGGCCAGGCTGCAACCCGCTCGTGCCAGCTACGCGGTACTTGGTGGCCGTTCGCCACTGCTTGAGTTGACCCAGCAGCAGGCAGCGGCGCTCGAAGCAGAGTTGGGTGAAGTCGAAGCGAAATGCTTCATCGCCATGCGTTATTGGCATCCGTTCAGTGAAGAGACAGCCGTGGCCGTGCGTGATTGGCGGCCGGATGAAGTGGTGCTGCTACCGCTCTATCCGCAATATTCCAGCACGACGACAGGCAGTTCCCTGACCGCGTGGCGCGAGGCCGCTGCACGCGTCGGCCTGGTGGCGGAAACATCTCTCGTCTGCTGCTACCCGACCGACGCCGGATATGCTGGCGCAATCGCCAGTCTGCTGCGGCAGGCGTGGCAGGATGCGAGGACAGCGTTGGATCCTTCAGTGAAGCTGCTGCGAGTGCTGTTCTCAGCGCACGGTCTGCCGGAGTCCATCGTGCGCGCTGGAGATCCATATCAGTGGCAAATAGAGCAAAGCGTTACGGCTGTGCTGGCCGAATGGGGCCAGGAATGCGATTGGGCAATCTGTTATCAGTCGCGAGCAACACCGCAGCGCTGGATAGAGCCTAGTACCGAACAGGAGATCGAGCGAGCCGCTCACGACAAGGTCGCTGTCCTGCTGGTGCCGATTGCTTTTGTCTCTGACCATTCCGAAACGCTCGTGGAGTTGGATGTAGACTATCGCAAGCTGGCAGACGGTTTGGGTGTCCCAGGCTACTTTCGGGTGCCGACAGCCAATGTTGACGCCGCCTTCATACGCGCGCTGGCTGGTCTTGTTCACCGGGCTCGCGACCAACGCAGGCCCTCGCGACTGTGCCACTGCGAGCTTCGCCTCTGCCCAATACCAGCATGAGCCACATCGCGTTCCAGGCGATGCGGTCCCGAGCTGTGCCACTAACTCTGGTGATCTTTGATTGCGATGGTGTTCTAATCGATAGCGAACCGCTATGTGATCGCATCGTTGCAGCGGAGCTGACAGCGTTGGGCTGGCGGATGACAGCGGAAGAAAGCGGCCGACTGTTCATCGGCATGTCATTTCACGACATGTGCCCAGTGATTGAGGCACGGCTTGGTAGTCAATTGCCGGGTGATTGGGTCGCTTTGCTCGTCGAAAAAGTAGCTGAAGCGATGGCAAATGAAGTGGAAATGATGCCCGGTGCCCGTGATGTGCTCGAGGCAACAACCGCGTTGGGGCTGAGGTGGAAAATTGCTTCCAATTCTTCGCATCAGGAGATGCGGGCTAAATTCGGCCGGACCGGTATGAGCGGCCTGGTCGTCGGCCGATTGCACAGCTCAGATGACGTGATTGCCCTCGGGGGACGAGGCAAGCCGGCGCCTGACCTGTTTCTTGCCGCGGCAGCCGACGTTGCGCCGCAGGCATGCGTGGTCGTCGAGGATTCGCTGCACGGCGCACATGCGGCAAGGGCAGCAGGAATGCAGTGCCTCGGGTTCAGTCCGCACGGCGATGGCTCGCACCTGGCTGCGGCAGGTGCCATCCCGTTTCATGAACTGTCGGTACTGCCGGCGCTGTTCCGTGCCGCGCTCGAGGCGGGACCATGACCATCGGGTTCCTGGCGTGGTTCTACCCGTGGACCAAGGCGTTTCACGTGATCTCAATGATCGCCTGGATGGCGGGCATGTTCTATTTGCCGCGGCTCTACGTCTATCACTGCAAGGTGCGCCCCGGTTCGGTGGAAGGCGAACGCTTCAAGGTCATGGAGGGGCGCCTGCTGCGACAGATCATCAATCCGGCAATGATTGCCACCTGGACTTTTGGCGTGCTTCTTGTGTTGACGCCGGGGATCATCAACTGGTCAGCCGGATGGTGGCATGTGAAACTAGCTTCGGTGATCGTGCTATCCGGCTTTCACGGCATGCTGTCGCGCTGGCGCCGGGATTTCCTGGAAGACCGCAATGTGCGACCCCAGCGGTTCTATCGTATCGCCAACGAAGTTCCGACCCTTCTGGTCGTCGTTATCGTCATCATGGTGATCGTCCGGCCGTTCTGACGAAGCAGTGTCCACACGGAGACCACGGAGAGCCACCGAGGCTTTGGATGGCGCACTGCGCGGGCGAAGCGCGCTAAAAATATTCTCCGTGGCGCTCTGTGGTCTTCCCGTGTCCTCCGTGTGGACCCTTTCTTCCCGAACCCCTTGACTTTCCCCGCGGATCACTTACCTGCCGGTTGACGGGGAGCGGTCGAACCGCCTAGGTTCCAAACCTCTCCCCGTAGGTGGCATACGAACGCCACCTCGATTCTCCCACCAGACGGGACCGAAGCCCGCCATCATTTACCGATGGGGCGGGAACGCCGCACGGGCATTCTGCCTTGTCCCGCATTATCAAACCGGACTGCGTCCATGCATCTTGCCGAACTGAAGGCCAAAACTCCCTCCGACCTCCTGAGCTACGCCGAATCGCTACAGATCGAGAATGCATCGTCCCTGCGCAAGCAGGACATGATGTTCGCGATCCTGAAAAACCTGGCCGAGAACGACCAGGCGATTCATGGCGAGGGCACGTTGGAAATACTGCCCGACGGGTTTGGATTCCTGCGCAGTCCCGAAGCCAACTATCTCCCCGGCCCCGATGATATTTATGTGAGTCCCAGCCAGGTCCGTCGTTTCGGCCTACGCACCGGGGATTCGGTCGAGGGACAGATCCGCGCGCCGAAAGATGGCGAGCGGTATTTCGCTCTGCTCAAGGTCAACAGCATCAATTTCGAGCCGCCGGAGTCCGTGCGGCACCGCATCAACTTCGACAACCTGACGCCGCTCTATCCCGATGAGCGGCTGAAGATGGAAGTCGAGAACTTCCAGTCGGTCGCCAAGGGGCCGACCAAGGACTACACGCCGCGCGTCATCGACCTGATCTCGCCAATCGGTAAGGGCCAGCGTGCGCTGATCGTCGCGCCGCCTCGCACCGGCAAGACCGTGATGTTGCAGAACATCGCGACCGCCATCGCCGCCAACCATCCGGAAGTCTTCCTGATCGTGCTGCTGATCGACGAGCGGCCGGAGGAGGTCACCGACATGGCGCGCAGCGTGAAGGGCGAGGTGATCAGCTCAACCTTCGACGAACCGGCGACACGCCATGTCCAGGTCACCGAAATGGTGCTGGAAAAAGCCAAGCGCCTGGTCGAGCACAAGCGCGACGTCGTCATCCTGCTGGACTCGATCACGCGTCTGGCACGCGCCTACAACACCGTGGTCCCCAGCTCCGGCAAGGTACTGACGGGCGGTGTGGACGCCAACGCGCTGCAACGGCCGAAGCGCTTCTTCGGCGCGGCGCGCAATATCGAGGAAGGCGGTTCGCTCACCATCATCGCGACCGCGCTGATCGATACCGGCAGCCGTATGGACGAAGTGATCTTCGAAGAGTTCAAGGGCACCGGCAACTCGGAAATAATCCTGGACCGCAAGCTGTCCGACAAGCGCACCTTCCCGGCGATCGACATCACCAAGTCGGGCACCCGCAAGGAAGAGCTGCTGGTCGAGAAGGGCACGCTATCGAAGATGTGGGTGCTGCGCCGTATCCTGAACCCGATGGGCACCGTGGATGCGATGGAGTTCCTGTTGGACAAGCTGAAATACAGCAAGACGAACAATGACTTCTTTGATGCGATGAATACCTGATCCGGTGCTATGACGATCCGCGGAGGTTCCGGGGTTCGTTCGGGTTCGCTGGCCTCTGGTACCACATGCAAGAGAAACGGACGGCACGAACCTGCGAGCAGTTTTGTCTGCGGGGTTGGTTCCTGCGGCGTCCCCATTGGCGGCTGATGGCGATGCCGCCACGCTACCCTTGAACGATGCCAAGCAGGTGTATCTCAGCATGTCACCGTCAAAGCCGTGCAGTAGCTCGGCAGTGACGCCTTGGAGGTCCTGATAGCTGGCGCTTATCATGGTCCAGACACCGACACATCCGCGTTCGTGCCGGGCCTCGACTTCCATAACGGCAAAACTGAAGTCGACGTCGCAAATTCCCCTCTGACAGATGCTCTGCCCGGCGCCCGCGGGTTTGTCGGTATCGCATTCCGGATCGATGCCAACGGCAAAAACAGCGCGTGCGAGGCCTTGTACATCCGGCCGACCAATGGCCGCGCCGAGGACGAGGTACGGCGCAACCATACAAGGCAATACTCTTTCTATCCGGGCTACGTCGGTCCCGAGCGGTGGGATGCGCGAAGGGCGAGTCTTGTCCCTGAGGAGGCCGGGGACGCCTTCCTCCATTAACCTGTCCTGCCGGCGCCAGGCGGCGGTCTTGCTGACGCCGGCGGTGCGGAGATTCCCAGGGACAGTAGTACATAAGCGTACGGGCCATCGCCTAATTGACAGTGAATGTACACTTGACGGACGCCACCGCTGGCTATGATGCTTCGTTATCGAAAAGACAAAGGAGCACAACCATGCGGGGATTTCGGTACGAGACCGTTAGCATCATTGGTATTTGCGTTGGGCTGACGGTTCTACCCCTGGTCGCATCTGCCGCCAACAACTACGACGGCACCTATACGGGGCAGGCCACTCTAACCCGCGGCGACCAATCGATCTGTGGCAAGTCACCGATACCCGTCACGAAGCAAGTGGTGAACGGACACTTCGACCTAGTGTATGACCCAACACACCACGTCGGGGTGAACCTCGAGGTACAGCCGGACGGCTCGTTCAGTGGCGACCAACTCTATCAGTACAGCACCCAGCGCCAACAGGTTCGCGCGTCAGGCCGAATCGCCGGCAATGTTCTTCAGGCGCATATGGAGGGCGCCGGTTGCGCACGCGACTACAGCCTGACAAAGCAATAACCCCCTACCTCGCAAGTCCTCGCATCGATGCCGGCTGGCCAGGCAGCGCCATGGTGTCCACCAGGGTCAGCTTGCCGCCGGCGATGCGGAAGATTTGCAGGTTCTTGTCTATGTAGTTGCCAATGTAGACGTATTCGCTGTTCGGGCTGAACGCGATACCCTCGGGCAGCGCGCCAATCGGGGCTTTGCTGACCACCGTCAATGCACCGCTCGCACCGATCGACATCAGTGCTGCGTGGCCACCCTTCACGTGATCCCAAGCGCTCGGTTTCGCGCCTGAGCCCTCGATCAGAGGAGCAGCGGCCCAGCGGCTATTTGGCGAAATCGCAAAGCCTTCAGGGCCTGTGCCGGGCGTCATCAGCGCAACAACGTGTGGATGCGGACCGGATGGATCGATCGTCACCTCGGCATCCCCGTTGATGCCGTGCGCCCCGGTGTTGGTCACCACGACAAATTTGCCGTCGGGCGTGACGTCGAGATTGTAGGGATTGAACGCCACGGGAATGTCGAGTGACTTGTCGTAGGTCACGTGCTGGCCATCGATCGACAGCACGCCGACCTTGTTGATCAGGTTCATGACGGCAAAGGCGCGCTTGCCATCCGGCGCAATCGCCACGCCTGCGACTTCATTGTCCATCGGCACCTCGCCGACAGCCTTCACCGTGGTTCCCTGGATCGACACCACTGAGACGCTCTTGCCGGCGCGATTGCCGATCAGCGCGAGATCGCCCTTATGCGAGATCATCAGCCCCGATGGTTGTGTGCCGACAGTGACAGTATCGATCAGCTTCGGAGGGTCGGCAGTCAGGTCGATGACATAGAGCTTGTCATCCGGCACGACCTTCCAAGCTGACCCGTCCTGCACGTTATTCACTGAGTTGGCCACCAGGGCGAGCTTGCCGTCCGGCGTGATTTGCAAGTTGGACGGTGGTCCAAGCAGGGAATTGGTCAGCGGCAGGCTGGCGCGGATCTTCGGTTTGGCCGGATTGGATATGTCCACCACCAGCACAGCGTCCTTACCCGGCGGCTCATTCACCTGTCCGTCGGGACCGTAACTGATCTTATCGTCGAGACCGATGAGGATGTCGTTCTTGCTAGCCAGCGCGGTGCTGGCTAGCAATGTCAGGCAAGCGGCCACGGCCGCGCTTCGCAGCGTCATGACATTCCCTCCGGTTGCGGCACGCTTGCCGGGCTAGACCTGCTGCCCGCCTTCGATGTGGATTTCGGAACCGAAAGCATAGGTCCAAGAACTGCGGAACTGAAGTCCCCCTCCGACCCTGGCCCCTCCAATCGTCATGGCCATGACAATGAGCGGTTGCATCGCTCCGGTCTATTGAAGCAGGTGACGCGGCGAGTTGAGCTTGGTCAGTGCAGCCACGTCGGCGGGTCGCGATGCGTTCTCCCTGATGAGGAACAGCTCAGTGAGATAGCCATTATCCTGGTGCTGCCAAATGCGCTGCCAACCACCCGCGTCTGCTGCCTCGGCGACCTGGTCTATGTGGGGCCAATTGTTGCCACTCGTGCGCCTCCGCAGGAGTAGCAGCGGGATTCCAGATGCGTTGATCGCATCCATGGCCTGTTTGGCTGACGTGAAGCGCGGCTGATAATCGCCCTGGTTGTACCCGCCCGCGCCGAGAAGGCGGGTGCCCCGGACTGCGAACAGGCTAGGCCTGGCGAGGTCAAGCTCCGCCAGTCCGGCGATCGTTGCCACTTCAGCCAATCCATCGGTGGCCAGCAGAACGGCGGGGTTTGTTGGAATGACATCGGATCGGATTGCCTCAGCCGCCGCGATAATGCCGAGGCGCGGCTTCTCCTCGACCGCAGCAGCCCACGGCAACATCGCAATCACCATTACTGCGAACACCGCGGTCCGCAGCATTGGCCGGGGCAGAAAATTAACCAGCCACGCCGCGAGTAGCAGCAGTGGCGGTAGTGCCGCGATGATGTACCGCGCCTGAATTGCGGCCGGGGTAACTGCCTGGAATATGAATACGGCGGCGAACAACGCTGCGAGGCAGGCGACCAATGGATCGCATGCTCGGCGCCGCGTGCACGCGGCCACAACACCCGCCATGCCCGCCGCCAGCAGGAGCGGTCCGGTTGCCCGTAACAGATCCCAAGAATTGGCAGGGATGGCCGCCCAGGCATAGTCCCAGGTCGAACTGTAGCGGAAGCCCGCCTCGACCTGATCATAGGTCAGCACATACCATGGCCCAACCAGAACGGCGACGATCGGCAACGGCAGCCAGAATGTCGGGTACCGAAGCAGATCCCAGCGGCCGCTGATGATCACAGCGAGTGGCGGCAGCAACCCAAGGCACGCGCCGTTGCCTTTCACCAGCATGGCCGCCGAGGAAAGTAGCGCGAAGAGACAGGCATGGGTCCACCGACAGTCGGCCAACCATGCGGCGTAGGCGAGGGTGGCCATCAAGCAGAGCAGCGCAACCGGCAGATCGAGGAAAACGCCGGCGGCAGCGCCCTGGACCGGGGCCGCTATCATGAACGCGAGCCCGGCAAAAAAGGCAATCGCATATCCGATCAAGCGGGATCCGTACCAAACCATGGTGGTTCCGATCAACACCGCCATCGCCAGAGATAGTCCGAGTGCTGCGACGCGCGTGGTGCCGAAAATCAGCATCCAGACCGCCTCGAGTGCATAGTACAAAGGTCCCCAGTGGCCGATCCCGATCAACGGATAGTGGTCCTGCCACTTGACCAAATAAGCGATCGGCGAACTGCCCGGAGCATGCAGCAGATAGTCGTGCATCATCAGACCCGAGACGTAGTGTGATGCCTCGTCGAAGCCGAGCTCTGCGGCGTATGCCCCATGATACCACTGCAACAGGGCACCAAGTGCCGCAAAAATCACCGCGGCGCCAATTGTAGATGCCTGCCGCGCGGCAAACGGCATTATACCCGTTGCCCGCCGTCGATGTGGATTTCGGAACCAGAAATATAGCTGCCGGAACCACTGCAAAGGAATAGCAGAAGGTCCGCCACCTCCTTGGACTTACCTAGCCGGCGCAGCGGAATGTCGTGCTCGACGATTGCTTCAGTCCCGGGCGACAGGATCCCGGTATCTATCTCACCGGGCGACACGGCATTCACCCGCACGCCCGCGCGCCCCAGATCAGCCGCCAATTCACGGGTAACCGCCCACAGCGCGGCTTTGGATGCCGCATATGCGGCTGAGGCGAACGGGTGCACCCGAGAACCGACGATCGAGGTCATGTTCACCACGGTGCCGCGCGCCGCTTCCAGCGGTTCGCGCAACCCCTGGACCAGCGCGACGCAGGAGAACAGGTTCACGTTGAAGATGTGCAGCCAATCGGCGTGGGCCATCTCCAATGCCCTGATCTTGCTGCCGTCGGAGTGCTTCGGCGAGACCGCGGCGTTGTTGATCAGTGCGTCCAGGCCGTCGCCGACAATGTCGCGCAGCCGCGGCATCTCGGCTTCCAGGTGGCCGATGTCCGCCAGATCGAGCTGGACGTGGTTCTTGGCCCCGCCCTCCCAGGGGCAACGCGAATCAAATGGGTGACGCGAGATGGTCAGCACGCGCCAGCCGGCATCGCTGAACGTCTTTACCGTGGCGTGGCCGATGCCACGGCTTGCCCCGGTCAGCAGAAGAACACGCTGTCGCTCGGCCATGGTTGCCCCCTCAGCGAATGATTGCCAAACATGCAGATATCTTTATATACCGCCGCCAGCACTCGGCAGGAGACCCGAACATGGCGACGCAGGACTATAAGGTGAAGGATATCTCCCTGGCCGAGTGGGGCCGCAAGGAAATCGCCATGGCCGAGGACGAAATGCCTGGCCTCATGGCGACGCGCGAGGAATACGGCGCCTCCAAGCCGCTGAAGGGCGCGCGCATTGCCGGCTGCCTGCACATGACGATCCAGACCGCCGTGCTCATCGAGACCCTCCAGGCGCTGGGCGCCACTGTCCGCTGGTCGTCCTGCAACATCTTCTCCACCCAGGATCATGCCGCCGCCGGCGTGGCCGCGGCTGGCGTGCCGGTGTTCGCATGGAAGGGCATGAACGACGAAGAGTTCTGGTGGTGCATCGAGCAGACGGTGCGTGGTCCAGACGGCTGGACGCCGAACATGATCCTGGACGATGGCGGCGACCTGACCGGGCTTATGCACCAGAAGTATCCGGAAATGCTGAAGGATGTGCGCGGCATTTCCGAGGAGACAACCACCGGCGTGCATCGCCTGCGCGACATGGCGCGCGACGGGAAGCTGCTCACGCCCGCGATCAACGTCAACGATAGCGTGACGAAGTCAAAGTTCGACAACCTGTATGGCTGCCGGGAGTCACTGGTGGACGGCATTCGCCGCGGGACCGATGTAATGATGGCGGGCAAGGTGGCCGTGGTGAACGGCTTCGGCGATGTCGGCAAAGGTTCGGCCGCGTCGCTGCGCAACGCCGGCTGCCGGGTCATGGTGACCGAGGTCGATCCGATCTGTGCGCTCCAGGCGGCGATGGAAGGGTATCAAGTTACCACCATGGAAGATGCCGCTCCGATGGGCGATATCTTCGTCACCGCGACGGGCAATGTCGATGTCATCACGCTGGACCACATGCGCCGGATGAAGCATCGGGCCGTCGTCTGCAACATTGGCCACTTCGATTCAGAGATCCAGATCGAGTCGCTGCGCAATTACAAGTGGGAAAATGTCAAACCGCAAGTTGACGAGGTGATATTCCCTGACGGCAAGCGGCTGATTGTGCTCAGTGAGGGCCGCCTGGTGAACCTGGGTAACGCGACCGGCCATCCGAGTTTCGTCATGAGCGCCAGCTTCACTAACCAGGTACTCGCCCAAATCGAGCTGTTCAACGCTCCCGCCGGCAAGTACGAGAAGCAGGTCTACACGTTGCCCAAGGCTCTGGACGAGAAAGTGGCCGCACTGCACCTGGCCAAAGTCGGCGCCGCGCTGACCAAGCTCACGCCAGAGCAGGCGGCGTATATCGGCGTCGGCGTTTCCGGGCCGTTCAAGCACGATCTCTACCGATACTGACGCGTCGCTGGTGGACCCCAGTCTTACAGCAACTTTCGGTCACATACCCGTTGTGCCGGGCCGCAATGCTGCCTAGCATCCGGCCCGCAGTGGCACGGAACGGCAACGACCGGCCGTGCCCTGCGGGGGTTCTGGGCGAAGGGCAATCGGGATGAACGAGAACGATCTGCGTGGCATGATCGAAAAGGTTCGGCATGGCAAACTGTCACGCCGCTCCTTCACCGCCAGAATGCTAGCGTTGGGGCTGACGGCGCCCCTTGCCACGGAGATGCTGCGTTATTCAGGCGTCGCTCTGGCCGCGGAGACGTTCGTCTACAAGCCGACCAAGCGCGGCGGCGGTGGAGCGCTGAAGGTCCTATGGTGGCAAGGCCCGACCCTGCTGAACCCGCATTTTGCCGTCGGCACCAAGGATCAGGATGGCTCGCGCATCTTCTACGAGCCACTCGCAAGCTGGAGTGCCGAGGGCGATTTGGTGCCAATCCTGGCGGCACAAATCCCAACCGTCGAGAATGGCGGACTGGCTGAGGACGGCACGACCGTCATCTGGAAGCTCAAGGAGGGCGTGAAATGGCATGACGGACAGCCATTCACCGCCGATGATTGTGTATTCACCTGGGAATACGCATCCGACCCCGCGACTGCCGCAACGACGATCGGCAGTTACAAGGACGTGAAGGTCAGCAAGGTCGACGACAACACGATCAAGCTGCAGTTCGCCAAACCGACGCCGTTTTGGGCGGATGCGTTCGTTGGCGTCAACGGCATGGTCCTGCCGAAGCACCTGTTCGACGCCTATAAGGGCGACAAGTCGCGCAACGCGCCGACAAATCTGTCACCGGTTGGCACCGGCCCGTACATGTATGTCGATTTCAAGCCGGGCGATTTGGTGCAAGGCAAGCTCAATCCGACTTACCACCTGCCGAACCGGCCCTATTTCGACACGATCGAACTGAAAGGCGGTGGTGACGCGGTGTCTGCGGCCCGTGCCGTGCTGCAGACCGGCGAGTACGACTTCGCATGGAACATGCAGGTCGAGGACGAGATCCTGAAGCGCCTGGAAACTGGCGGCAAGGGCCAGGTCGTTATCATCCCGAGCGGCAATATCGAGCACATCCAGCTCAACAACACCGACCCCAACAAGGAGGTCGATGGCGAGCGCTCCAGCATCAAGACAAAGCACCCGTTCCTGACCGACCCCGCCGTGCGCGACGCCTTCAATCTGCTGGTGGACAAGGCCTCGGTCCACAAGTTCATCTACGGCCGCACCGGTGTGGATACGGCGAACTTCGTCAACGCGCCCGACAAATTCGTCTCACACAACACGCATTACGAATTCAATGTCGCCAAGGCGATCAAGCTGCTCGACGATGCGGGCTGGAAACCTGGTTCCGATGGCGTACGCGAGAAAAACGGCGTGAAACTCCATGCGCTGTATCAAACCTCAATCAACGCGCCACGCCAGAAGACCCAGGAGATCGTCAAGCAGGCGTGTCAGAAGGCGGGCATCTCGATCGAGATCAAGTCCGTCACCGCGTCAGTGTTCTTCTCGTCGGATGTCGCAAATCCGGACACCTATTCGCACTTCTATTGCGACATCCAGATGTATACGACGACGATGACGCAGCCGGATCCTGGGGTCTTCATGCGGCAGTTTGTGTCCACCGAGGTCGCCAGCAAGGCGAACAAGTGGCAAGGCCGCAACATCACGCGCTGGCAGAATGCGGACTACGACAAGCTGCATGATCAAAGCGACAACGAGCTCAACCCGGTCAAGCGCGCCGCTTTGTTCATCGCGATGAATGATCTGGTGATCAAGAATGTCGTAGTGATCCCGGTGGTGACGCGTCCAAGCGTGTCGGCAGTTGCCAAAGTGCTCCATGCGCCACTGAGTGGCTGGGACAGTAACCTCGCGCTGTTGCAGGACTGGTATCGCGACGCTTGATGCTATTGCGTCGGATACTCCCCCTCCCCTTGCGGGAGGGGGCTAGGGGGAGGGGGCCCTGCCCAAGCCCTAAGGCATGAGCCGCTACCTGATCCGGCGACTGCTCATCGCCATCCCAAGCCTACTCGGCATCAGCCTGGTTCTGTTTACCGTTCTGGCCCTGGCACCGGGCGATCCGTTTGGTGACCTGGCGTCGAACCCCGCCATTCCACCGGAAGTGGCAGCCTCCTTGCGCGCCAAATTCGGCCTCGATGATCCGATCCCTATTCGGTACCTGCACTGGCTCAACGCCATGGTGCATGGCGATTGGGGTTTCTCGTTCGTCAGCCGGATGAACGTTGATACCCTAATTCTGCAGCGTCTGCCCGTGACCCTTGGCGTTATCGGGGCGTCCGTGATCGTGGCCCTGGTTGTCGCGCTGCCGGTCGGCGTGTTTGCCGCGACGCGGCCGTATTCCATCTTCGATCAGATCGCCAGCACTTTCGCTCTGATCGGCTTCTCACTGCCGACATTCTTCACCGGCATCGTTTTGATCCTGCTGTTCAGCATCAGCCTGGACTGGTTGCCTTTCGTGTTCCGCTCCGACCTCCAGGCCACTGGCTTTCTGTGGTGGTGGGAGGAGTTCAAGCAATCGATTATGCCTGTCGCAGTGCTGGGGCTGTTCCAGGGTGCGACCTGGACGCGATTCATCCGCTCCGCGATGCTGGATGTGATCCGCCTTGACTATGTGACCACGGCACGCGCCAAAGGCATGTCGGAGTTTGGCGTCGTGCTGAAACACGTCGTGCGCAACGCGATGATTCCAGTGGTGACGTTGATCGCCCTGCAAATGCCGATCGTATTCGGCGGTGCCATCGTGACCGAGCAGATTTTCCGAGTGCCTGGCATTGGTTCGCTGCTGATCAGCGCGATCCTGTCCAACGACACGCCGGTCATCATGGGAGTGACGTTTGTCTTTGCCTGTCTCGTTATCCTGTTCAACCTGATTGCGGATCTGCTGTATGGCTGGCTTGACCCCCGCATCTCCTACCGTTGACGGCGCCGCGCCGGTCGTCGCCCGGCCCGGCGCGCGGGCCCGGCACGCCTCGCCGTGGTCAGAAGCATGGCGCCGTTTCCGTCGCCACAAGCTCGCGGTGGTCGCCGCGATCGTCCTGCTGTTGATGATCCTGGCGGTGCTATTCGGTCCGCTGATCTGGCGGGTGCAGATCAACGACATCGACTTTTCCGCCATGCTGCAAGGCCCAAGCTGGGATCATCCGCTTGGCACGGATGATCTCGGCCAGGACCTGCTGGCACGAATGCTGTATGGCGGACGCATCTCGCTGTCAGTTGGTCTGGCCGCGATGATGGTCTCGGTCTCCGTTGGCACGCTGGTCGGATCGCTTGCGGGGGTTTCACGAGGCAGCATCGATGCTGGGCTGATGTGGCTGACGGACCTGTTTCTGTCATTGCCACCGCTGCCCGTTCTGTTGCTGCTGATCTATCTGTTCCGTGACCCGATGAAGGTGGTTGTCGGACCGGAGGTCGGCATCTTCATCCTGATTGTCGTCGCCATCGGCGCCTTTCGCTGGATGACAACCGCCAGGCTGGTTCGCGCGCAGTTCTTTGCGCTACGCGAGAAGGAGTTTGTCGAGGCGGCGCGTGCCCTGGGCGCCTCGACATTCCGGGTGGTGGTGCGCCACATCCTGCCGAACGCGCTCGGGCCAGTTATCGTTGCGGGGACGATCGATGTAGCCGCCGCGATCATCACCGAGTCTACGCTGTCATTCCTGGGCTTGGGCTTTCCACCGGACATCCCAACCTGGGGCCGAATCCTGTTCGACGCGAAGGACCAACTGGACGTGGCGCCGCATTGGGCACTGTTCGCCGGCGGCGCAATTTTCCTCGCCGTGATGGCAATCAACTTCATCGGCGACGGATTGCGCGATGCGCTCGATCCGCGCCGCGTCATGTGACGGCCGCTTCGAGCATTTTCGACGTGACGGAAAACCCATCAATTCTGGTTTGCTTGAAGGTGCTCAGAAAGCGACGTTCAGGTCCAGTTCGCCACCATAGCTGGTCGCCTGTGGATTGATGAACACGGCAGAAGCGGCGGCACCGACTGTTACCAGCGGGTTGATCCTATAAGCGATCCCGACCGATGCACTCGCCCAATTCGAGGCGATCGGCGCGGCCGGGGTCGACCAGGACGGCGCTGCGATCGACGTGAGCGAGGCGGTGATCGTGCGGTTCGTGTTCGCCCACTCATGGTTCCATTCCATGTCCGCGAATGGCTGCCAGTTGCCCAGGTCCACCGAACCACGCCAGCCAAGTTGGCTGACGGCCGAACCCTGGGTCTGACCGCCAAACGAAAGAACCGTGAAGCCGGTCGAGCCGGTTTCCGTGAAGCCGTCGATCCGCACCTGCTGGAGCACCATAGCCAGCACCGGACCGACGGTGATCGGGCCCACATGGAAGTCGTAGCCACCTTGCAGCGCCAGTCCGAACCCGTGTCCGTCGGTGTTCGCATTGTTCTGGTCGGTGAAGACGCCGAGTGTTACCTGCCGTGCGACGCGGTTCTGCAACAGGCCATAGCTCGCTATGGCGTTGCCCCAGATTGGCCCGATGCTGTAGGCGGCATAGAGACTTAGCGCCTCGCCCGTCTGAGTGAAGTTGCCGCCGGTGGAGAACCCTTGCGTCTGGCTGCCCGCCGTGGCGGCCAAACCGACGATGATCCCGCCGGGCGTCTTGTAATCCGCGCCCATCGAGCCGCTGAACGGGGTGCCAGAAGCATTCGGAAAGCTCGGCAGGTTTTCGAAGTTCAGGCTTTCGGCGCCGGCGCTGACCCAGGCGTTGATGCCGTTCGGGCCACGATGTTGCTCGGACAGATCGATCTGCCGCTGGATGGTGGCAACGTTCGAGCGGCCGACCTGCACCGCGCTTTCCGACAGCAGCGAGATCTCGCTTGGCGCGGTCAGCAGGTTGTAGATGTAGTCCGTCTCGATTGTCTGTCCTGCCGTGCTCAGGTGATTTAAGTCACTCCACAGATAGGTCTGCTCGGCATTGGGCGAGACAAGTTGCGCGGGGGCGCAGACCAGTCCGACCGTGACGCCGCATGCCGGACTGGACGCCAGGTTGGTGGCTGTCGTGAAGCCGAACTTTGTCGGGTTCTGCGATGCGTACCGCAATACGCCTTCGACGTCGGCCGGAACGAAATTGACGCCGGCGGCACCGAGACCGGACCAGACTTCCGCGCTGTAGGTGGCCGCTTCGCTGACGACGATGGCGTTGGCGGGGGTCATGCTGCCGCCGGGGCCGACAAGCTTTGCGTAGGCGTAGACATTCAGCACGACGATGTCGCGCGCGCCGGCGGCCTGGAGGCTCGCGATGCTGGTGGTCAATGCGGTTGCCAGCGTCTGGATGTAGGGCAGCGCGAAGGAGAGCGGCGCCTGGTTCTGCAGCCAGATCAGGTCGTTGCCGCCATAGCTGATCATGTAGAGGGCGTTGGGATTGGCGGCGCCATGATTCGCCGCGATGTAGTTGTAGATCTGGGTGACGATGGGGACGTTGTTGTAGAGGCCGTGCGTATAGGCATCGTCCGCGGTGGTGGGAACCGTCTGGGCGGATCCGTTGGCGTAGTTGGTGCCACCTGGATACGTGCTCGGCAGAGCGGTCAGGCCGAACTTCGCCGCCAGCTGGACGGTATCTACCACCCCAGGTCCGAGAAACGCGCCACTGCCGCCGGCCGCGACCGTCGCCTGGATGAGCTTATCGATCGTGTCGATGGGTGCGCCGGGGGGCAGGCCTGGCGAGCCACCCGTCGGACCATAACGGAAATATCCGCTGTCCATGGTGCTGTCGCCGAAGCCAATGAACTGATTGGGTTGCGCGGCCTTGGTTGCAACGGGTGCGCAGAGGACTGCGGCGCCAAGCGCGAGTTGTCGTGCCAGTCTACGCGATTTAAGTCTTTGCATCGCGTGTTATTGGCGGACGGGCGTAAATAGCGGGTTAAGGCGGTGGCGGTGGGGCGCGTCTCATTACATAAACCAATTGGAAAGGTTGTGCGGGCAGTAAAGAAGGATAATGGAACCGCTGAACACGCTGAACACGCTGAACACGCTGAACACGCTGAACACGCTGAGGGATGGCTGCGAGGACGGGGTTAACCTGCTGACCGGACGAATCATTGGCTGCGCGCTGACCGTGCTCCGCGGGCTGGGAACTGGATACCTTGAGAAGGTCTATGAACGCGCTTTGGCGCACGAGCTGCGCAAGGCTGGGCTGGCCGTCTCGCAACAATATCCCATGGTCGTTCGATACGATGGAGTCGTGGTCGGGGAATATGCTGTTGACCTGCTCGTCGAAGACATCGTTCTTGTTGAATTGAAGGTGGCCAGGGCGATCGATGAGGTTCATCTCGCGCAGTGCCTGAATTACCTGAAAGGCACCGGCTTGCATCTCTGCCTGCTGCTCAACTTCGGCAAGCCTCGGCTGGAGATCAAGCGCATTGTCCTGGAGCTGTAAGGCACCGTCGCCCTCAGCGTGTTCCGCGTGTTCCGCGGTTCCATTTTTCTTGCTTACTGTCGAATGGTCAGGGCGGGGCGGGGGCGACGGGTGCTTGGTTGAGGGGCTCGTGGACGGAGGGGGCCGGCAGAGCGGTGCGGGTCTGCCTGATAGGAAGAAAAATGGAACCGCGGAACACGCGGAACACGCTGACGGCGGCGGTGCGTTGCGGGGGTGGGGCGGTGCGGTTGGTCTCGCCAGGCAGGGCTTGCCGACGTTGAGCGGCGGGCAGGGATGCAGGCCCGTGGCTTTCAGATCTTTCAGGCGCTGCGCGCGAAGTTTCGACGGGGGTTGGCCCAGAGCTCGCCGGTATCCGTCGGCGTGTTCCGCGTGTTCCGCGGTGCGTCAGGGCGGTGCGGTGGCGATGGCGGCGGCGGGGTCGAGCGGGTTGACTGGCGGCTCGCCGATGAAGAATCCGAGGACCTGGCGGAGCGCGTCTCTGGTCGGATTGAGCCAGTCCCAGTTGGCGTCGCGATTGCGGTCCTGCTCTTTGGTGTAGGCCGCCTGGCGGCGGGTCTTCTGCTGCATCAGCCTGGCGATGCCGCCGCTGGCGCCGAAACCGTTCATGATGTCGAACAGCTCGTTCCAGTAGGCGCTGTGGCAGAAGCCGGGGACGACGGCCAGATCGAGGCAGATGTCGAGGATGGTGCGGCCGATCGGACGACGGCGCACCTGGCGCGCCATATACCAGGCCTCGGGCATGAAGGGCTCGGATTCGTCACGGCCGGCGAGGCGGGAGAGGCGTGCTGCGCGCTCGGGCGTGCTGGCGAGGGGCTCGGCGGGTTGCTCGGGCTGGGTGCCGGCCTGGGCAGGCTCTTGCTGAGGCGCGGGGGTGCGGGGCTCGATGAGTTCGATGTCTTTGCCTTTGGAGGCGCGGATGAGCAGGACACGCTCCAGGATCGCGGCGCGCATCATGCCTCGGTTGAGGTGGGCGAGGATGGTCGAGAGGTTGGCGGTGCCGAAGTTGGCCGCGATGGCGCTGAAGTTTTTTGGAGCGGCGGCGCGTTGGCGGAGGGTGTCGATCAGGTGGCGGCCGTAGCCGATGAGGACGTCGACGGCGTGGAGAACGACCGCGACGTTGTTGGGTATGGCTTCGCCGTAGTCCCGCGGGGGGATGGGAAGGGAGGCGACGGACGAGGGTGGTTCGACTGGTTCCATTCGGTAGTACGTCTACCACAGGCCGTTAGGGATGGCCAGGAAAATATTCGCACGCATTACTGGGGCGAGGGTTCGGGGATGTGGTCTGACAGGCCGCCGCGATCCGTCAGGCGGGATCGTGGGCCGCGATATTTGGCTTCAGCCGGTCGCAGGGCCCCATGCGCTCGGTCGCGTTGCGGTTGGAATCCGCGATGGGCGCGACAACGGTCACTGAAACCTAACCGACGGGTCAGCCTAATCCGCGGGGCGCTCAAGCAAGCCAGGAAACGGGGCCACTTCCAGCATGGAAGCCAGTGTCGACAGGGTGAAGACCCGACCATCCGTATCTCGCACTACTGGGCCAAGTGCATCATTGATCCGGGTCCATCCAATGCCGCTCAAGACGGCGATGAGCGGCACTCCGCCGAGCCTGACTGACTCATCTCTTAGGCGGTTGAAGCGCAATGCCTTGTCTCTGGCTGTTCCGCAATTGTTCGTGCCTTTGCACTCGAGCATTGCCTTCAGGCTGTCGTCGTTAGGATCGAAGACGACAAAGTCGGGTGCTGGCGTCACATGAACCTCAAACCGCTCTGCGATATCGGCTTGGTTGTGACTACCGGTTCGAATGAAGCTGAGACCATGTTGTCCGAACAGCGCTTCAACGGCATCTTCGATGAGATCGCCGCGTCTGCCAGACGTGGCGTCCAGCACCTGCCGGAAAGCACCGCCATAATGCCGTTGATGAAGAAAGACCTTAAGGGGCACACCTCCCGCTGCGAAGTCGCGAACGCTTTCCCATCCATTGGCGGTATCCGGCTTGTCCTGTTTGCGACGTAGGCCTGGAGGAGCCTCGCCAAATAACTCACCGTCCATCACCTCTACGATGGTTCGTGCCGCGATGGTGGCCTGTCGAACCGCCCTTACGGCAGCGGCACGCGCCGGCTGCCTGGGTTCAATGGCAATGGTAGTCCTCTCCATCGAATCGATCTGTGATGAGGACAGCGGCTTGAGGTTGGCCGGGCCCGCAGCAAGAACCGAGGAATGGGCGAATTCCTCCTTAGTCAATCCCAGCACTGTCCTGAATACGAGTAACGTCCCGGGGAATTGCATCATTGCTTCGACAAGATCGGCTTCCGCTACTTGGGAGAAACCCGCGGTCAGCCGATGAGCCTCATCGTAGGCTCTGAAGAAGTGAGCAGGCTCGTAAAATGGCGCTGTGTGAACGTACGCGAAATCGGGCGCGAGATGGGGCATCTAAAGCGACCGAGCAACGGCTGCGTAAATGGCGCCGTGTTCACCTGTGCCGTGTCGTTGAGGAATCAACCTGATCTGCTGAACTCGCTGGTTCCAGGTTTCCGCTCCCAGAATTGCCTGAACCGTGGCGTCTATTGTCACAGGTCAGCCCACGCGGGCACTGATGAGCAGCCCGGGGATGTCATCGGCGAGGTCGGCTGCGATCCGACGCAACGCCTCCGCCACGAATTGCTGATGGATCTCGAAGCCACCCGACTGACGGCCTAATCGACGCGCCACGACGATCGTCGTCGCACCTCCGGCGAATGGATCTATGACAATGCCCTTGGCCGGCGACGCGGCCTTGATGAAAAACTCGGCTAACCCCTCCGGCATTGCTGCGGTGTGCGCTACACCGCGATGTTGATTGTAGGTCTGCGAGACGGTCACGACATTCCCGGGATCCGCACCACCCAGCAGGTAGGTTTTGGTCCGATCACGGCCGAACCCTGCTTCGGTACTGCGTCGCCCGGCCGTATCCCGTTTACGCCGGGCAATCTCGGCCTGGTCCGCCTTATAGGGCACCCGGACAGCATCCAGATCGAAGTATGGCTTCGTCCCCTTGGCGAAATGATAGACATACTCGAAGCTGTCTTTGGTTCTTGGACCGAATTTTCCCGGAACACCATTTGGCTTCATCCAGATGTAGGTCTCAATCCAGCGCCAGCCCATGTTCTGAAGGGCTAACACCAATTGATAGACATAGGGATGACGCTGGCCCTTCAATGGACCCTTGTTAGCAACGCGATTCTTTATGTTGACAATCAGGTTGCCGCAGGGCTTCGCTGCAGCATACATGCTGCGCGCGAATGGCAAAAACCACTCGACATAGCGATCGGGGTGGATGCGGCTGTAGGCCCGCGCATCGGCATACGGCGGGCTCGTGAAGAAGAGATCCACGCTTTCGCGTGGCAGATCATCGAGCAGCTGCTCAGCATCACCGTGTAGCACCCCCTCTGACAGAACCCGGTGCAGCAAATCGACCGACTGACCGGGAGTAGCAACCGAGGCCCGACGGGGCAGGCCGTCAGCACTATGGACCAGCCTTAGTACCGTTTGCTTGGTCATTGGCATCCTGCTGAACCGATGCTCCGTGGTGGTGCGTCACGCAGAGTCACGATCCTTGGGTTAAGGCCTTCCCCTACATTGACCTCCATCCTCGCTATCGCAGCGTCCCGATTCATTCCTAGCATCAATACCTGAACATATCACGAACATTCGGCTTGGTGCCCAAACTTTTTTGGTGGAAGACGTGCTGCCTCAAGGGAACGGGTTTCCGCCGTCGTCGTGGTCGACTTGCGACACTTCCGATCCGAGAGTCGGACCCATCCTTCTGCTTATCTGGGTGAGATTCCTTTCTTGCGCGCCCGAGCCATAACTAAGGCCCGGTGATTGCGATTTATCGGACCACCCACTCAACATCAGCAAAGACGTGGGTGGCCGGGACACCCACCGGGTCAAGCCCGGCGGCGATGGCCCACCGGCTATGACGGTGGGGGCAGTCCACCGCCGCCCTTTGCGTGTTTCGCGTGTTTTGCGGTTCCATTTTCCTTCTGAACGGCAACGGCGGGGCTGGCGGTGCCGGTAGTGGAAATTCGAACCGGGACACGACCTTGCCGAGGCCCATGTTGCCGTGCACAAATGGCCGCATCACGCCGTTCCATTCTCTCGACATTTCGGTGACTCCCTGATGATGCCCGCTCGCCACAGATCGAACCTGCTGATGCCACCTAATGGGTGAGAGGCTGCTCGATATCCGCGGGCTGAAGACGCACTTCAAGACCGACGACGGGATGGTGAGGGCGGTCGATGGTGTGGACCTCGCCATCGACCGCGGCGAGACTTTGGGCGTGGTCGGTGAGTCCGGGTGCGGCAAGACCGTCACGGCAATGACGGTCATGAAGCTGATCCAGATGCCGCCAGGCAAGATCGTCGAGGGCAGCATCCTGTGGCAGGGCCGCGATCTGGTCCCGCTCGGATCCGAGCAGATGCGGGAAATCCGCAGCAAGGAAATCGCCATCGTTTTCCAGGAGCCGATGACCTCGCTGAATCCCGTCTACACCGTGGGTCATCAGATCGCCGAGACCATCCGCCTGCACGAGGGCTTGAACAAGCGTGAGGCCACCGACCGCGCGATAGAGATGCTGCGCCTGGTTCACATTCCGACGGCGGAGCGCCGGGTCCACGATTATCCGCATCAGTTCTCCGGCGGGATGCGCCAGCGCGTGATGATCGCGATGGCACTGTCCTGCAATCCGCAACTGCTGATCGCGGACGAACCGACCACGGCGCTCGACGTGACGATCCAGGCGCAGATCCTCGATCTGCTGACCGAGATGAAGTCCCGCCTGGGCATGGCGATCATGCTGATCACCCACGCGATGGGCGTGGTGGCCGAGACCGCGCAGCGCGTCGTGGTGATGTATGCCGGTCGCGTGGTCGAGGAGGCGACGGTCGATCGCCTGTTCGCCAATCCGCTGCACCCGTATACACAAGGCCTGATCCGCTCAATCCCGCGCATCGACAAGGACGCGGGCACGCGGGCACGCCTGGAGGCGATCGCCGGTACGGTGCCAAGCTTGATCGAGCCGCCGCCTGGCTGCCGTTTCGCGCCGCGCTGCAAGTTCGCGCAGCCGAAATGCACGGAGGCCGTGCCGCAACTGCGGACAACCGAAACCGGCCACAAGGTGGCCTGCGTGTTGTATTGAGCATGGCAACCAGCGAGCCTCTGCTGCGCGTCAAGGAGCTGGTGAAGAACTTCCCGGTGAAAGGCGGCGTGCTGCGCCGCACCGTCGATAACGTGCATGCGGTGGACCATGTCAGCTTCGAGCTTGGCGCCGGCGAGACGCTCGGTCTGGTCGGCGAGTCAGGCTGCGGCAAATCGACAACTGGTCGCTGCATCCTTCGGCTGATCGAGCCTACCGAGGGCGAAGTCTGGTTCGAAGGCCGCAATGTCATCGAATTTGACCGCGGCGAGCTCGAGGCACTGCGTCGCGACATGCAGATCATTTTCCAGGATCCCTACGCCTCGCTGAACCCACGCATGACCGTCGGGCAGATCATCGGCGAGGCCTTGATCATTCACGGCCTTGCGAAGGATCGCCGCGCTTTCGAGGACCGTGTGGTCGAGCTGTTGGAGACTGTCGGCCTCAACGCCGATCATAGGCGACGCTTCCCACACGAGTTCTCCGGCGGCCAACGCCAGCGCATCGGCATCGCGCGTGCGCTGGCCGTGTCACCCAAGTTAATTGTCTGCGACGAACCCGTGTCGGCGCTCGACGTCTCCATTCAAGCGCAGGTGATCAACCTGCTGGAGGATTTGCAGGAACAGTTCGGCCTGACCTACCTGTTCATCGCACATGACCTGTCGGTGGTGGAGCACATCAGCACGCGCGTCGCCGTGATGTATCTCGGCCGTATCGTGGAGATCGCGCCTGCGCGTGATCTATACGATGCGCCGCTACATCCCTATACCGAGGCCTTGCTGTCGGCAGTGCCGATTCCCGATCCGCAAATGAAACGTGAACGCATCCGGCTGCAAGGCGACGTGCCGAATCCGATCCGGCCACCGAGCGGCTGCCACTTCCACACGCGTTGTCCGATTCGCAAGCTGCCGTTGTGCAGCACGGAGCGGCCAGCCTTGCGACAGACCGCCGACGGGCACTGGGTAGCGTGCCATCTGCGTGGCTAACGGGACTGTGTTTCTGTTGTATGACGCTTAGTGAAAGATTTCTAACATTACAGCGTTATCCACACACGTTTAATTAACCAAGACAATGCTTTGTAGGGACTGGTGAAGCGAGGGCACGCCCCCTAACTGCGGCGTACGCCAAGATCCAGAGGGGAAGCGATGCGAACCAACGGTACTGGGGAGGTACGGTCCACGGACCGAGGCTCTGCGCCGCGCGCTGCGGCAGGTACAAGACGAGGCCGCCGCGGCCGACCTGCTGTTTCTCGAAGATTGGCAAACCCAGCGTCATCCCGGCATCGCCGCCTGCTTACGGGCCAGCCAGATTCGGCGCGCAAACCCGGCGCTCGCTGACGAGATTTACGCGGAGCTGAATCGCCGCTAGCCCTTGCTTCGCGCGCCGCGCCAATGGCACGGTGCGCGCAGGAGGGCACGCGATGGCGGTCAACAAGCTGTATTCCGACGCTCGGGGCGCGCTCGCGGGGCTGTTGCGCGACGGCATGACGATTATGTCGGGCGGGTTCGGCTTGTGCGGCATTCCGGCCGCGCTGATCGAGGGCGTTCGCGAAAGCGGCGTGAAGGGGCTGACGATCATCTCCAACAACGCCGGCATCGACGAGGTTGGCCTGGGCGTGCTGCTTCAGACGCGGCAGGTTCGGAAGATGATCAGCTCCTATGTCGGCGAGAACGCCACCTTCGCGCAGCAATATCTGGCGGGTGAGCTGGAGATCGAATTCAACCCGCAGGGGACGCTGGCCGAGCGGATCCGCGCTGGTGGTGCGGGTGTGCCCGGCTTCTACACCGCAACGGGTGCCGGGACGCAGATCGCCGAGGGCAAGGAGACCAAGGAGTTCGACGGCCGTACCTATGTGCTGGAGCGTGGGCTGCGCGCCGATCTCGCGGTGGTGCACGCCTGGAAGGCGGACCACGAGGGTAACCTGATCTACCGGAAGACGGCGCGGAACTTTAACCCGATCATGGCGACCGCCGGCGACGTGGTTGTGGCGGAGGTGGAGGACGTGGTGCCGAACGGCACGATCGATCCGGACCACATCATCACGCCGGGGATTTTTGTCGATCGCATCGTGAAGCTGGAGACCGTGGACAAGCGGATCGAGCAGCGCACCGTGCGCAAGCGCTACTGAGGGAGGGCGGGATGGCCTGGACACGCGATCAGATGGCGGCCCGCGCGGCGCAGGAGCTGCGCGACGGGTTTTATGTGAACCTCGGTATCGGCATTCCGACGCTGGTGGCGAACCATATCCCGGAGGGCATGTCGATCCAGTTGCACTCCGAGAACGGCATGCTGGGCATGGGGCCGTTCCCGTTCGAGGGTGATGAGGATGCGGACCTGATCAATGCCGGCAAGCAGACGGTGACCGAGCTGCCGACGACAAGCTTCTTCGACAGTTCGGCGAGCTTCGCCATGGTGCGCGGCGGGCACATCAACATTTCCATCCTGGGTGCGCTGCAGGTCGCGGAGAACGGTGACCTCGCCAACTGGATGATCCCCGGCAAGATGGTGAAGGGGATGGGCGGGGCCATGGACTTGGTCGCAGGGGTGAAGCGCGTGGTGGTGCTGATGGAGCACACCGCCGGCGGCAAGCCCAAGCTGCTGACGCGCTGCTCGCTGCCGCTGACCGGGGCGGGAGTGGTGGACCTGGTGATCACCGATCTGGGCGTGTTCGAGGTGCGGAATGATGGGTTGCGCCTGGTGGACATCGCGCCGGAGGTGACACTGGAAGAAATCCAGTCCAAGACCGAGGCGGCGTTCAGCGTGGCTGATGGGCTGAAGGTCGCGGCGTAAGGAAGGCGGGGGTGGCGGGGGGCTGGGCCAGCACTGGCTCCAGGGGATTGCCCCAATAGGTGTCGCCTGTGCGGGCGAGCAGCATGACGTCCGCCTTGACCCAGGTGTAGATGCGGCGCCGGGCCTCCGGGGACATGGGGCCACCGGTAGCGACGATTGTGCGGAGGGCCGCGAGATTGGGGCGCGTCGGGCGCTGGAACGCGGCATTGGCAAGCGCCTCGGCGGGCGCGACGAGGATTGTGGCGCTGTCCTCGGCCGCGCGGTTCAGTGGCTCGCGGCAGTCAGGACCGACCTCGCATAGCCTGTCGTCCGGCCGAACGTCGGCGAAGAGCAGGCGACCGGCCAGTGCGCCCTGCTCTTCCCCCCCTCCCGCGAACTCCGCAATCGCGGCCGTGAAGGCGGACGAATCCCCGATCGACCACTGCTGGAGCAGCGGCCAGTCCGACAAATCGACCCCGCGCGTAGCTCGCAGCCAATGCAGGAAAGCCCAGGCATTGGTGGTAACCACCCGCTCACGGTGCGGCACATAGAGGACTTCTGCCATCGGCGCCCTTGATCGGCCCGGATACCGAGGGCTATATGCCGCCCTTCCCTCGGTCGGGGCCATAGCTCAGTTGGGAGAGCGCCTGAATGGCATTCAGGAGGTCAGGGGTTCGACTCCCCTTGGCTCCACCAGCCAAGTTGTGATGGATGCCTCGAGGATCGCCTGAGATCCTATTGAAATGGGAGGGCTAGTGTTCTTGCAAAGACTGCGGGCGAGAGCGGCGCGCCGCAACCCTGATCAAGCACTCCGCGACTTTTATGCCGCGGGGAATCCGCCGTGGAAGCCCGGGTATGCGGAGCATAAGCTGCAGGCGATCATGGCTGCGTTGAATGACCCCAATTATGACCCGTTTGCCTTGCCTGCTCGACACGGGTGGCGCCTGGACGAGCGCATCGTTGAGTATCCATGGTTTTACCATCTGCTGCCGGAAGGTTCAGGGCGGCTGCTGGACGCCGGTTCAGCGTTGAATTACTGGCCCATTCTGATGGCGCCAAAGATCCGCGAAAAGTCCACGTTCATCTCCACCTTGGCCCCCGAATCCTTCAGTGCCTGGCAGTCCCGCATTTCCTACGTCTACGAGGATCTTCGAGAGACCTGTTTCCGAGACGACTACTTCGATCACGTCGCCTGCATTTCCACATTGGAACATGTCGGAATGGATAACACTATGCTTTACACGGGCGACTTCTCGAAGAACGAGGACGATAGGAAAGCCTATCTTTCTTGCCTCCTCCAGTTTCATCGGGTTCTGCGGTCTGGCGGCACCTTGTACCTGACTATGCCGTTTGGGACGCACGTAAACCATGGCTGGTTCCAGATTTTTGACGCACCCATGGTGGACAGCTTGATCGAGACATTCCGGCCGTCTCGCCAACGCGAGACCATCTATCGCTACCTCCCGGAAGGCTGGATCGTCGGGGACCGTGCATCGACCAAGGACGCAACGTATTTCGATATCCACAAGCAGACGGACTACGATGCAGACTATGCGGCGGCATCTCGTGCGGTCGTGTGCCTTGAACTTACCAAGTGAGAACCGTGAGGACGTGGCTTGCTCATAGGCTCGTCGGTCTTGGCAGACGCCTTGCCGGCGGTGCGGCTGGTGAATCACTGGTGGGCGCAGATCGCAGTCTGGCGGCCCTGCATCCGACAGCCGTGCTCTACTCAACGGCAAGCCTGCAGCCCCAAGGGCGGCCGGCCCATGATATCCAGGTGGGCGCGAACAGCCATATCCGCGGAGAATTACTACTGTTCGGACATGGCGGCCGTATCACCATTGGCGACTTCTGCTACGTCGGCGAACAGACCAGAATTTGGTCGGCCGTATCGATCCAGATCGGCCATCGCGTGCTGATTTCACACGCCTGCACGATCATGGACAATCTAACGCATCCGCTGGATCCGGCAGAGCGGCATCGGCAATTCTCGACGATCATTACTTCCGGACACCCGACCGACATTGACCTTGGCGAGGCCCCAGTGGTGTTGGAGGACGATGTATTGATTGGGTGCCAAACCGTTATATTGCGGGGCGTGACGATCGGCCGAGGCGCCATCATCGGCGCCGGCAGTGTTGTCACGCGTGATGTGCCGCCTTTGACCATCGTCGCAGGCAATCCAGCGCGGCAGGTGCGGACGTTGGAAGTGGCTGGCGGCGGATGAGGGCCTGATGACCTGGGAGGAGGCCGTGGCGTGGCTGCGCGATCAGCCGGATCAGAAGGCGCTGGTCGAAGCCTGCTTCTTCGACGATCCGCTCGCTGGTGCGGCGCGCCGGTTTCGTGCCTGCACCGAATGGACTGCCACGCGCAGCCTGTTGCCCCCACCGCCTGGACGTGCGCTGGACCTCGGGGCCGGGCGGGGGATCGCCAGCTATGCGCTCGCCGAGGACGGCTATGCCGTTACGGCATTGGAGCCTGATCCAAGCGAATTGGTGGGGGCTGGCGCTATCAAGGCGCTCGCCGCGACAACCGGCCGACGCATCGATGTGGTGGAGAACTGGGGGGAGGAATTACCGTTCCCTGACGACAGCTTCGACCTCGTGCTGTGCCGGCAGGTGCTGCATCACGCCCGCGATCTGAACGAACTGCTGCGGCAAATCAAGCGTGTGCTGAAGCCTGGCGGCCGGATCTTGGCGACGCGCGAACACGTACTCTCAAAGCGAGAGGATCTCCCGATCTTCCTGGAGCAGCACCCACTTCATAGGCTTTATGGCGGGGAGAACGCATTTCTGCTGTCCGAGTACCATCAGGCAATCACCGGCGCCGGCCTGACGCTGGTGAAGTCGCTTAACCCGTTGCGGACGGACATAAATCTGTTTCCCATGACCTTGGATGATCATCGGGCACTGTTGGCAAGGCGCTGGCGGATCCCGGCTTTCGTGATCCCCGACTGGGTTCTCGGCCGGGTCGGCGAAAGGATGGATTTCCCAGGCAGGCTTTACACGTTCTTGGCATTGAAGCCATAACGGACGATGGCGCATACGAGTTCGAACCTTGCGGCAGCGTACGGCTCATGGCCACTTGTCCACCTGACGGCGAAGGAAGGGCATGATTTCCGATACGGATGTCGTTGTTTACAGCGCAGAGCAGCAGTCTCGATCGCTGATAGGATCAATCCAGGTAGCTTGGCAGGACGTGCGGCGCGGCCGGCACGTCCTGCGGCACATTTTCATACGCGACTTCGTCAGTCAGTTTCGCCAGCGCCTACTGGGCTATTTCTGGGCCGTTCTCACGCCAATGATGGGGGCGGCGAGCTTTCTCTTCATGTTCCTTATCGGGGTGCTTCGGCCTGGGGTTGCCGATATTCCCTATCCGTTGTTCCTGTTTGTTGGCATCACGTTATGGAGCATCGCCATCACGGCGCTCCAGGCCGTGAGCTCAAGCCTTGTCGCACAATCCGATCTGATGCTGCGTACGAACGTACCGCCGATCGTGATCGCGTTTTCGGCCGTGGCAAGTCTGCTTTATGCGAACCTGATCAACATAGTATCGGTGTTCCTGTTGTCGTTCGCCATGGGGGTGGTGCCATCACCATGGTCGCTGCTGTTCCCGATCCTTATCGCGCCACTGTTCCTGCTAGGTGTCGGCGGAGGCCTGCTGCTTGCCGTGCTCAGTGCGAGCGCCCGAGACATCAACAGCATCGTGCTGACCATCCTCAGCTTCGTTATGTTCCTGTCGCCGGTCTACTTCTCGACCAACTTTGCGAAGCCGGCACTGAGGCTTATCGCATTGGTTAACCCATTCACCTACCTGATCAACGTGCCGCGAGACATGTTTTATCTGGGTCACAGCAATTACTGGGGAGGGTACTTGATAATATCGGGAGTGTCGGTCCTGTTATTCGTGGTCGGGATTTACGGGTTTTACCTGATCAAGGACAAGGTGGCGGAGCGGCTATGACGATGACCGATTGGTCGATACGCTCGGAAGGCCTGTCGAAAAAGTTTGGCCTCTCGCTTCAGCAATCGATGGCGCACGGAACGCGCGATATGTGGCGTGCGCTACTGGGACGCAAGCCTGACCCGGCGGCGCTCCGACCGGGCGAGTTCTGGGCCGTCCGCGACGTGTCGTTTGAGCTCAAGCGAGGCCAGAGCCTGGGCATCATGGGTGTGAACGGCTCCGGCAAGACGACGCTGCTGCGGATTCTCAATGGCACGTTCCGCCCCGACAAGGGCAAGGTTACTTTGCGCGGACGTGTTGGTTCAATGATAGCCGCCGGGGCCGGTTTTTCCCCGATGCTCTCCGGACGGGAAAATATCTTCGTCAATGGCGCATTGCTGGGTCTGTCCCATCAGGAGATCGCCGCGAAGCTCGACGAAATCATCTATTTCTCCGATCTCGGACCCTTCATCGATATGCCGGTGCGTCATTATTCCAGTGGCATGTTCGTGCGCCTGGGCTTTGCAATAGCGGCGACGGCCGAACCCGACATCCTGTTGGTGGATGAGATCCTGGCTGTTGGCGATATAGCCTTTCAGAAGAAGTGCTATGATTACCTGCACAGGCTCAAGAGCCGGGGAACCTCGCTGATCCTCGTGTCCCATTCGATTGGAGCGATCTGGGCGGTCTGCGACGTTGGCATTTTCATGCACAAGGGCTCCGCGACCGAACTGTCCTCGGTCGAGGACATGATCCGCGCGTACGAGAGCATCAACAATCAGGCTGACGAGGGCGCGTCGCTGATCGGCGGTGCAGCCTCCGACAATGAGGTCTCAGCCACGACGATATCGCAGGGCGGCTCGGCCATCGCTGTGGGGGACACAGATACCCCGCTGGCGAAGTCTTATGGACATCGCCGAGGGGGCGACGGGAGCGCAATGGTCGATACAGTGCGCGTGCTTGATCTCGAAGGGAAACCTCGTCAGACGCTTGGTTTTCGCCAGGGGTTTATCCTGGACTGCGATGTTACATTGAAGCGTCCTCTAAAGGACGCAATCGTCCGCTACACTATCGACGCTCGCCACTACAAATACATATGCGTACTCGATAACATCGAGCAGGGAGTGAGCTTTCCGCACCTGGAATCAGGTCAATTTCGAGTCCGCTACGTCATCGCGAAGCCGAACCTTCGGCCAGGATCGTGTACGCGATCAACGTCGCGGTCGTGGAGAGGGACGCTGCGGTCCATCTGTTTTATTGGTTTGCCAGCACGCGTTTTCGGATTGACCCGCCAACTGACACGTTCCTTTACGCTGACGAGAACGCGATCGTACACCTTGATGCAAACGTGTCCTGCGTGGCGATGGAAAAGTCGAGCTCTGAACCGGTTAGCCTGGAAGCTGGTTGAGCCTTTCGGAAGTTGATGACATGAACTTCGCCGGTCTCATGGAGCGGTTTCCCTTCGGTCGCTTGCCGAGGCCGACAACCGGTTGTGCGCGGCGGTGACCTTGGTGCTTGACCCTGGCCGAGGGGGCTTGGGACGTGTTTGCTCTTTGCTCGCACGTCTGACTGGATATATTCGTTCCGCTCGCGCGCCGTCCAGCGATGAAGCAATGTGTGGGCACCAAGCTACGGTCGGAATACCAACCATAGTTCCGCCGGGTCATGTAGTCGTACCGTCGGGTCGTCATGTGATCGATCTTGAGAGCGGCGTGGTCTCCGGCCCCCTGGAGCACTTCCTTCTCGTCCCGAAGAACCGCTACCGCCTGACCCGGCTGCCAGGTGCTCCAGTGAGGCTTGAATACGGCATTGGATGGATTACCGAGGACAACACGCCGGCAGCATATGACAGCCTGTGGGGTGATCCCGTAGCTCTGGAGACTTTCACCGCCGAGGGTGACGGTATCCGCAGGACACTTACGCGGGAAATCATAGACGCAACCATTCGATTAGTGCCGGTGGGCGCTGCGGTCATTGACGTAGGGTGTGGCGCCGGCGACCTGCTTTGTGAACTGGCCGGACGCACTGATGTCGGCAGCCTCAGCGGCTGCGACTTCTCGAGCAAGGCCATAGAGCGTGCTCGGGTGCGCCTCAAAGGAGAGTTCCGCGTCCACATCATCGAGCGCACGCTACCCTATCCTGACGCGGCATTCGACGCGGTATATTGCACCGATGTGCTAGAGCATCTCGAATATCCTGCAGAGGTGGTTGGCGAACTGGTACGCATATGCCGGCCGGGCGGTTTTGTTGCGTTGATTGTCCCGGACGGTGCTGTGGATACGTTCTTCGGCCACCTGTGGTTCTGGAGCGAGCGCAGCCTCCCCGAATTTCTTGCCCCGTGGAACGCCGCGGTATCCCGCCTGCCAGAATCACGTGAACTGCTGGGTCTCATCCGGCCACCCAGTCAACTGGATGCCAGTGCGGCATGATGGCCGGCTCACGCCTGGCGCCGCGTCAGATTAGCGCGCGCGTCGACGCTACCTTGCCGCGCCTGCTGCGTGCGATATTGCGGGTGCCCTGGCTAGGCAAGCGCCTCCAACACCACCTTTGCAGGCTGGTCCTCGACGAGGACGAATACAGGCAGGAAGTTTGGCAGCTAATAGCACATAGGCCTCACTGGGCCGATGCCTTCTGCCAGGAGCTCGCACGCGAACCCGAGTGGCATTCGGCGATGCTTGGTGTCGCAGCTCGGGAGATCGGCAGTATCGAATACCTCGTGCGCAATATGCATCCCGCCTGGCGTGAGCAACTGATCCTGTACGGCGCTTCGCGAAATAGTCACCCGGGACCAGCGGGTTCTGTTGGCGCGGGAAGCGGCCCTTCTCGATCTTACAGACGATGACCGCGATCAGGTTCCCACGCTGATCAGGCGGGCGGAACCCGTCGCCAATACGTGGGACTATCAGAACAAGGTTATGCAATGGGACATCCGACAGGGAGACCGTGTGCTTGACGTCGGATCGGGCGGCTGGCCATTCCGCCTCGCCACGCATCTGGTCGACCGGTATCCGGGGAGCACAAGCCATCGCGTGGAGCCTCTGATCACGGGCGACCGCCCACTGATCGTCGCCGATGTCTGGCAGCTTCCGTTCGCGGACCGGTCCTTCGATTTCGTGTTCTGCTCACATGTTCTTGAACACGTCAGTGATCCTGGACGTGCGATCCGCGAAATCGCACGGGTGGGCAAACGCGGTTATATTGAAACGCCGAGCCGCCTGTCCGATGTCATGTTCAACTTCACCGGCATCAAGGATCACCATCGCTGGCACACTTTGCGTCTCGGCGACACTTTGGTGATGATCGAGTGGCAGGATGACGAGCGTCGCGATACCGGCGTTGGCGCATTCTTTCGCCTGCTGCAATCGAGCTACGAAAATCCATTCCAGACACTGTTTGAGCGGAATCGTGACCTCTTCTATACGCAACTCCACTGGTCCGGCTTTATAAAGTTTCTGATCATCGATAAGAACGGCTATGTTATCGACACATGCGACCGTGTTGATGAGGCCATCTGGTCGTGAGCACAGGTGAACCATCTGGTACCGTGTATGTTGTGATTCCGGTATTCAACCGGTTGCACTTCACGCGCGCCTGCCTGGGTGCGTTGCAACGCCAGACCTATCCGAATGTCACCGTCATTGTCGCGGACGGCGGCTCTACCGATGGCACGCCGGAAATCGGTACGCCGTGATTACCCCGAGGTGGTCGTCCTGACATCGGACGTCGAGCTATGGTGGTCGGGCGCGACCGCCATGGGCGTGAACCACGCGATGGGGCGCGGCAACACTGACCGCGACTTCGTGTTGTTCTTGAACAACGATACCGAAATTCCGGATGATTATATCGCTACGTTGGTGCGAGTGTCGCGCAGCCGCGGCGCGGCCGTCGGAGCAAAGGTTGTCGATGTGCGCAATCCGGACTGCTGTCTTGACGCCGGTGAATACATCGATTGGGAGGGCTACCAGTTCCCCATCAAGACGACCATCGCCGATGGCGAACTCGGTTGCGGCAACGTAGATGTCCTGCCTGGACGGGGCTCGCTGATTCCACTCAACGTCATTGGCCAGGTTGGCAACATCGCCGCGGATAGGTTTCCCCATTACATTGCTGATTATGAATTCTTCACGCGGGTCAAGAAGGCGGGGGTACCCCTCTACGTCACTTACGAGACTGCAATCCTCGCCCATATCGATGCGACGGGAATCGTCCCCGAGCCCGCGCCGACAACTTGGCGGTCGGCATGGAACCAGTTGTTCAGCCGTCGCTCGATGGGCAACGTCGTCGATCACTGGCGGTTCATCCACCGGCACGCCCCCGCGCATCTCAGGTCGCGGCACAAACGCCGGCTGATCTGGCGATCTGTTGGGATTACGCCTGTTGGACCGGCAATCATCCGTGTGCAGCGGCTTTGCAACATCGTAAGGGCAGGAGCCGGGCGGCAACGATCTGTTATCCTGGCAATTGTCCTGTATCCGTTGCTGTTGGCGCGCTACCTCGCGCAGCAGATATTCTTTCTCGCCGTTCTGCTGTACCGCATAGGCTTTGTCGACTTTGACTCGCATCCCCGCTACGAGCGCGGTTTGTTGCTCAACGCCGCACAGCAAAGGAGCACGCCAGTTTTCCTGCTGGCTTGTGCCTGGATAAATCTGCGGGCGCCGGGCTGCTTGAATGAAGCGCTATGTCAGCGGTTCGGTACAAGCCTCGATTGTCTGATCCGGCGCGGGTTGATTGATCCGCGGGGATTTGCCGGATGGCATCTGATGAGCGACGCGCCGCTTGGTTGGAGCCTCGCTATGATGCGTCTCAGGTTCGCTGCGGCCGCGCCATTTCCAGCGTCTGCTCGTCGTGCCCGGCTGAAGGCATATCTTATACGTCGCAGGCTTCGGTCCGCCACCATGGCAGAATCGGTCGCAACAGACATTGTTCAAGCAGTTACTGCCCGGCATGCCTGAGCGGCCGCCCGTTCTGGGTATCGAGCTCATCCTCGATGAAGGCTGGATGGGCGGCACAATCTATTTGCGCAATCTGGTCTATTGCCTCGCTGCTCTGCCGGCGGACGAATGCCCCGAGGTAAGGCTGCTGAGCCTGCTGGATCCTCAGCATGCCGTCGTGCGCGAGTTGCGCAGCTTTCCGTTCGTGGATCCCGCGCTTGCCCAACAAGAACCAAACAGGAGGGCGATTTGGCACCCGTGGGGGGAGCGCCTCCGCCGAAAATTCGCGCGCAACCTGTTTCCGGCTCAGCAGGAGCGCGGCCTGGATGCGGTATTTCCAGGCTTCGGGACCAAGGTTGCAGGAGCCGCACTGATCCGCTGGATACCTGACCTGCAGCACATCAGGATGCCAGAAAATTTCGAGCAAACAGAAATCGAAGCGCGTCAGAAAGGATTGCAACGCTGGGCGGCGGAGCAAGGAATTCTGGTCGTATCCAGTCGATCAGTCGAACAGGATTTCACCACGGCATTCCCCCAGATGCGGATTACGCTGCGTGTATGGCCGTTTCTGACGATCATGACCGAACATGAACGCGGTGGGGCCGATGTGCATCAAACGTATGGCCTGCCCGAGAAGTATCTTTATCTGCCCAATCAGTTTTGGCGTCACAAGAACCACCTAACAGCATTTCGTGCGATTGCCCAACTAAAGGCGCGCGGCAGATCCGTCGTGCTTGTGTGTACCGGCCTTGAGAATGATCGCCGCGATTCGCAACACATGCCGATGCTGCGGCAATTCATTGCAGAATCAGGAATTGAACCCCAGGTGCGCCTGCTCGGGCTGGTTCCCCGCAAGGACCAGATCGAGATCTTCCGGAGTGCTGCGGCTGTCGTCCAGCCAAGCCTGTTCGAAGGATGGAGCACGGTGGTGGAGGATGCCCGCGCCGTTGGCCGACCGCTCATCCTTTCGGATATAGACGTGCATCGCGAGCAACTGATCGGATCGCCTGACGAAGCGCTTGGCACATTTTTTTCTCCTCTGGACGAGGTGAGCCTTGCGGATGCGATGGAGCGTGCCTGGATGGCGTCGGGCCCAGCCGGTCCGGACCTGGCAGCGGAAGCGCGAGCGGCGCGCCTGAACGCCGAACGACGCCTGGCAGCGGCGCGAGCGTTCGTCTCGATCATCTGGGAAGCCAAAGCCCTCGAATTACGAGCCGGAACACATAGGATCTCGGTAGAAACGGTCGATTGACAAGCCACGAAGCCAAACCTGAAAGTAGTTGCATATGTGCGGAATCAGTGGCGTCATCTGCTCGGCTCCCTTGAACGAAGCGGACCTCGACACGCTTCGCGAAGTCAATGCGAAGTTGCAGCATCGCGGGCCCGATTCGGCCGGCTTCGCCCATTTCGGGCATGCTGCTGTTGCCATGCGGCGGTTAAGTATCGTCGATATTGCGGGGGGCCAGCAGCCGATCTCCAACGAGGATGGGTCGATCACCGTTATCTGCAATGGTGAGATCTACAACCACAATGAATTGCGATCCGACCTCGCGGCGCGTGGACATCGTTTTCGCAGTCGCTCGGATGTCGAGACCATTGTGCACGGATACGAACAACACGGCCCCGAGCGTTTTCTGGACCCGCTGCGTGGCATGTTCGCTCTGGCATTGTGGGACAACACGCGCCGCCGGCTGTTGCTGGCCCGCGACAGGCTGGGCGAAAAGCCGATCTATCTCTATCGCGATCGGCGAAGCGATGGCGCCTCGCGGCTGTGGTTTGCCAGCGAATTGCGTGGAATACTTCATGTCATTCCACGCGGTGAGCGCCGGATCAGCCCGCTGGCATTCAACGAATTCATGACGTTTCAGTACGTGCTCGAACCAGGAACGCCCATCGAAGGCGTTGTACAACTGCCGCGCGGACACGTTCTGGAAGTCTCGTCCGAGTCGCTGGATACCAAATCCAGGCCATATTGGAGCATGTCGAGCGCCGGTCAGCCTCCTAACATTGACCCGGTCGAAGCGGTCCGCGAGTGGCTGGATATCGCGTGCCGCCGCATGGGGACGGCCGACGTCCCGGTCGGTGTGGCTCTGTCTGGAGGCATCGATTCTTCGCTGGTCGCGGCCATCGCGGCCAGACATTATCCGGGACAGATGCACGCGTTCACCGTTGGCTATCCCGGCCGCCCGAAGACCGACGAGCGCCAGGTGGCGGCCCGCTTCGCGCAAGCGCTTGGTATTCCCTTCACAGAGGTCGAGGTGCCGACCTCAGAAGTTGTCAACGGCTTCCCAGACACGATCGCTGCGATGGACACGCCAATTGGCGACATCGCCGCCTATGGCTACTACAGTGTCTCGCGTGCCGCGCGTGCGGCGAGCATCCCCGTTCTGATGTCCGGACTCGGAGGCGATGAATTCTTCTGGGGCTACGAATGGGTGCGCGACGCTGTGAAGCAGCGGGTGACCGGCGAAGCTCCGCGCGACAACAGGACATGGCGCGAGCGCTTGTTTGGCCCCAGGGCTGTCGTCAGACCTGCCGCCCAAGAGACTTCGCTTTATGCGCCGCATGCCGAGTTTGCTACGGGCGACCGTACCTCGCGCGCGATGCTGGCACGATCAGGCGAGTTGCCGCCTGACCATTGGCTGAAAGTGACGCGTCCGCCGAATGGGTGTGCGGCGGATATCGCAGTCAGCGATACCCTGAACGCGACCTGGCTCGTTTGTAATTGCCTCACTCTGGCCGATCGCATGAGCATGGCGCACTCAATCGAGATGCGCGTGCCTTTCCTGGACATCGATCTGGTGGACGGTGTGTCGGCAATGCGCCGTGCCGGCCTCGGCGATTGGGCCAAACCGCATAAATGGCTTCTGCTGGAGGCATGGGGTCACCTGCTGCCAGACGAGATACGTCATGGGTCTAAGCAGGGATTTACGCCGCCCGTGGGCGAATGGATCCGGCAAATCCTGGCACGCTGGCGCTATGCCTGGGAGGAAGAAAGCATTCTGTCGCGCGTCGGGCTGGCGTCGCAGCAAGCGGTGCGGGATATCGCGCCCAGTCTCACCCTAACGCAGCTCTACAAAATGACGGTGTTCGAGACATGGGCAAGAGCGGCTCTAGGTGAGCCGCTCGCGTAATTCGCTTTAATCGCGCTCTCAACTCGTCATTCGCGCACAGGCGGGAACCCAGGGGTGTCCTCCAATGACCGTTTGCCCTGGCTCCCCGCTGGTGGGGATGACGGTTAAAGCGAATGGGTCGCGGTCATTGAGTAGTGGTATTACCCCCACTTCATCCACGGCGCCGAAGCCGGCCGATCCAGTTGGCTATTGGTCCTCGCGGCTTGAGCTGAATCTCAGGACTGCCGCCGAGATACCGGCGCACAGCGGCCAGCGCTTCAGAATCGGCTTCCGGCGCAAGGGGAAGTCGGATCTGTCGTTCGCCGAGCCGTGGGCTCCGGAAGCGCACCGGCGGATCGGGCTGGAACTCCTCGGTTCCGCCACAGTGCACGCCCGAATTGTCGAATCCACCGTTCCAGATCAGGCTTTCGCGGGGATACAGGACCAGCTTGTTCGCGCGCGCGACCGCGAACCACCAAAGGATACCCCAGGAGTCATTGCCGCCTGCAAGGCGATTGCGCAACATCGAGACGTAATCAACAGTTCCATCCAGCGTGAACCGCCCGCGGAACGCCGGATCGTCATCTAGTTCCGCCGCATCGACGTCCCATCGAAAGTCCGACCACGCGCGTGCCCACGTGGCCCAACCCCACGTCGTCGTCAGAGGCAGGAACAAGCCATCGTGGCGGGCGGGGAACTGATCGGGCAGCAGGCAGCCAGATATCTGTGCAACCTCGATATTATCAGCGTAGGTCTCAAGGCCGGCGAGCATGAACTCCAGAAAATCCGGCGTCGGAACCAGGTCATCCTCAAGGACGATAACCCTGCCCGCGGAGCTGACATGATGACTGACGGCACCGACGATCGAACGCGCCAGTCCGAGGTTTTCCTGTCGCTCCACGACGGACGCATTGAGCCGGTTGGCCCAATCCCGAGCGATCGCCCGGTTGCCTTCCACAGCCTCGGCCTGCGCGGCGGACTTCGGAGCGTCGCAATAGATCGTCAGAGCGCATCGATCGAGGCCGGAGCATCGTGACAACGCGGTCAGCAAGCGCGCCGTGTGGCGCGGCCGGTTGTAAGTCAACAGTGCTACCGGTGTGCGAACCATGCGTCCCATTCCGAATCAGAGGCAGCAATGCCTCGTACCCTCGTGCAGGTGACTTGTGCAAGCGGACCTGTTATTCACGAGAAGCGATGTACATACCGCTCGTCCCCTTCGTGTGACAGTTGAATCTGACAGATGCGGGTCTGGATCACTGGCTATGCAGGCTTTATCGGCCGCCACGTTATTGAGGAGCTTGCGACGCGCTCAGTGGCCGTCGCCGGCATAGGCAACGCGCGCGCTGAGCCGCCTCTGCCACCCAACCGCCGGATCGACGGGCAGGTGAGCGAGTTGCGGTTGGAGATGCTGGCGGACCTTGTCGGAACGCCAGACGTCATCATTCATCTGGCTGGCGGAAGTTCGGTCGGTCCGTCTTTCAGCGACCCAGCGGCAGATAGGGACCGCACGGTCGGCTCGACAAACGAGCTGCTGACCTGGCTGTCGCACCGGTCCCTGAAACCGCGACTGGTCGTGGCATCGAGCGCGGCGGTATATGGCTCTGGTCACGACGGACCGATCCCAGAAACGGCAGCGACGCTTCCTGTCAGTCCGTATGGACGGCACAAGTTGATGATGGAGGATTGCGTCTCCGAAATGGCGCGGCGCCACGAGATACCTGCGATCATCGTGCGGCTGTTTTCGGTGTACGGTCGGGGTCTCACCAAGCAGTTCTTCTATGATCTGTGTGGACGGGTCAAAATGGGTAAGTCTCCGATCGTGCTGGCCGGTACCGGCGAGGAGACGCGCGACTATCTGCATGGACGCGACGCGGCAGCGCTTTTGTGGGCCGCCAGCGAGCATGCCGAACCCAAGGTGCCGGTCGTCAACGGCGGCTCTGGGGTGGCAAGTTCGATCGCTGCAACGGCAGAACTTGTCGCCAGCGCCTGGTTGGACCGTTTCGGCTGTCCCTTGCGATTCGAATTCTCCCGCGACGTCCGACCGGGCGATCCCCGCAGCCTGGTAGCCGATGTCAACCGAATTGCGAGCTGGGGCTTTCGCCCGGACGTCTCGCTCCATTCCGGCATTGCGGACTACGTGGGCTGGTTTATCGAGTCATTCTGCGGATAATAAGGGTTGGCATGTTGATGGCAGCATCCGCACCTGCCCGGGCAAATGCTTTGGACGATGCCGCGGCAACGAACGACGCGGATGTCACCGACAATCCCAGATTTTCCATTATTACCGCCACGCTCAATCGTCGGGAAATGCTCGCGAGGGCAATAGAGAGCGTTCACTATCAACGATGGCCACGCGTGCAGCATATCGTGGTCGATGGCGGATCGACTGATGGCACGCTGGAATTCCTTGCATCGCTGGAGACGGTACAAATCATCCCGGGACCTGATCGTGGGGTGTACGACGCGTTCAACAAAGGGATTGCCGTCGCGGACGGTGATCTCGTTGGCTTCCTGAATTCCGACGACGTGTATGAACCTGGCGCGTTCGCTGCTGTCGCGGCTTTTGCAAGAGCACGCCCAAAGTTCGACGCTTACGCGGGAAATACCATCCTCGAGGACCCCACGGGCAGAGTACTGCGTAGCTACAATCAACCACGAGAACTCGATTTGACGGCCCGCACCGCATTGATCGAAGCATGTCTGACCAATGCCCGCTTTTTCCGTCGTGAGGCACTGCTAAGTGTTGGACCTTTCTCGCTGGCATATCCATTGGCGGCCGATCGCGAATTTCTTGTCCGTTGGCTTTCCGCAGGAACTCACCACGGCTATTGTTGACCAACCCGTATACCGATACCTGGCGCACGAGGCTTCGCTGACTTTCTCCAGTGATCGGAGCGCCTCGTTACGTCTTCGCCGCGAGTTGCTCGCGCTTGCACGATCGTGCAGGCGTCAACCCGGCATGACGGGTGATCTGCGGCGTGTGGCGCGCCTTCTCGAAGGACGTTGTCTAGGCCTGCTGGCGGTCCACGCACTCCGAGAACGGCACTGGGACGAATTCCGGGATCTGCTGATGTCCGGCGGACTAGCGAGCGGCCTTGTCGCAAGCATTGTAGCCATAGTCGACAAGTACAGCCTTGCGGCCCGTCGCCATTGACGCTTTCCCACAAATCGCTCCCTGCCGCTGACCTCGCCCGATCATCCCGCGAGCAGCTTGGTGACGAAGGGCTGACCGTCATCATTCCAACCCATAATCGTCAGGCATCGACAGTGCGCGCCCTTGAGTCGCTGTTGGGTCACGATTTGGATGTGGAAGTCATCGTCATCGACGATGCCTCCGAACAGCCATTCGTGCTTCCCGACGAACTCGTCAGGCTTCTGAAGGTGCGGGTCCTGCGCAATGCGAAAAACCTTGGCGCCGCCGCCGCGCGCAGTCAGGGCATAGCGGCCGCCGGGAACGAATGGATTACGTTCCTCAACTCGGATGACACGTTGGTCGCCGGTACGCTGCGATCGCGGTTCACGTTTGCCCGTAGCGACTTCATGCGCCGCGGGCGCGCCCTGACTTGCTATGCCTGTGCGCATCGTGGCGTGGATGCAAATGGGCAGCCCTGCTACGTGCGCTACCCGCAGCCCGCGGCCTCGATCGAGCTTTTTGCAGGCGGTTGCTGGTTCTGTCCTGGGTCTGCGGTTCTAATGCGGCGCGAGGCCGCGCTTCTGGTTGGACCGCAAAACTCCGAGCTGCGGCGGCTGGAGGATTTCGACTGGTTTCTGCGGCTGGCCTTGCTGGGCCTGGAACTGGTTTGCGATCCGACCATTGGTGTCTCGATCGACATCGGCCACAGGCCTTCAGTGTCCGCGGTCGATGCCGCCAGCGCACATATCCTGCGGAAGTGGGGCAATGAGCCGTTACGCAGCAGCTTGTCCGCGCGCGCGTGGCGGCGGCTTCAGGCATACTTGCTACTCGTGCGCGCTTCGGCCCACTGGTATGCGCGCGCGAGACTCACAGCCATGGCGCTTCTCGCGGCCTCATACCTGGCGTGGCCGAGGCTCCACATGCATCCAAGCCCGGCTTGGAGCAAGAGGCCCATCTCTCTCGGGTACTGAGCCATGAAACGCAAGTCGTGGCGCGCGCGGCCCATTAGCTTGCGCGGAGTTACCTTCCGGGGCACCTTCGCATGAGGCTGATGCTTGGCTAGTGTCCCGATTTTGAAGTTCGTCGGATTGCGAAGGCTGTCATTGCGAGCCTCGCGGAAGCGAGGCGAAGCAATCTCGGGGGAGGCGCACGACATGGAACGAGATTGCTTCGTCGCTGCGCTCCTCGCAATGACCGCCTCAACGAGGCGAACCTCTGGTTCGGGACACGACAGGTAGTGATCTGGCGAGAAGTCCTGATGCAAACAGGAGACATTTGTCTAAATGGCTGAGAAAACAGCGTTGATCACCGGAATTACCGGTCAGGATGGTTCCTATCTCGCCGAGCTGCTGTTGGATAAAGGCTATGCCGTTCACGGTATCAAGCGCCGTTCCTCATCATTCAACACGGCTCGCGTCGATCATCTTTATCAGGATCCTCACGAGACAAATGTCCACTTCATGCTTCATTACGGCGACATGACGGATTTGACTGGCCTGATTCGAATCGTCCAACAGGTCCAACCCGATGAAATCTACAATCTGGCGGCTCAAAGCCACGTCCAGGTGAGCTTCGAAACGCCGGAATATACCGCCAATGCTGATGCGCTCGGAACGCTGCGTCTCCTGGAGGCGATTCGCATACTCGGCCTGGAGAAGACAGCTCGTTTCTACCAGGCCTCCACTTCAGAGCTGTACGGCAAAGCGCAGGAAACGCCACAATCTGAGAGCACGCCATTCTACCCCAGGTCACCGTATGCCGCCGCCAAACTCTACGGCTACTGGATTACGGTGAACTACCGCGAAGCTTATGGCATTCATGCGTCCAACGGCATCCTGTTCAACCACGAAAGTCCCGTCCGGGGGGAGACCTTTGTCACGCGCAAGATCACTCGTGGCGTCGCATCGATCACACACGGCTATCAGGAACGTCTTTACCTTGGAAACCTCGACGCGCGGCGCGATTGGGGACATGCTCGCGACTATGTCGAGGGTATGTGGTTGATGCTGCAACAGGACAAGCCCGATGACTACGTGCTCGCGACAGGCGAGATGCACGCGGTGCGTGAGGTGGTCGAGCTGGCGTTCAAGCGTGTGAATTGGCAGATCGAATGGCGTGGCCATGGCGCGGACGAAGTCGGCGTCGATCACAAGACCGGCGCCGTGTTGGTCGCGGTTGACGCGCGATACTATCGGCCAACGGAGGTTGACCTGCTGCTGGGTGATGCGCGCAAGGCGCGTGAACAGCTCGGTTGGCAGCCGCGCACGAGCTTCGCCGAACTGATTCAGCAGATGGTTGACGCCGATCTGGAACAGATCCCCAAGGAGATCCATCGAAATGTCCACGACTGACCTTCCGTTCTCGCTCGAAGGGCGGCGGGTATGGGTGGCAGGCCATCGCGGAATGGTCGGCTCAGCGTTGATGCGTCGGCTGGCCAGCGAGAACTGCACTCTCCTGACGGCAAGCCGCGAAGAGTTGGATCTCCGCCGTCAGTCCGACGTTGAGCAGTGGATGCGGGCAGAACGTCCCGAGGTGGTGTTCATGGTCGCCGCACGGGTGGGCGGCATCCTTGCCAATGATCGTCATCCTGCGGACTTCCTGACGGACAACCTGATCCTGCAAACGAACATCGCGCAGACCGCCGCCGAGATTGGCGTGAGCAAGTTCCTGTTTCTCGGTTCGTCCTGCATCTATCCGCGACTCGCGCCTCAGCCGATTTGCGAGGACGCGTTGCTCACCGGGCCGCTTGAACCGACCAATCAGTGGTATGCGATAGCCAAGATCGCCGGGTTGATGCAGTGCCAAGCCTACCGATTGCAGCACAACCTCGATTTCATCTCGGCAATGCCGACGAATCTCTATGGACCGGGCGATAACTTCGACCCAGAGGGGTCACACGTACTGCCGGCCTTTCTCCGCCGCTTCCATCTCGCGAAGCAGGAGGGACAGCGCCAGGTAATGATTTGGGGCAGCGGCACGCCGCGCCGTGAATTCCTGCATGTCGATGACTGTGCCGACGCGCTCGTGTTTATAATGAAGAGCTACTCCGAGCTTGAGACAATCAATGTGGGAGCCGGGATCGACATCCCCATTCTCGACCTGGCGCGGCTCGCGGCGGACGTGGTGGGTTATCAGGGGGAGATCGTGCTGGATCGCACCAAGCCTGACGGCACCCCGCGCAAGCTGCTGGATGTGAGCAAGCTCACGGCGCTTGGGTGGACGCCCCGGATCGGCCTTCGTGATGGATTGGCGCGAACCTATCGCTGGCTGCTGTCAGAATTGACAGATGGGCAGGCCCCTCGCGGCTTTCGCGCGCTGGAGCACTCGCCATAACTCTGCCGCTATGTCGGTCAAGGCTCCGTGTCTGTTCATGGAGTCGATCACCATGTCGGACCGTTTCCGCTTCGCATTTGTGGTTGCCCTCGCCGGGGCCGTACTCGTGGCCTCACCAACAGCCAAGGCTGACTGGCATGGTGGTGGCGGTGGTTGGCACGGAGGCGGGGGCTGGCACGGCGGAGGGGGTTGGCATGGTGGTGGGGGTTGGGGTTGGCATGGCGGCGGCTGGGGTTGCTGCTGGCGCGGAGGGGTCTTTATCGGCGTAGCGCCGCCGGTTTATGTCGCGCCACCCCCGTACTACTATCCGCCTCCTCCGGCCTACTATCCGGTACCACCCGAACCCGTATGGCTACGGCGGCTGATCCGCTCCGGCCAGGCGTCTCTCGATTATCCTGGCGAGCAGTTCGCAGCCTTCCTGATCGGCTTCGTCAAACCGCCCGACCGTCGGGCTGTCCAAATCCAGCACGCCCAGAAGGCGCGCCCCGGCAAACAGCGGCACGACCAGCTCCGAACGTGACGCCATGTCGCAGGCTATGTGGCCAGGGAACGCCTCAACATCGGGTACCAGCACGGTCCGTCGCTCGGCCGCCGCCGTCCCGCACACTCCCTTGCCGATAGCGATCCGCACGCAGGCTGGCCGGCCCTGAAAGGGCCCCAACACCAGCTCCTCCCCTCGCAGAAAATAGAACCCGGCCCAGTTCAGCTCGGGCAACCCATGGAAAATCGCCGCCGCGGCATTCGCAGCGCTGGCGACAAAGTCCAACTCGCCGGCAAGTAGCCCATCCAGCTCCGCCGCAAGCTCACGATACAGCTCCAGCTTGATGGGCGCCCGCCGCCCCGCAGTCCACGGCGTCGGACGGACAGGGTCGTGCATCGCTCAGGTCCCCGGTGGCGGTCCCCTGATAGCGCCGCCATCGGGACCGGACAATCAGTGTGCGCGGACCTCGGTGCCAGTCCGGGCACGCGGGGCGGGCGCGGGCTCCGCCGTGATCCGCATCGCCGTTGCGGCATCGCGAAGGATTGTACGCAGCTCTCGCAGGAAAGCCATGCCGGTCGCGGTCCGCTGCACCAGCACGCTGCGCCGATCCAGCGGGTCAGTCTTGCGGCGCACCAGGTCGAATTCCGACAGACGATCCAGTGCACGGGTGATAGCCGGCTTCGAGACCCCGAGCTTGGCTGCCAGGCCGCGCACGGTCTGCGCCTCAGTCTCCAGATAGCAAGTCAAGAAAACGCCCAGTTGCCGGGCCGACAAATCCGGACCGTCCCGGCGGACCAGCTCGACAATCGCTGTGCGCAGGATGCCAGCCAGTCCATCGCTGACTTCATTGGTGATCATGTTCGAACCTTTCCCGAACCGAGGGGCGACTGCCGCCCAATAGTTGTGCAGCCGTCCGACGGAGCCTGTCATAAGCAACGGATTTATGTCGCGTAACGAGTGGTTTACCCACGTAACACAACCCGTCGCTCCGCCCGCTTTGGCGCATAATGAGGGCCGGCCCGTTCGGGATGATGCCGCCAGGGGAGCAACACCCAACCCGACCGTGCCGGCCAACATCCTGCGCCTCCCAGCGGCAGGACCTGAACGATGGTCCTCCCTGCCTGTCACCAATTATGCCGCCACATTACGATTGCGTCAGGACGACCCCGCCGAAGCCGCAATAGTCACATTTGCGATAGGTGACGCACAGACGTCAGACTGCCACCCGCACCCCGAGCTCCACGACGCGGTCGGACGGGATGCGAAAAAACTCTGTGGCGGGCACAGCGTTTCGCGCCAGCACCAAAAACAACCAGTGCCGCCACCAGGGCATCTTCGGGACACTGGCTGGCACCAGCACTTCTCGCCCCAGAAAGTAACTTGCCTGCATCGGATCGAACGGAACTCCAGCGCCGTTCAGCTCTTCCAATTCGCGCGGGATGTTCGGGCTCTCCATGAACCCGTAGCGGAGGATCACGCGGTGAATGCCAGGCGCCAATTCGGACGCTTCCATTCGCCGTTCCGTTCCGACTTCCGGTTCGTCAACGTTCTCTACTGTGACGAACAGCACTCTCTCATGCAGTACCTTATTATGCTTCAGGTTATGCAGCAGCGAGGTCGGCACGTAACCGGGATTGCCGGTCAGGAACACCGCCATGCCTGGCACCCGGATGGTCCGCGACTGCGGCAATCGCGCAAGAAACGGCGCCAGAGGCAAGCTGTCCTGTTTCCATCTCGCCAGTAGCAGATCGCGGCCCCGCTTCCATGACGTCATCAGAGCCGTGAGCGCGAGGCCCAAAACCAGCGGGACCCAGCCGCCTTCCAGGAACTTCAGCGTATTGGCGCAAAAGAACACCGAATCGATCAGGAAGAACACGCCGAATACCGAGATGGCAGCGGTGCGTGACCAGTGGAACTGCCGGCGGAACACCACCATAGCCAGCACGCAGGTGCACAGGAATGTCCCGGTAACCGCGATACCATACGCGGAGGCAAGGTTGTCCGAGGTCTTGAACGCCAAAACCAGGATCAACACACCAATGGCGAGCATGCTGTTCACCTGCGGCACGTAGATCTGCCCTTCCTCCACATTCGAGGTATGGCGCACTGTCATACGCGGCAGGAAGCCAAGCTGCATGCACTGCCGCGCAATCGAATAGGCCCCGGATATCACCGCCTGGCTGGCGATGACTGTCGCCAGGGTCGCAAGGATCACCAGGGGCAAACGCAACCAATGCGTCGCGGTAAGGAAGAATGGATTGGCGACCGCCGTCGGATCGCTGATGGTCAATGCCCCTTGGCCGAAATAGTTCAACACCAGGCAGGGCAACACAAAAAACGTCCAGGTCAGCCGGATAGGGTGCGCGCCGAAATGCCCCATGTCGGCATACAGTGCCTCGGCCCCGGTAACACACAGCACCACAGCGCCCAGAACGATGAAGGCCAGCGCCTTGTATTTCACGCACAGCGCGACCGCATAGCTCGGCGAAATGGCAAGCAGCACGAACGGATGCTGTGCGATCTGAAAGATACCCAACACACCGATGATCACGAACCACAGCGCCATCACCGGGCCGAATACGCGGCCGACGATGCTCGTGCCGTGCCACTGCATTGCGAACAGCACGACGATGACCACCACGCAGATCGGCAATACGACTTCTTTCAGTCCGGGAGCTGAGACCTCGATACCTTCCACTGCCGAAAGCACCGAGATCGCCGGCGTGATCACGCCATCACCAAAGAACAGACACGCACCAGCGATGCCGACGAGGGTAAGTATGTTGCGGATGCCCGTGCCGACGGAGACCCGCTGTGCCAGCGCCATCAACGCCAGAATACCGCCTTCGCCGCG
>CAVTEC010000026.1:0-223822 GCA_963733475.1 uncultured Alphaproteobacteria bacterium | reverse complement strand
TTGATAACGTACAGAATCTTTCGCACTTTCAGGATTGACGGCTTCTTCTAGAATGAAGGAGCAACCGATGAGTGACGAGAAGCCGATGGGCCAGGTCATCCAGATCGATGAAGGCCGGATACGGGACCATCTTGGCGAGATGGTTCGTGGGACGGTTGAAGAGACGCTGAACGCCATGCTGGATGCCGAGGCGGACCAGCTTTGCGGAGCAGGACGTTACGAACGCAGCGAAGCTCGGCAGGATACCCGGGCTGGCAGCTATGAGCGGACGCTGCAGACCAGCGCCGGCGAGGTTAATCTCAAGGTTCCGAAGCTGCGGCGCCAGACCTTTGAGACTGCGATCATCGAACGCTACCGCCGGCGGGAGAGCTCGGTCGAGGAAGCGCTGATCGAGATGTATCTGGCGGGCATTTCAGTGCGGCGGGTGGAGGACATCACCGAAGCGCTCTGGGGCACGCGGGTGAGCCCGAGCACGGTGTCGAACCTCAACAAGAAGATCTACGCCAAGATCGAGGCTTGGCGGAACCGGCGCATCGAAGGCGAGCATCCGTATCTCTATCTCGACGGCATCGTGATGAAGCGCAGCTTGGGCCGGCGAGGTCCGCAATGTCTCGCTGCTGGTGGCCAGCGCCGTCAATTCCGAGGGTTTTCGGGAGATTCTGGGCATCTGCGAAGGCGCCAAGGAGGACAAATCCGGCTGGTCGGCATTTTTGCGGCACCTGGTCGATCGCGGCCTCAAGGGCGTGCAGCTGATCATTTCCGATGCCTGCCGCGGATTGATCGAGAGCGCCGCGGAGTACCTGCCCGAGGCTCGCTGGCAGCGCTGCATGGTGCATTTCTACCGGAATGTCTTCAGCCACGTGCCGGCAACCAAGGTCCGCGACGTGAGCCATATGCTCAAAGCCATCCATGCGCAGGAGAGCCGGGAGGCCGCCGACAAGAAGGCCAGAGCCATCGTCGACGACCTGCGGGCCGCAAGATGAGCAAGGCAGCCGACCTCGTCGAGCAGAGCGTCCACGAGACGCTGACCTACTACGCCTTCCCGGACATTCACTGGCAGAAGATCCGGACCAATAATCCGCTCGAGCGGCGGACGGAAAGCGCGTTTGACCAGGGCGACAGATCGTCGGCCGATGCTGTGGGGTTAATGCAGGTCACTCCCCAGGCTGGCCGCGACACCGCAAAGCGGCTCGGTGTCTCCTACGATTGGCATCGGCTCGTGTCCGACCCAGTTTACAACACCCAGATTGGCGCTGGCGAAATCGCCGCGTTGCTCAAGGAATATGGCGGCTCCTACATCCTGACATTTGCCGCCTACAACGCCGGGCGAGGCCGGGTCAAACAGTGGGTAGCCCTGCATGGGAGATCCACGCGATCCCAAGGTCGACCCCATTAAACTGTGTCGAGCGCATCCCATTTGCCGAAACGCGCAACTATGTCCAACGTGTTATGGAGAATCTGCAGGTCTATCGTGTCCGCTTCGATCCACGCTTGCGGCGGTCCCGCCTGATCCGCATCCAATGCCCAGTGTCGAGCCAGCCGTGGTCGAGGCGGTCCCACATTAGCCGGATCGGTAGCTTGTTTCGACGCAGCGGAGACAATCACCCAAGTTTATCTGATTATCTTCGCTCAACTGCGGGCTCGCACCGGCTATTCCCAATTCCGGCGATCGCGCCGACGGTGAACCGGTCCTGCCGCTGTCGCATGACGAAGTGGTCTATGGGAAGCGTTCGCTGATCGGCAAAATGCCGGGCGACAACTGGCAGCGCTTCGCCAACCTGCGCACCTATTTCGGTTTCATGTGGGGGCATCCCGGCAAGAAGCTGCTGTTCATGGGCGGCGAGATCGCCCAGGAGCACGAATGGAGCCATGACGGTGAACTCGACTGGGCCGGGCGTGAAGACCCGCTGCGCGCCGGGGTTCAGCGGTTGGTGCGCGAGCTGAACCGCATCTATGCCAGCGAGCCGTCTTTGCATCAGCGCGACGCCGTCTATACAGGCTTCCGCTGGGTGGTCGGCGACGATCGCCGGAACTCGGTGTTCGCCTTCTTCCGCTACGGCAACAACAAATCCACGCCGATCCTCGTCGTCTGCAACATGACGCCGGTGCCGCGTCCCGGCTATGGCATCGGTGTGCCACGGCCGGGCCGTTGGAAGGAATTGCTCAACACCAATTCGGCATTCTATGGCGGTTCCGATATGGGGAATGGCGGAGCCATCGAGACCGTGCCGGTGCAGCGCCACGGCGAGGCGCAATCGCTCGAACTCACACTGCCACCGCTCGCGACGATGTATCTCCGCTTCGACGATTGAGGAGGTCGCGCTGCCAATCCATTGTCATCCCCGCGCAAGTGGGGACCCAGGGGTGCGAGCCTGTCATTGCGAGGAGCGCAGCGACGCGGCAATCTCGGTCCATGTCACGCTCCTTCCCCGAGATTGCTTCGCCTCGCATCCGCGACGTTCGCAATGATAGAGCTCTCGCAATCCGACGTACGTCAGAACCGGGTCACTAGGTTCCCGCTTACGCGGGAATGACAAGTTGAGAAAGCATGCCACATCGCCCTGACCGGTTGGAGCCGGGCCAACCGTATCCGCTCGGCGCGACATGGGATGGGCTGGGCATCAACTTCGCCGTTTTCTCCGCCCATGCCACGCGCATCGATCTCTGTCTCTTCGAGCCATCAGGCCGTCACGAGATCGCGCGCTATCCACTCCCCGAATATACCGATGAGGTATGGCACGGTTACCTGCCGGATGCCTCGGCCGGTGTCGTCTATGGCTATCGCGCGCATGGTCCGTACGAGCCGGAGCGTGGTCATCGCTTCAACCATCACAAGTTGCTGCTGGACCCTTACGCGCGAGGCCTGTTCGGCAACCTGCACTGGTCGGACACGCTGTATGGCTACCGGGTGAACTCGCCGCGCGCTGATCTTTCGTTCGATCGGCGGGACAGTGCGCCTGCAATGGTGAAAGGCGTGGTCACCGACAACTCATTCAACTGGGGCGACGATCGCCCGCCGGAAGTGCCGTGGTCAGACACGGTGATCTATGAGGCGCATGTGCGTGGCCTGACCATGCTGCACGAGGCAGTGCATGCGCGCGAACGAGGCACCTTCGCGGGACTGGCCCATCCTGCCGTGATCGATCATCTGCGACGCCTCGGCATCACCGCGATCGAGCTGATGCCCGTCCACGCTTTCATTCAGGATCGCCCGTTGCTCCAGCGCGGATTGCGCAACTTCTGGGGCTACAACACGCTCGGCTTCTTCGCGCCGGAGCGCACCTATCTGTCAGATGGTTCCCACAACGAGCTGCGCGTTGCGGTGCGCCGCCTGCATGAAGCCGGCATCGAGGTGTTCCTCGATGTCGTCTACAATCATACGGCGGAAGCTGAGGAAATCGGTCCTACGCTGTCGTTCCGTGGCCTGGACAACGCCAGCTATTACTGGCTGGAAGCGTCAGACCAACGGCGTAACGTGAACGACACCGGTACCGGTAACACGCTGAACCTGTCGCACCCTCGCGTGTTGCAGATGGTTATGAACTCGTTGCGCTACTGGGTGAGCTCCTATCACATAGACGGATTCCGCTTCGATCTTTGCGCGACACTGGGACGCGAAGCGCGCGGCTTCGATCAGGGCGCCGGCTTCTTCGACGCCCTGCGCCAGGACCCGCTCCTCGCCGGCGTGAAGCTGATAGCCGAGCCGTGGGATGTCGGTCCCGGTGGCTATCAGCTCGGCCATCATCCGCCGCGTTTCGCGCAATGGAACGATCGCTTTCGTGACACGGTCCGGCGCTATTGGCGTGGCGATGCTGGCCAGCGCCCCGAGCTTGCCGCACGGCTGGCTGGCTCCGCGGACATCTTCTCCTATGGCGGCCGGCGGCCGTGGTCTTCCGTCAACTACGTGGTCGCACATGACGGATTCACGCTGACAGACGCCGTCAGCTATGTGGATCGCCACAACGAGGCAAACGGCGAACACAACCACGACGGCCATCCAGCCAATTTCACCAGCAACTGGGGCGTCGAAGGGCCGACCGATGATCCGGCGATCCAGGCGGTGCGCAATCGCGTGAAGCGCTCGATGCTGGTCACGAACTTTCTCGCGGCCGGCACACCGATGTTGCTGGCCGGCGATGAATTCGGCCGGACGCAGCGTGGCAACAACAACGCCTACTGCCAGGACAACGACGTATCCTGGCTCGATTGGCACATGGCGGCATCGTCTGAGGGCAAGGCTCTTACCGCATTCGTGGAGAGGCTCATTTCACTGCGCCGCGACCATCCCATTCTGCGATGGCCCGCTTTCCTGCATGGCATGGAGCAGCCCGCGCCAAACATCGCGGATATCGCCTGGTTCGACGAAAGCGGCTCGATAATTCCAGCCGACGCGTGGAACGATCGCGAACAAAGAACGTTGGTTTTGCGTCGCGCCGCTGCCGGAACGGAAGGTCACGTGTCGGTCCTCACATTGCTGCTCAACCCGACCGGTGAGGACAGGCTGTTCCGTCTGCCGGAACCGCACTGGCCGGGTCGTGTGCTGCTCGAAAGTGCCTCAGAAATCATTGATGAGCGGCAGATCGATGGTGACTCGATCTCGGTCGCCGCTCATAGCACGGTGTTGCTGCATAGCGAACGAGGCATGAACGTACGATGAGCAATCAGTTCGCTTATGACCTGTTGTTTGGTGCCACGGTCCTGGACGACGGTCAGACGCGCTTCCGCTTCTGGGCGCCTGCACAGGAGACCGTCAGCGTCGCCATCGAGAATGGCGAGATCTTGCCGATGACCCGCTCGCCGGACGGATGGTTCGAGGCAACCGGGTCCGCGCCCCCCGGTACACGCTACCGTTATCGGCTGTCGGACGGCACGCTGGTTCCCGACCCCGCGTCACGTTCGCAGTCATGTGATGTGCATGATCCCAGCATCGTGATCGATCCGCGCGATTATCCATGGCGCAATGCTGCGTGGCGTGGCCGTCCGTGGTGCGAGACAGTGCTGTACGAGTTGCATGTCGGCACATTCGGCGGCTTCAAAGGCGTGATGAGCGAACTGCCGCGGCTCAAGCAACTGGGTATCACCGCGGTTGAACTCATGCCGATCAACGATTTCCCCGGCAAGCGGAACTGGGGATATGACGGCGTGCTGCCATATGCGCCGGATGCGAGCTACGGCACGCCGCAGGATTTGAAGGCGTTGATCGACGCTGCGCACGATCTGGGCCTGATGATCTTCCTCGATGTCGTCTACAATCACTTCGGTCCGGACGGAAACTATCTTTCGCTCTATGCACCGCAGTTCTTTCGCGAGGATCATCATACGCCTTGGGGACCGGCGATCGACTTCCGTCAGCCGAACGTGCGCCGCTTCTTCACGCGAAAACGTGCTGTACTGGTTGATGGAATATCGCTTCGACGGTCTGCGCTTCGACGCCGTTCATGCGATCGAGCAGCAGGATTGGGTAGATGAGATGGCCGCAACTGTGCGCGCCACGACCGAGCCTGGCCGGCATGTCCACCTTGTGCTGGAGCACCACAACGATGCCTCGCATCTCGAGCGTGACTTCGACGCGCAGTGGAACGATGACGGCCACAACGTGCTGCACGTCCTGCTGACTGGCGAGACGTGCCGGCTATTACGGCGATTACGTCGACAGTCCGGCGGACAAGCTCGCTCGCTGTCTGGCCGAAGGCTTCATCTACCAGGGCGAGCACTCAGCGTATCAAGGTGGGTCACGCGGCAAGCCCAGCGCGCATCTGCCGCCGACCATCCTTCGTGCTGTTCCTGCAAAACCACGATCAGATCGGTAATCGTGCGTTTGGCGACCGTCTGACCACGTTGGCCGATCCGCGCGCCCTGGAGGCCGCGATCGCGCTGGTCATGTTGTGTCCTCAGATCCCGCTGCTGTTTATGGGTGAGGAAACCGCAAGCCGGACACCGTTCCTGTTCTTCACCGACCATCATGGTGGCCTTGCGGAGGCGGTGCGCAACGGGCGACGCAATGAATTCGCGCAGTTCCCAGCATTCAGCGATCCGGCGGTTCGTGAGCGCATTCCTGACCCGAACGCGCCACGTACCTTCACGGCGTCGATACCGCACGCCGACATCGAATTCGGTAGCGCGCGCGAAGCCCTCTATCAGCGGTTATTGGCATTGCGCCACGCGCAGATCGTGCCACGGCTCGATCGCAGTCGGTCGCTCGGCGCGCATTCCGTTGGTGAGAAGGCAGTGCTGGCAAGCTGGCGGATGGGCGATGGTGCCGGGTTGACCATTGCCTGCAATCTCGATCCCGACACCGTCAGCATTGCTCCGCCGCAAGGAAAATTGCTGTTCTCGACACGCGATTTCGCGGCAGGCACGCTGCCAGGCCGCAGTACCTGTGTTTGGCTCGATGCGGATAGGACCGCCGATGAATGACGAGGCGCTGCGTGATCTTGCGCGCCGCGCCGGCATCTCCGTCGAGTGGAAGGACCATGCCGGGCGCCTTCAGATCGTCGCGTCGGATGTACTGCTGCGGATCCTCGATGCGCTAGGTCTGCCCAGTTCCACGCGCGGCGACATGGTCGCCAGCCGCAGACAGGTTGCGTCAAAAATCCAGCTTCACCACGCTCCCGCCGCTCATCACGGCGACGGCAGGGCGGCCAACGCGGCTCGAAGTCGGAGCCAATGAGCCTGCAGCCGGCTCATGTCATTCTGGAGTCAGGCGGCCAGGAGGACATAACGCTGACGCCGGTGCGTGGCCGCCTGCGCCTGCCAGCCATCAACGAGATCGGCTACCACCGGCTGGTGATCGACAACCGTGAGATCGTGCTGGCCGTCGCACCAGCCGCTGTCGCACGATCGAGGACGTCGTGCCGGACGCCGCGTCTGTGGGGCATTGCCGCACAGGTCTATGCGTTGCGCCATCGCGGACGATGGCGGCATTGGCGATGCTGCCGGCGTCGCCGCTCTGGCCGAAGCAGCGGGCGCACGTGGCGCCGATGCGCTGGCGCTCAGTCCGCTGCACGCGCTGTTCACCGCGGATCCTTCACGTTTTGGTCCTTACTCGCCATCGACGCCGGCTGTTCCTCAATCCGCTGCATGCATCGCCGGCGCTGGTGTTTGGCCAGGAGCGTGTCGCGCCAGGTGCTTGCCGATGCGGGCCTGGCCGATACGTTCGCCCAACTGGAACACGTGCACAGCTGATCGATTGGCCGGCAGGCAGCCCGCCGCCAAGCTCGCGCTGCTGCGCCAGCTGTACGAAGCCTTCACCGAGGACAACGATTCCGCACTGCACGCCGACTTTGCGCAGTTTCGCGCCGACGGCGGCGATCTGCTGGCGCAGCACGCCGTCTTCGAGGCGCTGCATGCAGTGCAGTCAGCAAGCGGCACATGGCGATTGGCGCGAGTGGTCGCTCGATTTGCGCGATCCGGCAAGTGCCGCGGTCGCCGTATTCGCCGCTTCGCACGAAGACGAAGTGCGCTTCCATTGCTTCCTGCAATGGCTGGCTGATCGGTCATTGGCGGCCGCGCAGGAGCAAGGCGCGGCAGGCCGGCATGCGCATCGGACTGATCGCCGACCTCGCGGTTGGGATGGACCCGACCGGCAGTCATGCCTGGAGCCGTCAGGGCGACGTGCTGGGTGGGCTCGCCATCGGGGCGCCACCGGACCTGTTCAATCCGCGCGGGCAGAACTGGGGACTGACCGGCTTTTCGCCACGCGCTCTTGTCAACGGCGGCTTTGCTCCGTTCCTGGCCACTGTCCGCGCGGCGCTGCGCACATTCAGGCGGCCTGCGAATCGATCACGCCATGGGAATGACGCGTCTGTGGCTGATCCCCGATGGCGCGGAACCGGATCAGGGCGCCTATCTCAGCTACCCGCTGACCGACCTGCTGCACTTACTCGCGCTGGAATCGCAACGTCATGGCGCCATCGTGGTGGGTGAGGACCTGGGCACGGTCCCGGCAGGCTTTCGCGAAACCCTGGAGACATGCCGGCCTGCACGGCATGCGCGTCCTGTGGTTCGAGCGAAGTGATCGCGGCTTTGCCGCGTCCGCAGGCTTGGGATGCGACCGCAGTGGCAATGACCGTCAACGCATGATCTGCCGACGGTTGCCGGCTGGTGGCGTGGCAGCGATATCACCACGCGAGCCGCCTGCGATCGGCTCGGCGCCGGCGTCAAGGAGGCCGACGTTGATTGAGGAGCGCGCGGGTGATCGTCGAGCACTATGGCGCGCTTTCGTGGATGCCGATGTTGCTGAAGGTCCGGAGCCACCGCCGGAGATACACGCAGCCGGTGGTCGATGCGGCGCTTGCATTACGTCGCAAGCACACCCGTCGCCGCTCGTTCTGCCGCCGGTCGAGGACGTACTCGGCGTAGAGGAACAGCCCAATCTTCCAGGCACGATCGACGAACATCCGAATTGGCGCCGGCGTCTGGCGCCGCGAGGCACGACGTCTCTGTTGGACGAACCGCGCGGCCACCGAGCGCGTCGCTACGCTGGCAGCAAAAACGGCCGCGTCTATGACAGTCCTCGCGCGACCATGCGGTTGCAGTTGCATCGCGAGCTTCACCTTCGCCGATGCAGCGCGTCTGGTGCCTTATGCCGCGGAGCTCGGCATCAGCCACCTCTATGTTTCGCCGATCCTCGACGGCGCTGCCGGCTCGATGCACGGCTACGACGTGACGGACCCGACGCAGGTAAATCCAGAACTCGGTGGCGAGGATGGGCTGCGCGACCTTGTTGCCACGCTGCGTCGCGCCGGGCTTGGTCTGATCGTCGATATCGTGCCGAACCACATGGAGGCAGGCGGCCTGGAGAACCCATGGTGGGGCGACGTGCTGCGTCTTGGCAGCGACAGTCGATACGCGAAGTTCTTCGACATCGACTGGCACCCGCGTGATCCAGCCTTGCACGGCAAGGTGCTCGCCCCATTCCTCGGCGAGCCATACGGCGATGCATTGCGGTCAGGCACGATCACGCTGGTGCGCGAAGGTGATGCGCCCAGTCATCCGCTATTACGACAATCGATTTCCTATCCGGCCAGAGGACCATGCGGAAATCGCCGCGGCCGCGCCGATGCATATGATCCGGCGACAGAGGCGGGCAGGGTGCGGCTGCATCGGCTGCTCGAGCGTCAGCATTATCGCCTCGCCTGGTGGCGCTGCGCGGGTGACGAGATCAACTGGCGCCGCTTCTTCGATATCAACGGCCTGGCTGGTGTGCGCATCGAGGACGACGCAGTGTTCGATGCGACGCATGCGACATTGCTGCGCCTGTATCGCGACGGACTGATCGATGGCGTGCGTGTCGATCATGTCGATGGCCTTGCCGATCCACCAGGATATTGCCGGCATCTGCGGGCCCGGCTGAGTGAGCTTGAGTCGCAGCGTCCTGTAGATACGCCGCGTGGCCGGGCGTGGCTGGTGGTGGAGAAGATCCTTGGCGCCGGCGAGCACCTGCCAACGGACTGGCAAGTGGATGGCACCAGCGGGTACGACTTCATGGATCTGGTCAACGCGTTGTTGCACGATGCGTCCGGCGAACCAGCGCTGCGGGAACTCTGGACCTCGACCAGTGATCGGCCGGGCGATTTTGCCAGCGAAAATATCGTGGCGCGGCACGAAGTGCTCGATCGCTCCTTCACCGCGCAGCTTGATGCGGCGGTGTCCTCGCTGCATCAGATTGCACGCGCACATCCAGTGACGCGCGATACGACCTTCGCTGCAATCCGCCGCGCGGTGGTGGCTTTGCTGGCGCACTATCCGGTGTATCGCGGCTATGGTTGTGCGCGCCGTGACGACGAAGCAGCCTTCTTTGCCCAGGCCGTTGCGGGCGCGATGCAGGAGTGTCACCCAGCGGATCGACCGGTTGTTTCGTTGGTTGCTCGTTGGCTTTCCCAGCCGGAGCATGAAGCCGCCTGCATTCGCTTTCAGCAACTCAGCGCGCCATTGGCCGCCAAAGCGGTGGAGGACACTGCGTTCTACCGCTACGGTGTCCTGCTGTCGCGCAACGAGGTCGGCGCGGATATCGAGCGCTTCAGCCTGACACCACGGCAATTCCATGCAGCCAGCCATGAACGCCGCGATCGCTTTCCCGACGCCATGCTCGCGACCGCAACTCATGACCACAAGCGCGGCGAGGACGTGCGTGCGCGCCTGGCTGCATTGAGCGAAGCACCGGAGGAATGGGGTGTCGCCGTTCGGCGTTGGCTGGAGCTGAACGCATCGCATCGCCGTTACGATGACAAACCTATGCCGTCGCCTGGCGATGAGGTGATGCTCTACCAGATGATCGTTGGCGCATGGCCGACGCAACTGGATGCCTCCGATGCGGAGGGAGTTCGCGAGTACACTGAACGTCTGGCCGGATGGCAGCTCAAGGCGCTGCGCGAAGCCAAGCTGGAGACGGACTGGATAGAACCGAACCTGGACTATGAGGACGCGGCCAGGTCATTCCTCTACACCATCATGTCGCCGGGCAGCGGTTTCGTTGCGGAGGCAGCGAATTCTGCTCATCGTATCGGTCCAGCGGGCGCGATCAACGGTCTCGTGCAGACGGTACTGAAGATGACGGTGCCTGGCGCGCCTGACTTCTACCAAGGCACCGAATTCTGGGATCAGAGTCTGGTCGATCCTGACAATCGCCGGCCAGTGGATTTCACCGCTCGCGTTGCCGCGCTGACGAAACCGACCGATGGCTGGCGCGACGGCAGGGTGAAGCAGGCACTGATCCGCAAAGTCCTTCGCGCACGCGCGTCAATTCCCGACCTGTTCGCACGGGGTGCTTATCAGGCATTGGAAGTCACTGGTCCGAGGGCGGACCACGTCGTTGCCTTCATGCGATCGCTGGGCGACGTTCATTGTGTGGTCGTTGTGCCGCGTTTGCCTGCGAAGCTGCTTGCTGGCGGCAATTCCATCATGATTCCGCCCGATGTTTGGGCAGCTACAGAGTTGCATTTGCCGCACGCGTTAAACGGACGACATCTTACACCACTACTCGCTGACCGCGACCCATTCGCTCCAACCGTCAAGCCCGGCCATGACGACAGAGCGACAGATGTGTCAGGGTCAGTGAGCGTTGGTATTAGTGTCATGACTGGCAAACGCGAGCCAGCGACTTGCCGACTGGGTGACCTGCTGCGCGACTTTCCAGTCGCAGTGCTGCTTGTTTCGTGAGCAGCGATACTACGACGCCATCGCCGGCCGGGCGGCTTGCTTGCTACGCAATGCAGCGGCTGCGGCAGCATTAGGCACCTCGACATCGATTTCCAACGTCGAGATCGGATCGCCGCGATCGAGTTTGATCTGCACCCGGTCGCGTTCGATCGAGACGTGCTTGGCGATCACCGCAATGATCTCCTCCTGCAGCACGGCCAGCAGATCCGACTTGCCGACAAAGGCGCGCTCGTGCGCCAGCAGCACCTGCAGCCGCTCGCGCGCCACCGGCGCCGAATTGCGCCTGCGGAACAACGCCATCAGGTTCATGCGACGGCCCTCCGGCCAAACAACCGACCCATGAAGCCGCGCCGCTCGGCGGGGATGCTCACGACCAGTGTCTCGCCCACGCAGCCGCCGCGCCGCTTCCGCATAAGCCTTGCCCGCCGCACTGTTCGGATTGCCCAGCGTCACCGGCGTCCCGAGGTTGGACGACCGCAGCACTTCCTCGCTCTCCGGAATGATGCCCAGTAGTGGGATCGACAGGATCTCCAGCACGTCTTCCGTGTTCAGCATCTCGCCCCGCGCCGCACGCGCCGGATCGTAACGTGTCAGCAGCAGGTGCTTCTCTATCCGCTCGCCGCGTTCGGCTTTCGCCGTCTTCGAATCGAGCATGCCGATGATGCGATCCGAATCGCGCACCGACGACACTTCCGGATTCGTTACCACCACCGCGGCGTCGGCATGATGCATCGCCAGTGTGGCGCCACGCTCGATGCCAGCTGGACTGTCGCAGAGAATCCAGTCGAATTTCTCCCGTAACTCGGCGATCACCCGCTCGACACCTTCAGTGGTCAGCGCATCCTTGTCGCGTGTCTGCGAAGCGGGCAGCAGCGACAGCGTGTCGATCCGTTTGTCGCGGATCAGCGCCTGCGGCAACTTGGCGTCGCCCTGCACCACGTTGATCAGGTCGAACACCACGCGGCGTTCCGCGCCCATCACAAGGTCCAGGTTCCGCAGCCCAACGTCGAAGTCCACGACGACGACGTTCTGGCCGGACTGCGCCAACGCGGCGCCCAGTGCGGCGGTCGATGTGGTCTTTCCGACGCCGCCCTTTCCGGATGTCACGACAATAACCGTGGCCATCTGCTTTTCCCCCTCAGTCGAGCTGTTGCCAGCACCATCGCCTCGCCGGCGAGCCAAGCCTGCACCGGCTTGCCGCGCAACGCGGGACTCATGTCATCGGCTGTCTGATAGATGCCGTCGATCGCCAGCAGTTCCGCTTCCAGCTTGCGGCAGAAGATGCGTGCACGGCTGTTGCCGGTAAGCCCGGCGATCGCGCGTCCACGCAGCGTGCCGTAAATATGGATCGATCCGCCTGCGATCACCTCGGCGCCCGAAGCGACGGAGCCGATGATCGTCACATCACCACGCTCGAATGCGATCGATTGTCCCGAGCGCACCGGCTGATCGACCACCAGCGAGTTGCTGTCAGCAGATGATACCGCTGCGGGGCGCGGTTCGTCTGGCACATCGAGCGGGCGGGCCGGCCGCGTGCCATTCGCGTGCAGCGGCGCCCACGCGTCCAGCCCTTGCCATGAAGGATGTGCGCCCTCGGTGCCGATAATGCGAATGCCGCGTGCATTCAGCCGCTTCAGCAAGCCGGCGACATCCGGCGTGCTGCTCGGCAGTGCGCCGAGGTCCAACACAACCGGCCGCCCACTGAAGAATGACGGCGATCGATCAACCTGCGCGTCAAGTGCTTCGAGCCACTCCTCCATCGGAGGCTCGGGCGCAAGTACGAGGGCCATGAATGATCGGCCTCGGACTCGGATGAACGGACGCGAATCGGCTGTTGCCACCTATTCGGCGTACCAACTGCGCACCAGCCCGGTCAACCGGAACTGCCATAAATTACGCTGCAAGAAGAATGATCTGTGGATATTTCGTAAGACTATGTGGACAACTTGGTGGATGCCTCGAGTCGCACCGCAACTCGATCAGGCAGGTGACAGTACGTGGATAACCCAACTCGCGATCATGTCGCGGGTCTTCGCGCCGTAGGCCGCCATGTGCGGCGAGGCCCCATGCGCCTTCAGTGCGTCCAGGCTTTCCCACTTCTCGATTGCCAGGAACGTGTCGGGGCCGAACTTGGTCTGGAAGCTGCCGACACCATCTGCGTCCGTCGCGGGGCCGTACTCGATGCAGCCTTGCTCGGCGTGGACCGCGGGCATGTTGGCGTGGAACGCTTCCAGGATCTGCCCGCGCATGCCGGGCTTCGCGGTGATCACGGCGACGACGTGGATCATTGGTTCACTCCCATGATGTTGCTTGCGGTCATCCGACCGCAGATGCCCGCCTTCGGCAAGGGGGAAGCGTGCGCCTAGTTTTTGATCATATCTGCCTCCAATGCCCGCATCTTCCCCCTCCCCTTGCGGGAGGGGGCTAGGGGGAGGGGGCCGTTCTGGTCACCAGCCCCTCCCCCTAGCCCCCTCCCGCAAGGGGAGGGGGAAGATTGCACAGCCCACCCACTGGCTCACGAAATCGTGGCATGGGGGTTGCAAAAGCCATTGCCGGTGCTGCGGGGCAGAAATCCCCGCCACGAAACAGAACGGATAGGGAACCGGCACATGGCTTCAAACGAATCATCGCTCACCCGCCGCCAGCTTGGCGGTCTCGGCGCCGCTGCAGTCACACTCGCCGCCGTCAGCGGCATCCAGGCCGCAGTGAACACCGCTGCGGCGCAAGGCACCGACACCATCAAGGTGGGCGTCCTGCATTCGCTGTCGGGCACGATGGCGATCAGCGAGACCACCCTGAAGGACGTAATGCTGATGCTGATAGAGCAGCAGAACGCCAAGGGTGGTCTGCTCGGCAAGAAGCTGGAAGCGGTGGTCGTGGATCCTGCATCGAACTGGCCGCTGTTCGCCGAGAAGGCCCGGCAGCTCCTATCTGTGGACAAGTGCGCCGCGGTATTCGGCTGCTGGACTTCCGTGTCGCGCAAGTCCGTGCTGCCGGTGTTCGAGGAACTGAACGGCATCCTGTTCTATCCGGTGCAGTACGAAGGCCAGGAGTGCAGCCGCAACGTCTTCTACACGGGCGCCGCGCCCAACCAGCAGGCCATTCCTGCGGTCGACTACCTCGCCAGCGAAGAGAAGGTCCAGCGCTGGGTGCTGGCCGGCACCGACTACGTCTATCCGCGCACCACGAACCAGATCCTGGAAGCCTACCTGAAGAACGTGATGAAGGTTCACCCGGACGACATCATGATCAACTACACGCCGTTCGGCCATTCCGATTGGCAGAACATCGTGGCGTCGATCAAGAAGTTCGGCTCCGCCGGCAAGAAGACCGCGGTCGTCTCCACCATCAACGGCGACGCCAACGTGCCGTTCTACAAGGAGCTCGGCAACCAGGGCATCAAGGCGACCGACATTCCTGTCGTCGCGTTCAGCGTCGGTGAGGAAGAACTCGCCGGCCTCGACACCAAGCCACTGGTCGGCCACCTCGCCGCATGGAACTACTTCGAGAGTGTCGATACACCGGAGAACAAGACCTTCATCGACGCCTGGCACAAGTTCACCAACAAGCCGAACCGCACCACGAACGATCCGATGGAGGCGCACTACATCGGCTTCAACATGTGGGTGAAGGGCGTGGAGAAGGCCGCTACCACCGAGCCGAACGCGGTGATCGACGCACTGATCGGCGTGTCCGTCCCGAACCTGTCCGGCGGCTACTCGGCCCTGATGCCGAACCACCACATCACCAAGCCGGTCCTGATCGGCGAGATCCAGGACAACGGCCAGTTCAACATCGTGTCCCAGACGCCGGGCCTCGTTGTTGCACAGGAATGGTCACCGTACGTTGCCGACACGAAGGACCTGATTGGCGATTGGCGCCAGCCGCTGCACTGCGGCGCGTTCAACGTGAAGACCGGCAAGTGCGGCTCCGGCGGCGGCAAGAAGGCCTGATGGTCTCAGCCGACGCCTGAATGGGGGTGATCCGGTGTCCTCCCCGGGTCACCCCCAACCGTTCACTGAAGGCGTGCCGATGAAACGCTTTTTCCAGATACTGCTTTTCACTGCCCTGACATTGTTGCCGATTGCGGCCTGGGCGCAATCAGCCGACGAAGCGCTCGCCGCTCTTGGATCGGGCAATTACGATTCGATCCGCCACGGCGTGGAACAGCTCGCTTTCTCGGGCGATCCGCGTGCGCTGGCGATCATCTCCGCGCTGCAGGGTGGCAAGCTATATGTGCGCGCCGACCACGCACTGTTCATCAAACAGGATGATGGTTCATTCGTCGACGCCGCGGCAGGCAAGCCCGCGCCGGATGTCATGGCGAGCGGTGTCAAGCAGGTGCGCATGAACAATCCCGTGCGCGGTGCCGTCGATGCCGCCATGGGCAGCCTACAGTTATTCGCACCCGATCCGACGCTGCGCATGACTGCCGCCGAGGCGGTGTTCCATTCCCACGACCCCGCGGACTTGCCCGCGCTCGACAAGGCGATCGCGAAGGAGACCGACGCCGGCGTGAAGGCACGCATGGAGCAGGCGCGCGCCGCTGCCACACTGTTTTCCGATGACGCAAAGGAAGCCGATCGTCTGACGGCCGTGGAGGTGATACGCGCCCGCGGCGATCTGGACAGCCGCGCGCTGCTGGATGGCTTGTCGAACCAGCCGCCCGCCGTGGCGAAGGCGGCAGCCGCCGCAGTCGTGTCGATCGACCACATCCTGCAGCTTTGGAGTATATTGCAGAGTATCTACTACGGCCTTAGCCTCGGATCAGTGCTGCTGCTCGCGGCGGCGGGCCTCGCGATCACCTTCGGCGTCATGGGCGTGATCAACATGGCGCACGGCGAGATGGTCATGCTGGGTGCCTACGTCACCTTCGTGGTGCAGCAGGCAATCCGCACGGCAGCGCCCGGCCTGTTTGGCGCGTCACTGCTGATCTCGGTTCCGCTCGCGTTCATCGTTGCCGGCATCGTCGGCATCATCATCGAGCGCACGCTGATCCGTTGGCTGTATGGCCGGCCACTGGAGACGCTGCTCGCCACCTGGGGCCTGTCGCTTGTGCTGCAACAGGCGGTGCGGTCGATATTCGGTGCAGATAACCGTGACGTCAGCACGCCCGATTGGATGAGTGGCGCGACGCAATGGGGTGGACTGACCATCACCTTCAACCGGCTCTACATCATCATCTTCGCCGCACTGGTGTTGGCGGCGCTGATGGCATCGCTGCGCTATACGCCGCTCGGCCTGCGGATGCGCGCGGTGACACAGAACCGCCGCATGGCCGCCGCGATGGGCATTCGCACTCCGTGGATCGACGCGCTGACGTTCGGGCTTGGTTCCGGCGTGGCTGGCATGGCAGGCGTTGCTCTCAGCCAGATCGACAACGTGTCGCCCAATCTCGGCCAGGGCTATATCATCGACAGCTTCATGGTGGTCGTGTTCGGTGGCGTCGGGAATCTGTGGGGAACGGTGGTTGGCGCGCTGACACTCGGCGTGGTGAACAAGTTCCTGGAACCGGTGGCCGGCGCGGTGCTGGCCAAGATCGCCGTGCTGGTCCTGCTGATCCTGTTCATTCAGCGCCGCCCGCGCGGAATGTTCCCGCTGAAGGGCAGGGCGGTGGAAGCGTGATCTCTACACGCACGACCTGGGCGACGTTGGTACTGCTCCTCGGTGGCGCCGTGCTGCTGGCGCTGCTTAATCTCACCACCCCGGCTTCGTCGGAACTGCACGTCAGCACATACGTCATCGCGTTGGTCGGCAAATACCTTTGCTATGCAATGCTGGCGTTGGCAGTGGACCTGGTTTGGGGCTACGCGGGCATCCTGTCGCTGGGGCACGCCGCGTTCTTCGCGCTCGGTGGCTACGCGATGGGCATGTATCTGATGCGCTCGATCGGTGTCCGCGGCGTGTATGGCAATGCGGTGTTGCCGGACTTCATGGTGTTCCTTGGGTGGCACGAATTGCCGTGGTACTGGCACGGCTTCGACTGGTTCGTGTTCGCCGCTGTCATGGTTGTGCTGGTGCCGGGTACCCTGGCGCTGGTGCTCGGCTGGCTGGCGTTTCGCTCCCGTGTGACAGGCGTATACCTGTCGATCATCACGCAAGCGCTGACCTATGCGTTGTTGCTGGCGTTCTTCCGCAACGATATGGGGTTCGGCGGCAATAACGGGATGACCGACTTCAAGACCATCCTCGGCTTCGATGTGCAGTCGGAGCAGACACGGTGCGCACTGCTGGTGATCACCGCGGCGTTCCTGTGCGTGCAGTTCCTGATAGCGCGATACATTGTCACGTCGCGTTTCGGGAAGGTGCTGATAGCGGTGCGCGATGCCGAGGCGCGCACGAGATTCCTGGGCTATCGGCCGGAATCGTACAAGCTGGTGGTGTGGGTGTTGTCGGCGATCATGGCCGGCATTGGCGGGGCGCTATACGTGCCGCAGGTGGGCATCATCAATCCGTCGGAGTTCTCGCCCGCCAATTCGATCGAGGCTGTGATCTGGGTCGCTGTCGGTGGCCGAGGCACCTTGTGTGGCGCGATCCTCGGTGCAGTGTTGGTCAATCTGGGCAAGACGTATTTCACCAGCGTGTTCCCGGAATTCTGGCTGTACGCATTAGGCGCGCTGTTCATCTTCGTCACTCTGTTCCTGCCGCGCGGCGTGATGGGACTGTTCATGCGGCGCAAGCCAACGGACATGCCTGAACCGACACCAGTCGAGGCAGCCGCGCGGGAGGCGACGGGATGAGTGACGTCAGCGCCAAACTGCATGATACGCTGCTGTACCTCGATGGTGTGACCGTCAGTTTCGACGGCTTCCGCGCGCTGAATGCATTGTCGCTGGTGCTGGAGGCCGGCGAGATGCGTGCGGTCATCGGCCCGAACGGTGCTGGCAAGACCACGATGATGGATGTCATCACCGGCAAGACGCGGCCCGATCAAGGCACGGTGGTGTTCGGCAAGGACATCGACCTGACGCGGCTGGATGAGCCGGCGATTGCGTCGCTCGGGATTGGCCGGAAGTTCCAGAAGCCGACGGTGTTTGAGCCGCACACTGTGTGGGACAATCTGCTGTTGTCGCTCGCCGAGGATCGCAAGCCGAGCTTCACGCTATGGGCGCGGGAGACGGCAGAGGAGCGCGACCGGATCGAGGAGATTCTGGTCACGACGCGTCTGACCGAACAACGGAACCGGCCGGCGGCGGATCTATCGCATGGCCAGAAGCAGTGGCTGGAGATCGGCATGCTGCTGGCGCAGGAGCCGCAGTTGTTGCTCGTGGATGAGCCTGTGGCAGGGATGACAGACGCGGAGACCGAGCAGACCGCCGAATTGCTGCGCGAGATCAATCGCACGCGCAGCGTGGTGGTGGTGGAGCACGACATGGCGTTCGTGCGGGCGCTGGATGTGAAGGTGACGGTGCTGCACGAAGGTTCGGTGCTGTCGGAAGGCTCGATCGATCATGTCAGCAACGATCCGCGCGTGGTCGAAGTGTATCTGGGACGATGACACCAACCGTGTCATTGCGCGCGCTCGATGCTTGAGGTCGATCACGTCGATCTGCATTACGGCGCAGCCATTGCGCTGCGGCAGGTCTCGATCACCGCGGAGGTCGGCGAGGTAACCTGTCTGTTGGGCCGCAACGGGGTCGGCAAGACCAGCCTGTTGCGCGCGGTCACCGGTGCGCATCCGATCAGCGCTGGCGCGATCCGCTGGGAAGGCGAGGAGATCAGCAAGCTGCCGATCCATGATCGGGCACGACGTGGCATAGCGTGGGTGCCGCAGGGGCGCGACATCTTCCCGCTGCTGACCGTGCGCGAAAACCTGGAGACAGGATTTGCGGTTTTGCCGCGCGGCGAGCGCCGCGTGCCGGATGAGGTGTTCGATCTCTTCCCAGTGCTGAAGACGATGTTGCGTCGGCGCGGCGGTGATCTGTCGGGCGGCCAGCAACAGCAGTTGGCGATCGCGCGGGCGTTGGTGATGAAGCCTCGGCTGCTGGTGCTGGATGAGCCGACGGAGGGCATTCAGCCGAGCATCATCAAGGATATCGGCCGGGTGATCGCGCTGTTGCGGTCGCATGGCCGCATGGCCATTCTGCTCGTCGAACAATACTTTGATTTCGCCCAGGAACTGGCGCAGACGATCGCGGTGATGGATCGTGGTGATATCGTGCTTGCCGGGCGACGGGAGGAGCTGAACGAGGAGGATGTACGACGCCGCCTCTCTGTCTGATGCCCCGGTGCTGCAACGCGCCGTTGGAGAGCTGCGCGTGGATGTGCGCGTGCGTGATGGGCGGACGGTAATCAAGGGACTGCGGCAGGCTGGGTGCCTGAAGGCGCGGTTTCCTCGCTCCGATGATTGGCTGAATGTGGTGACGCTGAACACCTCGGGCGGGATCGCCGGGGGCGATGCGCTGGAGAGTGCGTTCAGTGTTGGCGGCGGAGCGCGTGCGACGATAGCGTCGCAGGCCGCGGAGCGGTTCTATCGTGCTTTGCCTGGCTGCCACGGCGTCGCGCGTTGGCACGAGAATTGTGGTGGCTGAGGGCGGCGCAGCGGAGTGGTTGCCGCAGGAGACGATCCTGTTCGATCGCTGCGCGGTGGATCGGCGGTTGCAAGTCGAGCTGGCAAAGGATGCGTGGTTCCTGGGGGTGGAGAGCCTCGTGTTCGGACGCGCGGCGATGGGCGAGGTGGTGGAGCGGGCGTCACTACAGGATCGCATCGAGATACGGCGCGGCGGGCGGTTGCTGCTGCACGATGCAATCAGGATGGATGGCGAAGTCGCTGCGACGTTGCATCGATCGGCTGTTGCCGATGGGGCACGGGCGATGGCGACGCTGGTGCATGTCGCGCAGGATGCGGAGAGCAAGGTCGATGGCGTGCGCGCAGTACTAACTTCACCACTAATTCCACCTCGCCCGCTTGCGGGAGAGGTCGGCGCGACAGCGCCGGGTGAGGGTGCATGTGCGGTTGCAGCACCCTCACCCGCCTCACTTCGTTCGCCGACCTCTCCCGCAAGCGGGCGAGGTGAAGATAGGGTGCGGGTCGGCGTCAGTGCGTGGGACGGAATGCTGGTCGCCCGCATCCTGGCGACCCATAGTGCCTCGCTGCGGCAATCTGTGATTGCCACGTTGAGCCTACTACGTGGTGGTCGGCCTTTGCCGCGCGTGTGGATGTGCTGAGGGGAACCGTATGAACCTGACGCCGAGGGAAAAGGACAAGCTGCTGATCAGCATGGCGGCAATAGTGGCGCGGCGGCGGCTCGAACGCGGCGTGAAGCTGAACCACCCGGAAGCGGTGGCACTGATCACCGACTTTGTCGTGGAGGGTGCACGCGATGGACGTAGCGTCGCCGATCTGATGGAGGCTGGTGGCACGGTGTTGACTCGTGCCCAGGTCATGGAGGGCGTGGCAGAGATGATCCACGACGTACAGGTGGAAGCAACCTTCCCTGACGGTACCAAGCTGGTGACCGTGCATGAGCCGATCCGATGATCCCCGGTGAACTCCTCCCTGCTGCCGGCGAAATTGAGCTGAACGCCGGCCTGCCGCGCACCACGCTGACCGTCGCCAACACTGGCGATCGGCCGATCCAGGTTGGCAGCCATTACCACTTCGCGGAAACCAACCCCGCGCTGTCGTTCGACCGTGCCGCCGCACGCGGCCAGCGGCTCGATATCGCCGCCGGCACCGCCGTGCGCTTCGAGCCAGGGCAGACGCGCGAAGTCACGCTGGTGCCCGTATCGCGGCAAGCGCATCGTGCAGGGCTTCCGCGCCGACATCATGGGAGCGCTCGACTGATGGCCCGCATTCCCCGCGCTGCCTATGCCGACATGTTCGGACCGACCACCGGCGATCGCGTGCGGCTGGCGGACACTGACCTGATCGTCGAAGTTGAACGCGACCTCACCACCTATGGCGAGGAAGTGAAGTTCGGCGGCGGCAAGGTGATCCGCGATGGCATGGGCCAGTCGCAGGCCTCGCAGGCGGAAGGCGCTGTCGATACGGTGATCACCAATGCGCTGATCATCGATCATTGGGGCATCGTGAAAGCCGATGTAGCGATCACCAATGGGCGGATCGCCAAGGTTGGCAAGGCGGGCAATCCCGATGTTCAGCCGAATGTCGATATCATCATCGGACCCGGCACCGAGATCATTGCCGGCGAAGGCAAGATCCTGACTGCCGGCGGTATAGACGCGCATATCCACTTCATTTGTCCGCAGCAGGTGGAAGAGGCGATCGCATCGGGTGTCACCACGCTGATTGGCGGGGGCACCGGCCCGGCGACCGGCACCGCGGCGACGACGTGCACGCCGGGACCGTGGCATCTCGCGCGCATGTTGCAGGCGGCCGAAGGACTGCCGGTGAACCTTGCGTTCGCGGCGAAGGGCAACGCATCGCGACCTGCTGCGCTGGAGGAGATGATCCGTGCCGGTGCCGCCTGCCTGAAGTTGCATGAGGACTGGGGTACCACGCCGGCAGCCATCGATTGCGCCCTTTCGGTCGCGGACCGGTTTGACGTCCAAGTAATGATCCATACGGATACTTTGAACGAATTCGGGCTTTGTCGAAGATACGATAGCGGCATTCAAGGGCCGCACGATCCACGCATTCCATACCGAAGGCGCGGGCGGCGGCCATGCGCCCGACATCATCAAGGTGGCGTCGCTGGCGAACGTGCTACCGAGTTCCACCAACCCGACGCGGCCCTACACAGCGAACACGCTCGACGAACATCTCGATATGCTGATGGTGTGCCACCACCTCGATAGCTCGATCCCAGAGGATGTGGCGTTCGCTGAAAGCCGCATCCGCAAGGAAACCATTGCGGCCGAGGACATCCTGCATGACCTCGGCGCGCTGTCGATGATGTCATCGGACAGTCAGGCGATGGGGCGCGTCGGCGAGGTGATCATCCGCACCTGGCAGACCGCGCACAAGATGAAGACACAGCGCGGGCTTTTGCCCGGCGACAGCGATCGCAACGACAACGCGCGGGTGAAGCGCTACATCGCGAAATACACCATCAACCCGGCGATCGCTCAGGGCATGGCGCACGAGGTCGGCTCGATCGAAGCAGGCAAGCTGGCCGATCTGGTGCTATGGTCGCCCGCGTTCTTCGGCGTGAAGCCGGATCTTGTGATCAAGGGCGGCTCGATTGCATTTGCCCCAATGGGCGATCCGAATGCCTCAATCCCGACGCCGCAGCCTGTGCACTACCGGCCGATGTTTGGCATCCTGGGGAGGGCGCTGGCGGAACATTGCCTGACTTTCGTATCCGCGGCAGCGCTGGATGCTGGGATTGCCGAGACACTGAAGCTGCAGCGGCGGCTGGTACCAGTTGCCAACGTTCGAGGCGGCATCAGCAAGAAGTCGATGATCCACAACGACGCGACACCGGTCATCGAAGTCGATGCTGAGACCTACGAGGTGCGGGCGGACGGTGTGCTGCTGACCTGCGAACCGGCCACGGTGTTGCCGATGGCACAGCGTTACTTCCTGTTCTGATGCGCGCGGAGACCATCCTGCCGGCCGGCACCTGGGACGCAGCAGCGGAGATCGACCGTGTGCTGGTGGATTTCGATCGGCGCCATCGCCGGCGGATCGTATTGCGCACTGAGCAGGGCAGGGAGGTGCTGCTCGACCTGCCGCAGGCGGCACGGCTGCGCGAGGGCGATGGGCTGGCTGTGGATACAGGTGTAGTGCGCGTGTGTGCACGGCCGGAGAAGCTGCTGGAGATCCACGCGCATGATGAAGGCGAGTTGGTGCGGATCGCCTGGCATCTCGGTAACCGGCATCTGCCGGTGCAGTTGCTGGGCGAGCGCATACGCATCCGCGCACGACCATGTGATCCGTGAGATGGTCGAGGGCTTGGGCGGCCACGTCGAGCAAGTGGAAGCGCCGTTCGACCCGGAGGCTGGCGCCTATGCCGGTGGCCATCCGCATCATCACCACGAGACCCGATGGAGTGACCCCCTGCGTCTGCTGATCTGGCTCTCACCGGCGTTTCCGATCGGCGCTTATGCCTACTCGCATGGGATCGAGCAGGTGGTGGAAGACGGCGACATCACAGATGGTGATACGCTGCGCGAGTGGCTTGCGGATGTGCTTGTGCATGGGTCCGGTCGCAATGATGCGATCCTGCTCCGCCACGCGCATCGCTCTGGTGCCGACATCGACGCCCTGAATGAACTCGCGATCGCGATCGCGCCGTCGCGCGAGCGGCGCATGGAGACGCTGGATCAGGGCACCGCGTTCGTCGCTGCCGCCGCCGCGTGGCACCCGCCGTCGCTGCCGTCGCGCGTTGCCTATCCGGTCGCGGTCGGAGCCATGGCTGGCCACCATCGCATCGATGAGGACACCGCAGCATCCGCCTACGTCCAGGCATTCGCTGCAAACCTGATCTCGGCCGCGGTGCGTTTGGTCCCGCTGGGGCAGAGCACAGGACTGCGGGTCCTGGCTGCGCTCGAACCCATCATCCTGCACGTCACCGAAAGCACGCGCGGCGCGACGCTGGATGACCTGGGAGGCTGTGCATTCCGCTCGGACCTCGCCGCGATGCGGCACGAAACCCAATATACAAGGCTCTTTCGCTCATGATGACCCAGACATGACCCAATCGCCCCATGGCCCGCTGCGCGTGGGCATCGGCGGCCCCGTCGGCACCGGAAAGACCGCGCTGATGGACGCGCTGTGCAAGCGGTTCAGCGCCAAGTACGAGGTGGCCGCGATCACCAACGACATCTACACCAAGGAAGACGCTGAGTTCCTCACGCGTGCTGGTTCACTGCCGCCGGAACGCATCCTTGGCATCGAGACCGGCGGCTGTCCGCATACGGCGATCCGAGAGGATGCGTCGATCAACCTTGCCGGTGTCGCCGAGCTGAACCAGCGCTTTCCCGACCTCGACATCATCCTGATTGAATCAGGTGGTGATAACCTCGCGGCGACGTTCAGCCCGGAACTGGCGGATCTGACAATCTACGTGATCGACGTCTCCGCGGGAGACAAGATTCCGCGCAAGGGCGGCCCGGGGATCACACGCAGCGACCTGCTGGTGATCAACAAGATCGACCTCGCACCTTACGTCGGGGCCAGCCTCGAGGTGATGGATCGCGACGCCCGCAAGATGCGCGGCCAGCGGCCGTTCGTGTTCGCGAATATCCGATCCGGGACCGGCGTTGCCGATATCGCGAGGTTCGTCGAGGCCGAGGGCGGCCTCGACTAACTCGGACGGATCAGCGAGACGCGCCAGTAGCCGCCGCCGGCCAGCTTCACCTCGCGCATGGCGGAGCTGGCGCGCCGGGCCAGATCCGCGAAGCTCTCGCTGCCAAAGCGCGTGGCGATGCCGATGGAGAAGCTTACCTCTGGAACGGCCGTCTGAAGCGGTGCTCCAATCTTACCCGGCGCTTCCAGGCATAATGCCTCGGCGCGCTCCGCGGCGGTCAGGTGATCGGCGCCGCTGAGCCAGACGGCGAATTCCGCATCGCCCGTGCGCCCCAGCAGGTCGGTCGGCCGCACGGCGCTCTGCAACAGCACGGCCGCCCGCCGCAGTACTGATCGCCAGAGTCGGCGCCCTGCAGGAAGGCCGCATGTTCCAGGTTGTCCACCTCGGCGAGCATCAGCGTCCCCGGCATATCGTCGCGCTCCAATCGAGCGATGTGACGGGTCGCCTCGGCCACAAAGGAACGCTGGTTCAGCAGCGCGGTCAGCGGATCCATGCGGCTGTTGCGGGCGATCTCGCGCTGGCTGACATCCTTCTCGATCAGCAGCCAGACGATGCCGGCAATGGCATCGACGAGCGGCACGTCCTCGGCGTTCCAGCCACGTGCGCCGCGACGGCGCCACAGGACGACACCAAACTTTTCACCTTTGGTGTCGCGGCAGACGGCAACGGCGATCGGGCGGCCGTTCGGCTCCTGCGACAGGGCGGGCGTGCCACCTCGGCGCGGCTGAGCAGCATGGCAGCGGTCGTGGCCGGAAAGCCGATCATGCCGGAGCGGTGCAGGATGTCCGGTTCGTCGGCGGCATTCTTGGTACCATGGATGACGACGGCGCCCTCGGCGCCCAGTGCATCCATCACTGCCTCCAGCCCAGTGGTTATTAATGCCGGGGCTCGTGATTCCTCACGAAGACAACGAAGAATACTGGAAAGCTCCGCATTCATGCGAGCTTCCGCTGCACGTTCAATTTGGGTCCGCATTGATGTCGTAATTACCGATCGCCGATGGTTTCGACAAACCGTTCCTCGGCCTGGGACGGTTCCAGAGTGGTTCTGTGGGGGCGAATTGTATTGAGCGCCTCCGGCAGCGTACGAAAGCGGCCAAGCTCGCTGCCGCTGCGCCCGCAAGTGAGCGTCCAGGCATTCTCGCCGAGTGGCCGATGGACCAGGAAAGTCACGTCGTGCTTGGTCTGTTCGGCAATCACGATCATGTTGCGCAGGCGTGGGTCATCTTGGCTGCGCTCACTGACATAGGCAGCGGCAATCGCGGTCTCGCCCTGGCGGTCGGTACCGGCAAACCACTGCGCAAGCATCGCGCGCTCCCATTGCGAGACGGAACGAGTCATGGAAACGCCGCCGCCCTGCGTCGGATCTGAGTACATCCTGCAAGGTCCTTCTGAGTTCGAGCCCGATGTAACGGAGCGGGAGTTGCAGCAGCGTTTCGATGACCAGAGCACCTTCAACGTGACTGCCATACAGATGGGTTTCGCTTGAGGCTCAACCCATCGATCCGGATTGCCTGAACGCGTTCTAGAGCCGCGTGCCGCGCAGCCGAAGTGCGTTACCGATCACCGAGACCGAACTGAGCGACATGGCAAGCGCCGCAAGCATCGGGCTGAGCAGGATGCCGAACCACGGATACAGGATACCGGCGGCGATGGGGACGCAGACGGCGTTGTAGACGAAGGCGAGGACCAGGTTCTGGCGGATGTTGCGCATCGTGGCGCGGCTGAGAGCGATGGCGCGGACGATGCCGGCAAGGTCGCCTTTCACAAGTGTGATACCGGCGCTGGACATGGCGATGTCGGTTCCCGTGCCCATGGCGATGCCGATGTCGGCGGCGGCGAGGGCAGGGGCGTCGTTGATGCCGTCGCCGGCCATGGCGACAACGCGGCCTGACGCTTTCAGCCGCTCGACGACAGAGTGCTTGTCGGTGGGAAGAACTTGCGGGATCACCTCGGTGATGCCGAGCTCTTGGGCGACGGCCTCGGCGGTAGCTCGGGAGTTGCCGGTGAGCATGACGAGGTGCAGGCCGAGCGCGCGAAGGCGGCGCAGTGCCTCCGCCGTGGTCGGTTTGATCGGATCGGCGAGCGTGATGGGCAGGGTCGGGGCGTCGTCGATCGCGATCGACAACGGGCCAGGTGCACCGGGAATAAGCCGGTCGTTGCCGATGGCGACCTTGTGGCCTTCGACCGTGCCCGTGACGCCGTGCCCGGGGATGACGCGGAAGTCGCCAGGCTCGGAGAGAATGAGGCCGCGTTCGCGGGCAGCAGCGACGATGGCGGCGGCGATCGGGTGTTCGCTGGCGCGCTCCAGGGAGGCGGCGAGGCGCAGCGCATCGTCCGGGATGGCCGAGGTGATGCGTGGGCGCCCCTCGGTCAGCGTCCCCGTCTTGTCGAATACAATCGTATTCACACGCTCGAGGCGCTCCAGTGCCTCGGCGGAGCGGATCAGCACGCCGGCATGTGCGCCTCTGCCGACGCCCACCATGATGGACATCGGAGTGGCAAGACCCAGCGCGCAGGGGCAGGCGATAATCAGCACGGAGACGGCCGCCAGCAGGGCATAGGCGAACGAAGGGGGAGGGCCCCAGATCGCCCATACAGCGAAGGCGAGCAACGCGGCTGCAATGACTGTGGGCACGAACCAGCCGGCGACCACGTCGGCGAGGCGCTGGATGGGTGCGCGGGAACGCTGTGCCTCGGCGACCAGCGCGACGATGCGGGCGAGCATGGTATCGGCGCCCACGTGCTCGGCGCGCATGACCAGTGCGCCGGTGGTGTTGACCGTGCCGCCGATGAGCCGGTCACCAGGGTGCTTGGCGATGGGCATTGCCTCGCCGGTCACCATTGCTTCGTCGATTGTGCTGGTGCCCGCCAAAACGATGCCGTCCGTCGGCACGGCATCGCCGGGGCGGATGCGGAGGCGATCGCCGCGGTGGATGTGGTCGATCGGGATCTGCTCATCGGTGCCGTCAGCGCGAATGCGGAGCGCGGTCTTGGGCGCCAGGTTCAGCAGTGCGCGGATGGCGCTGCCGGTCTGCTCGCGAGCACGCAGTTCGAGGACCTGGCCGAGCAGCACCAGGACGATGATGACGCAGGCGGACTCGAAATAGACCGATGGGTGGCCGGGAAGGAATGTGGCGACCACGCTGTAGAGGAATGCCGTGCCCGCACCGAGCGCGATCAGCGTGAACATGTTGAGGCTGCGGTGGACGAGGGACTCCCACCCACGCTGGAACAGCGGCGCTCCCGCCCACAGCACGACCGGGATGGCGAGGACAAGTTGCAGCCATGCGGGACCGAACCCGCTCATATCGAGTGCGACCAGCGGGACCGTGGGGACCAGCGAGAGCCAGAAGCGCCAGGACATGTCGGCCAGTTCGGGGTTGGGCTCGGGTTCCGCGCTGGGGGCCAGCGGCTCCAGTGCCATGCCACAGATCGGGCAGCTTCCTGGGCCGATGTGGCGGACCTCGGGATGCATCGGGCAGGTGTACACGGCGTCCGATTGGGCTGGTTCGGCGGGCTCGGGCGAGAGGTATTCTGCCGGATCCGCAGCGAATTTCTCGCGGCAGCCGTTGGAGCAGAAGTGGTAGGTGGTGCCGGCGTGGTCGTGCTGGTGGCGCGACGTCGCCGGGTTGACCTGCATGCCGCAGACGGGATCGGCGGCCTCGAGGAGTGTCTGGTCCATGGCTTGTCAAATATACGGTGCGGGGGTATGGTAGCAAGATGCACGACGGAACAAAACGCAAGGTCACCGCGCGACTGAAGCGCATCGAGGGTCAAGTGCGCGGTTTGCTGCGCATGATCGAGGATGATCGCTACTGCGTCGATGTGTTGACGCAGATCGACGCGGTGCGGGCCGCTCTGCACAAGGTGGAGGAGCAGGTATTGCACGATCATGTGTCGCATTGCGTCGCCGGTGCGTTCGCGTCAGGCGATCCGGTGGAGCAGCGGCACAAGGTCGAGGAGTTGGTGGAGACGATTGGGCGGATGACGCGCTAGTGCACTGACGCACATGGATGATCCGCGAGCGCGATTGTCATTCCCGCGAACGCGGGAACCCAGGGCCGCGGACACAAACCTCGCCCTGTCGTCATGGCCGGGCTTGACCCGGCCATCTGCGTATATCGGCACCGTTGTGCCGCTGAGACTGATGGCCGGCTCGGCGGCCGGCCTTGACGGTTAAAGCGAATGGGTCGCGGTCAGCGAGTAGTGGCGTAACACCGTAGGATGCGGTTGAGCGCAGCGAAACCCATCGATTCCGGTTAGCCTGAACGTGCTTTAGTACCCGCGATCGGAAGAGCGTGAGTGACCCTGACGCAATGACAGTCTTCGACGTATCGTCCTTCAATGATTCCGGGTATACAGATCGGATCGTACCCGGGTTTCGTATACAGTGTGTCCGGCTTCATGGCTCAAGGATGGATCAGCAAAGACAATGGGCGACGCCGTGGACAAATGGTTGCAACAGGCTGCACCAAGGAACAGCGCGCCCGCTCTGTTCAAGAGCGGGCGGCGGAATTCGGCGTCCGACAAGTAGCAGGACCGCGTGAAGGGGGCGCCGTCATGACACCGGAAGGGCTGACGGTTAGTTCAAGTAGCCACGCACCGAAGGGAACGATGGATCGGCTGGCAGCCGACGTGACGGCGCGCGGCATGACAGTTCTCGCTCGTATCGATCATGCCGACGCGGCGGCCAAGGTTGGCATGGCACTGCGGCCCACCGAGGTCATCATCTTCGGAAATCCACGGGTGGGTACGCCGCTCATGCAGGCTGTTCAGACCATGGGCATCGATCTGCCGCTCAAGGCGCTGGTCTGGCAGGATGAAGCGGGCAGAACCTGGCTCGGCTACAACGAACTGTTGCAGCTACCGCGACGAAAGCCGAGACATAGCGGCGTCCGACCGCGCGCATGCCAAGCGGGCGAATTCGGCGTTCAACCGTTGAAGCTGGCTTTCACTGAGATCCTCGATGTTGAGGAATTCGTCGCGCGCCTGCGGCAGGGCGCGAATGATCTCGTTCAGCTTGGCATTGAGGCCATCGGTGTCGCGGTTCTGGCTGCCTTGAATGACGAACACCATCAGAAAGGTGACGGCGCTGGAGATCGAGTTCATCACCAGTTGCCAGGTATCGGACCAGTGGGCGATCGGGCCACTCAGCATCCAGAGAAGCACCAGTAGAGTAGCGACCAGGAATGGCACAACGTGACCGGAGCGGCGGGCAACCTTCGTTGCGAAACGGGAGAAAGCACGGGAGACGGAGCGTTTGTCAGTGCGTAGCCGCGACGGACTGGGCAGGGGATAGGCTATGTCGTCAGCCATTGTGTGTTCTCCGGCCATGGGCCGGGCGGTAACGCGTTCATTGAGCGGTCGGTTGCTGATGTCTCCCCACCTCACCCTACCCTCTCCGCCCCGCGGGGCGGAGAGGGGATTTAACTAGCCCGCGTCCTCGTTCAGGCGGAGCGTGACCCAGCGCGGTCCGGGCAAAGTGCGGACCTTGGGCAGCACCAGCATGATGACGAAAGGACGCTGCTCGGTGCGCGCAGTCGCGATGGCGTGCTGCACCTCGTCAGGGGTGGCGACGATCTTGTCCTGAACGCGCAGGATGATGTCACCGGCGACTGCGCCCCGGCGTGCCGCATCGGAATTCGGCTGCACAGCGGTTATGAGGACGCCGCTCGCACCTGCCTCCAAACCGAGCTTGGCGCCTTTGCTTTCATCGATGGGGGTGAGCGTCAGGCCGAGATTGGGTGGTATCATTGCCTTTGGCAGTAGCGCCGCGGTTGGCGCGTCGCGTTCTTCCCATTTTGCGCGCGGCCAGGAATTCGATGGTCACAGGCAAGCTGTGCTGGACACCACCACGCAGCACCACGACCTGGACTGTCTTGCCAACGTCAGTCTGGCCGATGTCGCGCAGCAAGGCACGGTCGTCGCTGAGTGTATCGTCGCCGTATTTGATGATGACGTCGCCTATCTCGAGGCCGGCCTTGCTGGCGGGACTATCAGGCAGGACCCACGAGACGAGCGAGCCGGCAGGCTGGGATGCACCCATGGCCTCGGCGATCTCGCGCGTGACCTGCTGCACCTTGACGCCCATCCAGCCAGGGCGGACCCAGCCGTATTTGATCAGCCGATCGATGACGAAATGCGCGTCGTCGGACGGAATGGCGAGGCCGAGGCCGGAGAAGCTTTGGGTGGGCGAGACCATCGCGCTGTCCACGCCGATGACTTCGCCCTCCATATCGAACAGCGGACCGCCGGAGTTGCCGTGGTTGATGGCGGCGTCGGTCTGGATGAAGTCGTCGTAGGGGGATTCCTGTGCATCGCGGTTCAGGCCGCTGACAATGCCGCCCGTGACCGACGTGCCAAGGCCGAGCGGATTGCCAATGGCGAACACCTGGTCGCCGACGCGGAGCTTATTGCTGTCGCCCCATTTGACTGGCGTGAGGGTATGTCCCGCTTCCACCTGCACCACGGCGAGATCGGCCAGGCGTGACGCATGCAGCACCTTACCCGGAAGGATCGTGCCGTCGTTCAGGGTGACCGTGATTTCGAACGCGCCTTCGACGACGTGGTAGTTCGTGACGATCATCCCGGACGGATCGATGATGAAACCGGAGCCTACATAGGCTTTGACCTCGCCGGTGTTGCCGACCGAGGCGGAGGCACTCGCTGTGGCAGTCGGTGTCGGCGCCTCTTGCTTGCGAACGGCGATGTTGACAACGGTGGGCAGAAGGTTGCGGATCAGTTCGGTTCGGCTGGCGGTGGCGTCCTCGGCCCGCGCGACCGATACGGAGCAGGCCAGAGCAATCGCGACAATGGCCAGTATGCGGCGAAGGCGTTGGTTGTTCATGTCGCGTCCTTGCGATGGGCGGTTGGCGGCGAATGATCCACACCGGCCAGCAGCCTTATAGCAAAAAAACAGCGGAATTTCACTGTACGCGGTCGATGTCGGCGGGTGCAAACCGCTGCTCACGCCGCCAGATGCCTGGGCTGACCCCAACCAGGCGGGTGAAGGTATTGGCGAAGTGGCTTTGATCAGCAAAGCCGATCGCCAACGCGATTTCCGCCAGCGATTGTTCGGTGTCGAGCATCCACTGCTGCGCGCGACGGATCCTCGCGTTCAGGTGCCACCGGTGCGGCGGCATGCCTGTCGAGCGGCGGAAGGCGCGAGCGAACTGGGAGGTGGACAGACCGGTAAGCTCGGCCAGTTCACCCATCTTGATCGGCGATGAGAGCTGGGCCTCGATGTGTTCGGTGACGCGTGTGAGCTGCCATGCGGCTAACCCGCCACGCACCCGCTTCCTGTCGATAGGCCCATGCAGGGTGGCTTGCACGGGAGGGCTCCTCGAATATCCGGGAATTCCGGTTTCGTGAGCACATGGATTTAGGAAGTGCGAAGCGGAACAGCGGAATACCGCAATACATTCGTGCAAAAAGCGCCGAAATCGACAGGGGGAGCGCGCGACGGGCGGTTATTCCTCGACGGTGAAGCCGAGCTTCACGGTCACCTGGTAGTGGGCGACCTTGCCGTTCTCGACATGGCCACGGACGTTCATCACCTCGAACCAGCCGATGTTGCGCAGGGTCTCCGATGCCTTGGCGACGGCGCGGTCGATCGCCTGGGTGACGCTCTGTTCTGAGGTGCCGACGAGTTCGACGACCTTGTAGACGTGCTCGGGCATGGGAGGCTCCTGTCTTGAGGCTGGCAGGAGAACGGTGGGGTCCGTGGCGTGTTGCGCGGACGCACGCGAATGGGAATGCGGGGGGCGGTTGGGGTGCGCACGGCAAAGCAAGGTTCCACACCGAGGCCACGGAGAATCAAAGCCACTGAGAACCACCGAGAAACCGCTATGCGCTTCCAGCGAATCGCGACGGATGCCTTCTCGGTGCCCACAGTGCCTTCGTTTCTCCGCGAGCTCCGCGTGAAATCCTACTTGGCGCCTCTGCCGACTGCGGCCGCGCTCGTTGACCGGACGGGGCAGGGCGACTAGATACGCGCCCTTGGCCGTGTTCGGGCGTAGCTCAGCGGTAGAGCAATCGGCTGTTAACCGATTGGTCGTAGGTTCGAATCCTACCGCCCGAGCCAATGATTCCAATGCATTAGAGGTGCTTTCGACGCAGCCATTCTCGCGACGCGAACCGGCCTGCCGCGGTGCGCGGTGCAATTCCATTCTGTCCTTGCGTGTGAAGTTGTTCATAGCGGCACCGGCCTGCGCGGCATTATTGCTTCCCCTTCTGCTCCCCTTGAGCGCTCATCTGTAACAGCGGCGACAGTCCGCGCTGCCACTGGCTTGGGATGCTTTAACATGACAGAGCGTGTTATTCCGGTCGCCGAACTGGACGGCTATGTCGGCCAGAACATCAGCGCGATTTGCCCCTTCGGCTTCACCAACGAGGCGCATCACACCAACCACTGCGCCCATTTCGTCGCGCATCTGCTGAACCTGTCGTTCGGCACGGTCTGCCACCGGCACACCGGCGCGACCCTGCGCGTCAACGAGATCTACAACCGCTGCGGGCAACGGGGCGGCTGGGACGATCTGCCATTGCCCCTGGTCTACTGCCTGATATTCGCCACCCAGCCGACAAACATGGCCCATGGCGGAGACATGATGGACGGCCCAAACAAGCACATGGGCATTTGGAGCGACCCTTATGTTTACAATTATTCGACCATGGCGCGGCAGGTGCTGAAGGAATTGGTGCCGGATTTCCAGGCTCGGCTGGAAGGCGTGTATGATCCGGACGGGACTAACCCCGTGCAGCTTTTCTACGGTTACAGCCTACCCTGAAGCCCTGTTCGCTACGGCAAGGATCGGATAGCGAGCGAAGTGCTTCGCCAGATGCGGTGCATATGGCGGCTGGCTGACAACGGCACGAATGGCCCATCAGTGAACTGACACGCTCTCCAGAAGCAAGATCCAGTCGCCGTCGCCTTCGGCGTTCTTTCCCGGCGGATCGAATTCCTTTGCCTCTGTCGCGGCGAAGGGCGAGCCGGCCACGTCGTGGTAGTTGCCATCCGTAGGATCGTACCAACGGGCCCGAACCGGGCCGCGGAGTTTGGACATGTCCACGACCAGCGGCCGTATCGACGGTATGTAGGCGATGACCAGTGACCCGTCCTGTGTCGCGGCAGCGGGCGCATAATCGTTGTACGTTACTGATCCCCAGCCCGTGTAGTTCTTGACCAAGTTGAACCATCGAAATCCATGTCTGGGGCCGGCTCCCAGATAGGCAGCAAAGTCTCCGGCCCGCTCTGACATCGACCCGTACCCCGAGATCAGGATCGTGTGGTTCTGATCAGGGACCAGTTCATACCACCTGAGCGGCGCGAACAGGTCCTTCATGTAACGAAGCTGCTTCGCGCCAGGCGTGTCGAGGCGTGATTGCCATCCGGCCTCCAGACGCCAGGTGACGGCGCTGCCATAAAGTTGTCCCGCCGCACCGCTCAACATGCTCCAATACTCCTGCTTTCGCAGGTTCTTGGTCGCGCCACCGTCGGTTCCGGGAATATGCTCGAACTCGTAGGCTGCCTCGACCATAAAGACCGGCTTGAAGCTCGGACGATCATACTCGGTCAGAACCTGGGCATAGGTGGGAAAGTAGGTGTATGCAGCGTCGAGATCGATGAGGGGCGCCCACGAAGGATCATCGAGTGATCCACTGGTCAGGTAGTTCAGTTCGACGGTCTGTAGATGCGTTGGATCGGCGTTTCGGATTCCGCGCGCGACTGCCTGGACCAATGCGTCATCATTTGTGTCACGCCAGGTCTGAAAATCGTTGCCGTTCATCCAGATGATATTTGGAAAGTCTCTGTAACGACTGCCGAGGAATTGACCGTAGGCGAATGCCTTGCTGAGGCCATTGGCGCGGAGAATGCCGAGCCAGCCACTCGTTTCGATCGGGTCCAGGAAGACCACCATTCCGCTGGTGGCCGCCAGGCGGATGATCTCGTCGACGCGGGCAAAATATGCCGGGTTGGGCGTCGATAGATCGCCCTTCGTAAGGAAGGGGGTGATCCCATCAAAGGTCGCGCCATCCTCCCGGCAGCGCTCTGGCCAATTGCAAAGGGCATTGATCCAGAGTGAATTGATGCCATAGCGTCTGCGATTTGCCAGGTAACTGGCTGTGTCAGACGTCGACGCGTTTACGGTCAGGGTCTGCGGGGCATCACCAACGATCAGGAACGGGACACCGTTGCCGTCCACGAGATAGCGATGGTTGGGGCTGACCCTCAACGGGTAGGCTGGCGCGAACTGTGTACTCGACTCTGCTGTATCCCCGCCGGCCGGCACAGCCGCCGTGGCCACAGGTCCTGCGGCCATCGCCAGCGCAATGGCCGCTGAGAGCATGAGCTTTCGTTGCATCGGCATCATCGTGTAACCGGACAGGGGCGATAGGTCCAGCAGGTCTTGAAAGCTGCAATTCGGTGTTTGCCGGCAGCGCGATCGAGCGACCCGCGGCAAGCGATCCGGCTGGAGCACGTAAGGTACAACGATTTCGCGAACTTCTCACCTGGAGATCACGTCATGCTCATGGTCACCCCGACTTGTAGCTTGACAGCAATTGTCCTGCATTCCCAGCATTCCGCCGCAAGACTGATAACCGCACGGGCGGACGGTGCCATGAGCAATATCGTGGTTGAGTGTGAGGCGAGCCGGATCACAGTCAGCAGGGGCGAGGACCTGTGGAAAAGATCGCTTGCGAATAGGGAATTCCTTATCGGAACCGATAATTTGCTTCGAATAAAATGCCACCCCCAAGAAGCATTCCGACGCCTTACTACCAACCAGGACCTTTTGCAGTCGATGTTTGTGGGCGAGTCACATAATGTCGAGATTGCCGTATCTATAACGAAATGGTATAGCAAGAATAGACGTCAGGCGCCGCCGGGTTTGCAGAGCGTTTCTGCATACACTGGCGGATCGGCGATCGGCAGATTGCTTACCGGCGACACGAGTTGGACGGTAATCGATATATTCGATTGCCATAAACAGGTCGGCCCAAAGGATCATTTTGTGGCACGTTGCGGTCACCGTGCATTTTTCAAAACAAAGATTCTGATCCCAATCCAGGCAAGCTTCAGGAGTTGGGGAAATTCTGATGGAAGCTGGTTGAAGGCTACTGTCGACTTTGCGTCGCAGTTATTTTCGAGTTGATGATTGGTGGTAGGTTCGGATCCTACTGCCCGAGCCAGTGTCACAAGCAATCCAGGGAAACGACGGACCGATGGACCTGCACGCGATCGCCCATTACCGTCGGGAGGGCTATCTTGTGGTGCCCGGCGTCCTGGACCCTGGCCACGTCGAAGAGTGCCTGGCGGCGCTGACAGACCTGGCGACGGACCCGGCACTGGAAGCGGGGCGGCGTGGCGGACGCGGTGCGTTCATCGCCTTGGAACCCGGGGCCGATGCATCGGCCGCGCCTCGGGCCGACCTGATCCGCAAGTTTGGGGATTTCACCGATGGTGCGCCGGCATTGCTGGGCGCCGCCATGTCGGTGCGGCTGCTGAAGCTGAACGTGTGGCCCGATCATATCCAGCCTGGCCGGCCGGACCAGAACGGGCGGCATGAGCGCATGCACCGCGTCTTGCAGGAGGATACGGCGACCCCGCCGGCGGTAACGGTGCCTGCGCAACAGGCGCGGATGGATAGCTGGCGGGCGGATTACAACAGCTATCGCCCGCACGAGGCGCTGGGCCAGCGCTGCCCTGCGACGCTCTACATGCCCTCGGTGCGGGCTTACCCGGGGACGATCGCCGAATGGGATTATCCTGCGGACCATCACACCCGGCGCGTGATCGGCGACGGCCACATCAGATGGCGCGATGGTACGGTGTATTTGTCGGGCGCCCTGCGCGGCGAGACGGTTGCCCTGGCGCGGCGCGACGATGGCGATTGGGCGGTGCGTTTCCGTGGTTTCGATCTGGCTGTCTTGCTCGATGAGAGCAATCGCCTGCGCTGCTGCGGACTGGACCGGACAGCGGTCCGGCGAGCTGCCTGACGAAGGCGGCCGGGTGGCCTCGCCAGGACAGCTCGCGCCGTTGTCTCTCGCTGTCCCGCCGGCCTCAAGTCCGGCGCCTGCGGCGCCCCGCTGCGCGGCTGCGGGACTTGACCCCGGCGGGACAGCGAGAAGAGAGCCGCAAATGCCGTCTATGGATCGCTGTGTCTGGAGGGGCAAAGCATGTAAACAAACCGGGGAAACTGTTACCTACGTGCCCGGTCTAACGTGTTACCAATGATGCCGGTTGAACCCAGGCCCGGCCATGACGATGATATCGACGCCGTCGCCCTTATGTTAGCGCGTTTGGGGCTTGACCCGGCCATCATCGCCGGGCGTGTCCTGGCCACCCGTATCGGTAACTTTCTGGCAAGTACGGCCAGCCGCCCATTTGATCCAGCCAGAGATGCCTGCGATCGAACGTTTGTGCCGCTACGGGTGGCCGGGCCACGCCCGGCCATGATGATGATATCGACGCCGTCGCCCTTATGTTAGCGCGTTTGGAGCTTGACCCGGCCATCAGCGTACATCGGTGCCGCTGAGGCGCAGCGAAGGCGATCACCCGCATCAGCCGACGGGCACACCATCGTCTGGAACCTCGAAGAAGGCGACGAAGTGCTTATAGTTTGTCCGCGGCATCCCGTAGTTGTGGTCAGCAAGGATCAGTTCACTCGGCAAGACCTGAAAAGTCTTATCAAAGTTCCTGATCGGCTGGGGGCCGGGCTTATGCACCTAGCGCCCGGTCACGGTATCCTTCCGGTACCAATGATGGTCTCCGTAATCCTCCGACAAAAAGCAGGCGACGACGAAGTAACCGTCGCGGGGCGAGGGAGGGTCGTTGAAGCCTCCGTTGTGCAGGATCAACCCATCTGAGACAGCGGCTTGCTTGATCAGACCGGCGTCAAAACGATGGTTTTGTTTGCAGGTTGTGGCCGTCCTGTCTCCAGGGTCAGGCTTGCCACGGCCTGGGTTTTTGCAGTTCACAGCGAAGGCGTAGCAGTTGACCTGCTCGGTCCCGCCCCACTCTTTGACTTCCATCTGGTTGGGCTTGTTGTGCACGGCATCCCAACCGAGCGAAGTCACTTTCAGGTCTGCCATGTCGCCCCCAATTAGTTGCCCGGACACAAGCGGCGTACCGTAAGTAGCATATCGTGGACTGGCAACCTGACCCCTCGGCGATCTTGCTCAGTTATCGATGGCACCCGGCAGACGGATGGTCTGCTGAACAATCCACGCCTCAGCTTGGATCTTGTTCGCAAACCATGGCGACCACCTTCTCGTCCCGTCTGCGTGGGTGATCAGCACAATGTACCTGCCTGTGGTGCGCAAGATTTGGTAGCTGTCCATATTCATGCCCTCTCATGGCGACAGCGCGGACTGAAAGTTTGCCGGGCGAAATGGTCATGAGAACGAGAGACAATACAGAAAAGGCCGACGTGTGCCGGCCCCTTCCAAGCTTCCCAGGTGAGTGGACCGATTAGCCGCGGGAGAGCCACGGGTACTGCACGGACGACCGCTGCTGGCTGGCGTAAGCCGAGCCATTCTGGTTCGCGGCATAGGCGTGGTTGTCCTGCGTAGGGGCCTGGGCGATCACACCGGGGAGCTCAGTGAAATACGTGTTTGCGGCAGGGCCTCCACCATCGCCGGCGTAAGCGGAACCGACACTGAAAACTAACGCCGCCGTGGCGGCAAGAAACATGGTCTTCATGGTTTTTTGTCCTCTGTTCCAGGCCCTTCTCAGGCCCTTGCTTCATCGCCCTCTGCGATGGCGGACAGATAGTTCCTTGCGTCGTGCGCTATAATCCTGGCTTTCAGCAATTCATTCATGCCTCAGCGGACGAAATGGCTGCTTCGAGAAGGGCCCTACTATCCAGCCTGCTGTCGAGGCGCAAAGCCCTGCTGCGGCGATTATCAGGCTTTCGCCTTCGCTCGCCGCACGAGCTCGCGGAACAGCTCGACGGCGGCATCCCCGCGGCGCTTGACTTCCTCCGGTGATAGGTCCGGGGGCGGCTTCCGATCATTCGGCTTGCGCGCGCTGACGATGCGCGTGGGCGCGGGCTTCGCTTCAGCCTTGGCCTTGGGCACCTTCCGCGGGCGCGGCTTGCGTGCGGTGACGATGATGGGCGGCTTCCGGGCCATGCTCAGCATCGCTGCGCGATCGCGCTGGAGCTGTCAATCGACATGCCTCATGCCGCCGCCGGAGCGCGCCACAGCCCGTCCGCTATCTGATGCAGCCTTGCGGTGACCTGCTATCGGTCATGCCAAGTCAGCCCGTATCTACTCAACCGAACCGGACCGCGCTCGACCGCTGCTGGCTCGCGTAAGCCGAGCCATTCTGGTTTGCAGGATAGGTGTGGTTATCCCACGTATGAGCCTGAGCAATCACGCCTGGGATCTCGGTGGACTGGGTCGTGGTGATAGCGCCGTTGCCGGCGGAGGCATGGGCGGTCCCAATATTGCCGATGCTCGCTGCAAAAAGCGCGATGCGCAGCAATAACCTCATGGTCCTTCTCCTGTGTCCTGGAGCCCTTCCCGGCGCTTTGTGCATCGGCTTGCAGGGCCTCGGCCGGGTGGAGATGGTCCTTTGGGTGGTTCGCGATAATTTTGCCTGCGAGCAATTCATTCATGCGCAAATAAGCGAAACGCCGTGTGGCGGCGGATCCGGCCGGCTTGATCCACCACTACACGGCGGCGAACCGCTCCAACCTGCGGCGGAGGGCGTTGCAGTTCCACTATCATCAGGTTGGGATGGAGTGGACGTCGTTGGAGCCATGTCCGCCTGGGTTCCCGCGTGCGCGGGAATGACGAATGGAAGAAGGCCGTTGCCGTCGGCTGTGTTGGCGAACGCCGGGTGCGACGCTATAGCTAGGGTGCGCGCGGGCATGGCGGAATTGGTAGACGCGCAGGTCTCAAAAACCTGTTCCCTCACGGGAGTGTCGGTTCGATTCCGACTGCCCGCACCATGATGATCGATAGAAATCTCGCTATAACTCATATTTCCGAATACGATGAGCGATAGAATGGTTGCCTATCACTCATGAGTTGGAACTGGCAGCGGGCCGATTGGCCGGATTTTTCATGGCAGCGCGGCCGCCTGACGAGAGCCGAGGAACGGTTCCTGGTCGGGGGAGGGGTGTTTGCCGGCGCTGTCAAGCACCTGGGGGTGGTGGATACCGAGGAACTGACCGTTGATGCACTGAGCATTGAGGCAGTGACCACGTCGGAAATCGAGGGTGAGATCCTCGACCGCGCCAGCGTCCAGTCCTCGATCCGGCGACAGCTTGGGCTTGCCACCGACCACCGCCGCGTCAGGGCCGCGGAGCAGGGAATTGCCGAGATGATGGTTGACCTGCACCGCTCGTTTGCCGACCCACTGTCAGACGAGATGCTGTTTCGCTGGCACCGGACGCTGATCGGAAGCCGGCGAGACCTTAAGGACATTGGCCGCTACCGCACCCACGGGGAGCCGATGCAGATTGTCTCCGGGCCAGTCCATGCGCCCGAGGTACATTTCGAAGCGCCTCCATCGGCCGATATGGCGCGTGAAATGGCCCGCTTCATGGACTGGTTCAACCGCACCGCGCCGGGGGGCGCCGAACCACTGCCCGCACTGACCCGCGCTGGCATCGCGCACCTCTATTTCGTGTCCGTCCATCCGTTCGAGGATGGCAATGGGCGGATCGGGCGGGCGATTGCCGAAAAGGTGCTTGCCCAGAGCCTGGGACACCCAACGCTGATAGCCTTGGCCGCGACCATCCTCGCCAAACGGAAATCCTACTATGAGTTGCTGGAGCGCAGTAATCGCACGAACGAGCTGACGGACTGGCTCTGCTGGTTTGCCGCCGTGGCGATTGAGGCGCAGCGCCGGACGCTGGCGCTGGTGGAATTCCTGATCGACAAGACGCGGTTGCTCGACCGTATGCGGGGTCAACTCAACGAGCGACAGGAGAAGGCGCTTCTGCGCGTGCTGCGCGAGGGACCGGAAGGTTTCAAAGGAGGCTTGAGCGCAGGCAATTATGTCACCATCGCGAAGGCCTCCGCGGCGACCGCGACCCGCGACCTGGCCGACATGGTGGCCAAAGGCGCACTCGTTCGGACGGGCGAGAGGCGGCATGCGCGCTACCATGCCAACGTCGCGCCTCGGCCTGTGGCAGCAGTCACCATCGATGCCGAGGGTAACGTGGTCGAGGCGGCGCTGAAGGAGGGCTGACGCTACGCGGCGAGCGGCAGCGGTGGCTTGGTCGCTTTGTCGGTGCTGCGCGGCTGAGACTTGTCGTGACGCCGCGGCGGACGGGCGACTGGCGTGGGTTCTGGCTGCTGGGTTCTGGCGACAGGAGCTGGCGGTGGCTCCGCTTGCGGTTGCTGGGCGGCAGGTTGAGCGGGCTCGGCTTTGGGCGCTGGGCGTGCCACGGGGCGGGTGCCTTGAAGCTGGCGGAGCTCGCGCTGAAGACGGGCTGAGAGGTTGGACTCCGCTACATGCTTCGCGTGGAGTTTGAGCATCTCCGCGTTCGACACATCCGGTTGCGCGGCGCGGCGGAGGCACTCCATGGCGGAATGATGGGCGACCACGATGCGCTGAGCCAGCATCACCTCGGACGGATCACGTGGGGCCAGCGTGGCGAGGGTGAGGGCGACGTGCTCCTTCAGCATGGCCTTGTCTTCGTCGTTCATGTTGGGATCGAGCGGGATTGCGCCCAAGGTCTCTCGGAGCATGGTGTGGATGGTGGCTTCGGGGAGGCCTGCGGTGGTGCTCATGCGAATGGTCCTGACACGGTCTGTCAGTTTTGATAACTGAATTGCAGTCCTGAGTAAAGGAAATTATTCACATCTGGCTTTGGTTATGATATGAAGCGGCGGAGGCCATCTTTCAGCATGACGCTGTTGAAGTTCATCAGCAGGGCGATCTGGCAGCCGCTCAGACGCAGATAGGTCAGGGTCTGTGCTTCATGCACGGGAAGCAGACTTTGGACGGACTTCAATTCCAACAGAACTGACGATTCGACGATGATGTCGGCGTAATATGCATCATTCAGGTGCACGCCTTCGTAAATGACAGTTAGGGGCGTTTGAAGTTCAAGTCATGGTGGACGAGCTCCCAGCAGAGGCATGCTTCGTAGATGGATTCCAGCAGGCCGGGACCAAGCTTCCGGTGAACCTTGATCGCGAGGCCGATGATCTGATTGGTCAGTTCGTCCATACTTCAGGATATCGGCGATGTGAGTTGCTGGAGCGTTAACAGGGGCCTGCGCGCGCGTAGGGAATTCAACGCGGAGAGCGCGAAGGGGCGCGAAGATCGCGAAGGAAGTTTCAGGCGCTACGCGGTACGGTCCGAAGGCCCCAAAAAAAGTCTTCTTGGCGATCTTCGCGCCCCTTCGCGGACTCTGTGGTGAATTCTCTGGACCGCTGGCACGATCGGTTGGTGGCACGGCAGACTTGATCAGGCTAGAGCATCATTGCTACGACCGCGTCCTCTGCGCTGCGGCGAACCGCACCGCTTCTTCCGCTGCCCGCAAGAGCGCACGTGCCTTCTGCCGCGTTTCCTCGTATTCGAATTCCGGATCCGAGTCCGCAACGACGCCGCCGCCTGCCTGAATATACATCGTGCCATCCTTGACCAGCGCAGTGCGCAGCCCGATGCAGGTATCCATCGTCCCGTTCGCGGCAAAGTAGCCGATGCAGCCGCCATAGATGTTACGGCGATCCGGTTCGAGTTCTTCGATGATCTCCATCGCGCGTACCTTCGGCGCGCCCGATAGCGTGCCGGCAGGGAAGCCGGCGATAAGGGCGTCCAGTGCTTTCAGGTCGTCGCGCAATTTGCCCTCGACGTTGGATGAGATGTGCATCACGTGGCTGAAGCGCTCCACGACGAAGCTTTCGGTCACTTTCACTGAACCAAGTTCAGCCACCCGCCCCACGTCGTTGCGGCCGAGATCGAGCAGCATCAGATGCTCGGCCCGTTCCTTTGGATCGCCGAGCAGTTCAGCTTCGAGCGCCTGATCTTCTTCATGCGTCGTGCCACGGCGGCGGGTGCCTGCAAGCGGGCGTATGGTCACGATGCCATCGCGCAGCCGGACCAGGATTTCCGGGCTGGATCCCACGACGGCGAAACCACCGAAGTCCAGGAAGAAAAGAAATGGTGCCGGATTGATCCTTCGCAATGCACGGTACAGCGCGAAGGGCGGCAGCGCGAAGGGTACGGCGAAGCGCTGGCTCGGCACGATCTGGAATGCGTCGCCGGCGGCAATGTACTCCTTCGCCTTCAGCACCGCGTCCATGAAGCCTTGCTTGGTGAAGTTGGACGCCGGCGCCGGCACTTCAGGCAGTGCCACCGGAGGCGCGGGATGCGGCAACGGCCGGACCAGTGCGTCGCCTGCTTCATCCAGCCGCGCCTGCGCCGCTTCCCATGCGGCTTCGGCCGATATCCCGCTGCGGGGATAGACCGGCACTGCCAGCGTCAGCTCGTCATTCACGTTGTCGAAGATGACGAACAGGGTGGGCCGGAGCAGCAATGCCTGTGGCACGCCGATGATGTCGCGGTTCTTCTCCGGCAGCTTTTCCATCAGCCGGACCATGTCGTAGCCGAGATAGCCAACCAGCCCGCCGGCCATGGGCGGCAGATGCGCGGGCACGTCGAGGCGGGTCTCGTTGATCAGCGCACGCAGGCTGTCGAGCGCTGGCCGCTCATCGGCGACGAAGGCGTGCGGTGCGGATTGCGCGTGGCGATTGACCTCGGCGCGGCCATCGCGGCAGCGCCAGACCAGGTCGGGCTCCATGCCAATGATCGAATAGCGGCCGCGCGCCGCGCCGCCCTCGACACTTTCGAGCAGGAAGGAGTTGGGGCGGCCATGCGCCAGCTTCAGAAAAGCGGCGACCGGCGTTTCCAGGTCGGCCACGTCGCTCCGCCACACCAGCGAGCCACGTGCTGCCTCATAGGCGGAACGGAAGCTGGCGAAGCCGGGTGTGACGGCGACATTCATTGTGGCTGGCCTGTGATGTTGTCCAGGGCGGCTTGATTGATGCGCGGCTGGGCGCGGGCACGCAATGCGTCCGCGAAGACGGATGCGAGGTCGGTGGCTATCGAGCGGCTCACCGCGGCCCGAACCTGGTCGAAGCCGGCTGGATTGGCTTTCGGGTCGGCTTCGACGATCTCGGCCGGCACGGCGACGACGAAGCCGTCGGGGGTTTCGACCATCGTTGGTTCGCCGGGCTTCAGGCCGAACAGAACCTGCTGAAGTTGCGGGGGCATGCCTTCTTCAGGCGCCTCGCGTGTCACTGAAGGGGTGCGTCGGACGGTCACGCCCGCGACCGCGGCCGCATCGGCGAGCGATTGTCCGCCTTTGACCGCCGCCAGCAATTTGGCCGCAGCTTCTTCCTCGGTGTGGCGACGCTGATCGCGCGTCCAATCGTCGGTCACTTGCTGCTTCACGGTGTCGAACGGCTTGGTCGCCGGTGGGATCACGTCCTCGACGCTGAGTGCGTAGTAGGCCGAACCGCCGGTCGAGGGCGTCTGCACTTCCACCAGTTGCGGTGGCTCGCCTTTCTGGGTGTCGAATGACGCCTTGATGAGCGCATTCTTGAGTTCTGGTGGACCTGGGACGGGGGCCGGCGTGCCCGCTTGCGTGATGCCCTGCGCATCGAGGGTCCCGGCCACGCCGACGAGCCCGAGATTGTCTGGCATCTGGTCCAGGGTTGCACCGGTTCCGAGCAGATCGTCGATCTTGTTCGCGCGGTCATACATCATGTCGGCCGCTTTGCTGGCGAGGATCTGATTGCGCAGCAGGTCTTTCACGTCATCGAAGCTGCGCGTGCTGCCGGGTGCAACGTTGGTGACGCGCACAATGTGCCAGCCCAGTGCGCCTTTGGCTGGGCCGGCCACTGTGTCAGGTGCGGCGGCGAAGACGGCCTTTGCCAGGTCTGGATCGGGGTACTGGTTTTCGGTCGCATCATCCTGCGTGATCGCGCTGCCGCCTGCGTCTTTCGCGGCCTTCTCCATCGCGGTCCAATCGGCGCCGCTCTTCCAGGTGGCGGCGAGCGCATTGGCCTTGGCTTCGTCCGCGACAGAGATCACCTCGGCCGAACGCTTTTCCGGCTTCACGTATTCGGATTTGTGCTGATCGTAGGCGGCGTGCAGGTCCGCATCGCTGATCGGGATCTCCTTCGCCAGTGTTTCGGGCGACAACACGATCGCCTTGATGCGGCGATATTCCGGGGCGGAGTACTGGTCTGGATGGTTGTCGTACCAGCGTTGCAGTTCGGCATCCGTTGGCTGGGGCGGTGTTGTGGCAGCGGCAAGCGCGAACTCGACCATATCGGCTGAACGCTTCTCGAACTGGCTCTCATAGATCGGGTGAAGCATGGTCTCGGACGCGGTGGCGCCGGCGCTGACTGCTTCGATCAACTGCTTCACGTTCATCTGGCCGCGCACCATGTCCAGGAAGTGCTGCTCGGTCAGGCCATTGTTGCGCAGCAGCGCCTCGAATGTTTGCCGATCGAACTGACCATTTGGACCGCGGAAGTCGGCCATGCCGAAGACGGCCTGGCGCACGGCGGGGTCGGGGGCAACAATGCGAAGGCGCTCCACTTCCCCTTGGACGGCTGCCTGGGCGATCAGGCCCTGCAAGGCCTGCTGGGCAACGCTGTTGCGCATGTCCTGGGTTGGTTCCTGTCCAGAGGGCAACTTGGCGGAAAGCTGCGTCATGTCGCGCTGGAAGGCTTCCTGGAGCTGCTGACCCTCGATCGTCTGGCCGCCGACCTTGGCGACCCAGGTTGGGCTGGAGCCAACCATACGCAGGACGTCGCCGACGCCCCAGACGACGAAGGCGGCCACCATGATCAGGAAGAAGCCGCGGACCACCCAGGTCTCGAGGTAACGGCGGAAGGCAGTGATCATTCAGCAAAGTCCGTTGGCTGCGGATGCCTCTGATAGCGGAAACTGGGGCGCGGACAAAGGAAGAGGCGGTCGATCAGACCGCAGTCTCTGCCGACAGCAGCAGTCCCGCGTCAACCAACTCGGCGATCAACGGCTGCAACTCTGCCTCGTATTCCCGCCACCGATCGATACCTGACCGATTGATTGGTCGGCGTACCTGGTCGCGGCTCGCGGTACTCACGCGCCGCTCGAATTCGTGGAACCGCCGGCACGCAGGGTCTGGTGGCAGATCGAGAAACGTTAGCATGCGGTCGAGCGTGGCGTCGAAATCACTCACCCAGTCGGCCAGCCGGATCGTGATCATTGGTATTGGCAAGACCATCTCCCAATGTCGCATCACCTGATCGTGCTGCCCGAGATACCAGCCCAGGTCTGCCAGGTCGTGCGCATATGGATGGTAGCCAAAGAAACGTCGCTGGAAGATCGATAGCGCGATATCGCGCGGATCGCGGGTGCAGCGGATGACACGGGCGCCGGGCAGCAAGGCGGCCAGGAATCCCAGATGCAACGCGTTGCCTGGCATCTTGTCGATGACAAGGCGTGCCTTCGGTGCCAGATCGCGCAACGACCCGAGGAACGTATCGGCTGCATCCGATAACGCGGGCTCGTCAAGTGCAGCCAGCCGTTTGACGGAATTGGCTGTCAGCACCGATCCGGCAACTCGCATTACCAGCTCATGTACCTCCAGGCGTTCTCCCGCGCCGTACACCATCGGATGGGCCGACAATATCTGCTCGGCCAGGCTCGTCCCCGATCGTGGCATGCCGACGATAAAGACAGGCGTCTTATCGTCATTGTCGGCGCGCGCACCACGATGGAGGCGTTCGGCATCGAACCGCTCGCGTAACGCAGCAACGAAAGCGCCATGGGCAGACCGCGAGAACGGTTGCATTATCCCAAGCAGCGCGTGCGCCTTGCGCCAATGCGGGAAGGCATCGGAGCGCCGCCCCTGCCGGATGCGCAGTCCGGCAATGTCGAAATGTGCGATAATGCGGTGTTCCGGCAGCGCCGCGCCGTCGGTATCGGCAAGCCACACAAGGCGCTCGATCCGGCTCGTGCGTTCTTTGCTATCCTGTTCAGGCTCGGTGTCGTCCAGCACGATCTGGAGCCAGGTCATCATGATCTCTGCATCACCTGCGACACCTGTCGCGGCTGCCAGTTCTGTTCGAGCTTCGTCCCTGCGTCCAAGCATCAGCAGCGCTGCGGCGCGCTGCGCTCGCCAATGCATGCCCTCGCGGCCCTTCGGTGGCGGATCCGGCAGGAGCGCCAACGCTGCCGCGGCTTCGCGGTCGTGTATCAACAGGTTTGCGAGATTGAGGCGCGCGGCGATGCAGGCTGGTTCGCGCTCCAGCACATCGCGGAGGCGGGCGAGTGCCGCCGCATGCTCACCGCGCAGGGCCTGGAGTGCGGCGAGGTTGGCTGCTGCCAGCGTGTGTTGGGGCGATATTTCCAGCGCCCGCTGAAGCGTCCTCATTGCCGCGTCCGCCTCGCCAAACCGGTAGAGCGCCACGCCGAGGCCAACCCAGGCGTTTGCGTCATCTGGCCGTAGCCGCACACACGCCTGCAAAGCCTTAATTGCCTCAGCCGGCTCATTGCACTCGGCGCATGCCCGCCCCAACGCAAGCTGCGCATCGGCCGAGCCAGCATCCGCCGCAACAGCGGCACGCGCGGCATCCCTGGCCGCCGGCGCATCACCCTGGTCCAGCAGCGCAACCGAAAGATTGATCAGTGGCGCGCTCTGGCCCGGCATGTTTGCAACGCACTGGCGGAACAGATTTGCGGCCTCGGCCAGCGCACCCAATGCGTGTAGGCCGACACCGAGATGCAGGCTCGTCAGCGGATCCTGGGGTGCCAGATCTCGCGCCCGGGTCAGCAACGTCACCCCTTCAGGCGCCTGCCCGCCGCGCACCAGCGACAAGCCATGGAGCCGGAGCAGCGTCGGATTGTCAGGGTCCTGCGCCAGAAGCGCCGCAAACAGCGAAGCAGCCTGCTGGAATGAGCCCGCCTGGTAATGCTCCATCGCCGTAGCAATCGTTACCGATGCAATGGCCCCGTTCTGCGTCATCCGGTGCGATATCCCAGCGCCTGTTTTCTTATGGCGCGACGGCCGCGAGGATGTCAGATTTACGATCAATTAACGATCCCGAGGAGGCCAGGATGAGCGGCACCAACTTCACTGTTGCGACGCAGGAAGACTTGAATACCGCGATCGAGACGATCGATGGTGAAACCATTCCAGGCAATTACACCATCACGCTGTCCGCTGATATCACCGAAGCGCAGCCCGGACAGCCTGCTGGCCTTTACGTGCTGACCCTGCAGTCCGGCGTCAACGTTACGATTGACGGTGCGGGCTTCACGATAGACGGCAAGGGCATTGATGGGGGCATCGCGGTTACGACCGGGCATGTGTCGATTTCGGATCTTACCATCAGCAACACCGAGGCATTTGGCAACGGCGGCCCGGGGGGAGGCGGCGGAGGCGCGGGCCTGGGCGGAGGCCTGTTTGTCGGGCCTGACGCCGTGGTGTCCATCAGCGACGTCCAGTTCACCAGCGATACGGCCAGGGGAGGCGCCGGCGGCGGCGGGGGCACGGGCTTCGGTGGCGCAGGGGGCAAGTCCAGCCTGATCTATGCACCTGTCGGCGGCGGCGGAACCGGCGGAACAGCAGGAGATCCGGGCGAAGGTGCGGATTCGCCTGGGCAACCCGGCGGCGACGGCACGGAGGGAGGCATCGGTGTTGCCGGTGGCGCGGGCGGCAAAGGCGGTGCAGGCGGTCAACCGGCGACCGACGCTTTTGGAGAAAGCGGCGGCGACGGCGGAGACGGCGGCAAGGGTGGCATGGGCGGCATCGGCGCCAATGGTGGGATGGGCGGTCAGGGTGGACTGGGCGGGTCGGGGATTGCTGCCGGCACGCCTGGATCGGACGCCGGCGATGCCGGCGGCGGGGGTAAAGGTGGTGACGCGGGGGATGGTGGCTTCGGGGGTGCTGGCGGCGGCGGCGGGCCTGGTGGGAAGGCCGGTAACGGAGCAGAGGGCGGCCTATCGTTGAACGGTGCACCTGCGGGGCACAGTTCCGACGGTGGCGACGGCGGCGATGGTGGCAAGGGTGGTGACGGCGGTTACGGTGCCGGTGGCGGCGGCGGAGGACATGGCGGCACTGGCGGTCCCGGCGGGACGGGCACCAACGGCGCCGATGCCGCGAACGGGGGCGCCGGCGGCAACGGCGGCGACGGCGGCAATGGCGATTTCGGCGGCGGCGGCGGTGGCGGCGGCGGTGGCGGTAACGGCGGTCGCGCTGGACCCGGTATATCGATGGCGCCCGGATCCGCCGGTCCGGGCGGCTCCGGCGGACAGACGGGCCTGGGTGGATTTGGCGGGGGCAAGGGCGCGGCAGGTGGAGCGGGCTCCCCCGGGCCGTCGACCAGCAGTTCGCAAACGCCTCCCATCGCATTCAATGGCGCCGGAGGCGGCGGCCTTGGAGCCGGTGGTGCCATCTTCGTCGCCGCAGGTGGTCAGCTCACTGTGGATGGTGGCCTGCTGACCGGCGGCACAGTGGTAGGCGGAGCATCGGGCGGTCCTGGCGCCGGTGCCGGCAGCGCTTACGGCAGCGGCATTTTCATTGAGGGCGACAACACTGTCAGCCTCGCGGCACCGACCGGCGCGGTGCTGGCGATCAATGACGTGATCGCGGACGAAAAGGGCTCGGGCGGCGTGGGGACCGGCAAGCTTTCCATCGGTTCCGGCGGCACGGTGGACCTTGCCGCCACCAACACCTTCAGCGGCGGTATCACCATCACGGGCGGAACGCTGGAGTTGTCCGCATCGGATGCCGCAGGGTCGGGCCAGATAACCTTCGACAACTCGGACGTATCAGCACTCGCCTTCGCGTCAGCCGACGTGCCGACCAATCAGATTGCCGGTCTCGCCACCGGCGACTTCATCGCGGTGACAGGCGAGACACTTTCAAGCGATCTCTACTCGGCAGCTTCTGGCGGAGGGACGCTGGAGATCAGCTTTGCCGGCGGGGGCAACGTCCAACTAACGATCCTTGGCGACTACAGCCAGGCCAATTTCCCGATCGTCGGGAACCAGATCGCGATCGATGCTGCGCCATGCTTTTGTCGAGGCACCCGCATTCTGACCGTGCGTGGCGAGGTGCCCGTTGAAGAACTCATGCTCGGCGAAAGCGTCGTTACTCTTTCGGGCGTCACACGGCCGATTCAGTGGATAGGTCAAGGGAGCGTAATGGCTACACGCGGACGCAGAAATGAAGCGACGCCGGTGATCGTGCGCAAAGGTGCGTTCGCCGACAACGTGCCAACGCACGATCTGCGAGTTACCAAAGGACACTCGTTCTATCTGGACGGCATGCTGATCCCGGTGGAGGAGCTGATCAACCACCGCTCCATCCTATGGGATGACCGCGCGCAGGAAGTCTGCGTCTACCACATCGAGCTCGAGACCCATGACGTGTTGCTGGCCGAGGGTGCGCCGGCGGAGAGCTACCGTGACGACGGCAATCGTTGGCTGTTCAGGAATGCCAACAGCGGTTGGCAGCACCCGCCGCGGGCACCGTGCGCGCCCGTGCTGACGAGCGGCCCGGTGGTGGACGCGATATGGCGTCGTTTGTTGGAACGAGCGGGGCCGCGCAAGACTGTACCACTCACGGCTGACCCGGACTTGCATCTGGTCGTGGACGGCGACCGCGTCGATGCGATCGAACATCGCGATGGCATCTATGTGTTCCGTATACGTGCAAGGCCGCGTACTGCGCGACTGGTTTCGCGTGCGGCGATACCGCAGGAACTGGGGAAGGCGCGCGATCCACGGATGCTGGGCGTGGCGGTCCGCCGCATCGTGTTGGCGAGGGCGCAGGGACAGAGCGCCATCGAAGCCGATGCAGCATTGCTGACTGACGGCTTCCATGCATTCGAGCCGGCCGATGGCATTCGCTGGACGAATGGCAACGCGGTCATGCCGAAAGAACTGTTTGTCGGCATGCATGGACCGGGGATGTTGATAATTCATTTGTGCGGTACCACGCAATATTTGGGTGGTGATACGATCGAGTGTGTCGCCTAGGACTTATACCATTACTCGCTGACCGCGACCCATTCGCTTCAACCATCATGGCCGGCCCCGAGCCGGCCATCAGTCTCAGCGGCACAACGGTGCCGATATACACTGATGGCCGGGTCCGATCCCCGGGACAAGCCCCATAGGCGCTAACATAAGATCGATCCAAATCATCGTCATGGCCGGGACACGCCCGGCCATGACGACAGCGCGACAGATAAGTCAGGGTCAGTGAGCTTTGGTATTACGCGGACGGATCGATCGTGATGGTCACCACTGTGGCAGGCAATTTTTTGAAGGCCACGATAGCGAGTACCGGTTACGTGTGACACGGGCGACCTAAATCGGCGGATTTGCCTCGATCATCGGCACGCGGCTGAATAGTGGGCCAGCAAGGAGGAAACGGATGCCACAACTGATCGCCGGAAACTGGAAAATGCATGGACTGGCCGCGGACGCGGTGGCGCTGGCGCGCGGGGTCGCGGCGGGGGCATCAGGATTGTCGTGCGAATTGCTGGTGTGTCCGCCGTTCGTGCATGTCGCGGCCGTGGCGCAGGCACTGGCCGGCGGCCCGGTTGCTGTTGGCGGGCAGGATTGCCATCAGGCGAAGCAAGGGGCGCATACCGGGGACGTATCCGCACCGATGCTGCGCGACGTGGGGGCATCCTGGGTGATCCTCGGCCACTCTGAGCGCCGGCAAAATCATGGCGAGACCGACGAACTGGTGCGCGAGAAAGTGTTGGCGGCAGTAGAAGTGGGACTCACGCCAATTGTTTGCGTGGGCGAGACGGAAGATCACCGCACTGGAGGGCAGGAGACGGAAATTGTTGGCTGGCAGATTTCCGGCAGCCTGCCGAAGCCGTTTACTGGGGTGGTCGCCTATGAGCCGGTCTGGGCTATCGGCACGGGCAAAACCGCCACCGAGCAGGACGTGGCGATGATGCACGCTTTCATTCGCGAGGAACTGGTGCGACAGTTCGGCGAGGCTGGGCAGGAGATCCGCATCCTCTACGGCGGCTCGATGCGGCCCAACAACGCCGCCTCACTCTTGGCGGTGCCGCATGTTGGTGGTGGCCTGATCGGCGGGGCCAGCCTGAAGGCGGACGATTTTCTGGCGATTGCCCGTGCCGCGCAGACGTAAGCGATCCAAGAAGGGGAAGCGAAATTGCCGCAGCCGGATGAAGACACGACCTTCGAGAACCTGATTCGCTACATTCAGGAGAGCCGAAGTGTCGATTTCCGGGGCTACAAGCGCACCAGTCTGCGGCGACGCACCGCCCTGCGGATGGAGCATCTGCACCTTGACGGTTTCGCGGACTATCACGCGTTCCTGGAAGCGCATCCGCAGGAATTTGTCGATCTGCTGAACACGGTGCTGATCAACGTCACTTCGTTCTTCCGCGATCCGGACGCGTGGGATGCACTGAAGACCTTGGTGCTGCCGAAGCTGGCCGAACCGGATCGCGGCCGCGACCAGTTGCGTATCTGGAGCGTCGGCTGTGCAACCGGTGAAGAGCCGTATTCGCTGGCAATGTTGCTGTGCGAGCAGTTGGGGTCGGCAGATTTCACGCGTCGCGTGAAGATCTATGCAACCGATCTGGACGAAGCGGCGCTGAACATAGCGCGTCATGCGTCCTATCTGCCGCGGGACGTGGAAAGTGTGCCGGAGGCGATGCTGGGCAAATATTTCGAGCGCGCCAACAACCATTATCTGGTCAGCCGTGAGTTGCGGAAGTCGGTCATTTTCGGCCGCCACAACATCGTACACGACGCACCGATTTCACGCATCGACTTGCTGGTTTGCCGCAATCTGCTGATCTATCTGGAGACGGAAACGCAGAACCAGGTGTTGCCTCGGCTGCATTACGCGCTGGTCGATGACGGCTGCATGTTCCTTGGCAAGGCGGAGACGCAGCTTGCGCGATCGAAGCTGTTCACGCCGGTCGATATGAAGCACCGGCTGTTCCGCAAGCAGCCGCAGGAATGGCGTCGCATGGGAACAGGGGGATCGATGCACGGCGGCGATGCGTCGCGCGATCCGGCACCTCCGCTGCATACCAGGGTGCTGGATGCCATCGTGGACAGTTCGCCGATCGCCTATCTGGCCATCGACAACGACGATGCGCTGCTGTTCGCCAGCGCCGGCGCGCGCCGCATGTTGGAAGTCGGCGAAAGCGATGTCGGGCGGCCGTTCCAGGATCTGGCCGTGTCCTACCGTCCGATCGAATTGCGCAGCCACATCGATACCGTGCGGCGCCAGAGACGCCCGATCCGCATCGAGCATCAGGAATACCATCGGCCTCCCGCCGAACCGATCCGGTTGACGATTGACGTGGCACCGCTGGTTGGGCGCGATGGTGGGCAATTCGCGATGCTGCTGACCTTCGCCGACACCACTCGCACCTTCATTTTGCAGCAGGAGTTGGAGGCGGCACAGGAAAGCCTGGAAACCACGATCGAGGAACTGCAATCGGCGAATGAGGAACTGGAGACCACCAACGAGGAACTCCAGTCCACCAACGAAGAGCTGGAGACGACCAACGAGGAACTTCAGTCAACCAACGAGGAACTGGAGACGACCAACGAGGAACTGCGCTCGGCCAACGATGAGTTGGAGGTGACCAACGAAGAGCTGCGCCACCACTCCAACGAATTTGGCGAATATCGCCGTCATGCTGATGGGATATTGCGTGGTCTCGATGCTGGGGTCGTTGTGGTGGATAGCGAACTGAAGGTGCGATCCTGGAATCGCTGGAGTGAGAACGCGTGGGGGTTCCGCGAGGAAGAGGTGACAGGGCAGGCGTTCGGTGATCTGGACATCGGGTTGCCGGTGAAGGAACTCGAACCTGCTGTGCGGCGGACTGCACAGCAAAGCGAAGCGAGCGAGACGGTTGTGAACGCGGTCGATCGGCGAGGGCGCGCGATGCGGTGCCGGGTAAAGGTCGCGCCGCTGATCTATGATGATCGAAGCACGCAGGGGGCGGTCATTATGGTAGAGGATCAGACCAACGCCGTGGCTGCGAAGACAGGCGACCGGTAGGCGCGATGGCCGAAGGCAAATCACCAGTTGACGTGGCACGGCGTCATGTGGCGGGTGCGGAGACGCGGGTTGCCCGCCAGGAACGGCTTGTCGAAACGCTGGAGCGGGACAAGCATTTTGGCATGGTGGGGCAGGCGCGCAAAATTCTCGATGTGCTGAAGCAGAGTCTACAGCTTGCCTACGTGCACTTGCAGCTCGAGATCGACCATTATGGCGATCCGCCCAAGGATCAGTGATAGCGGTTGTGGTCAGCTCCCGATACGCTGATGGTGTCGCGCGTTCTCATATCAACTGCCCGATGTAGTGACTCGTGCGATGGCCACCGCTTAACGTCATGGCCGGGCGCGTCCCCATAGGCGCTAACATAATAGCGACGGCGTCCAAAGCATCGTCATGGCCGGGACACGCCCGGCCATGACGTGGTGTGGACGGTCCAGTCACGTTGACAACGCTCTACGTGCCCCTGCGGGTGGCCCGCGCGGTCGCATCTGTTGATCTCCTGGTGCCGCCGTTCGTCCGCTCCACAGCCAACGCGCGATAGCGAACGGCGAGCCTCTCCAGCGCCTGCTGCACCGATGCAGTCGTCGCGGTGAGTGCCATTGCCTCCATTTCCCCCGCCATGGCCAGCAGCTCTTCTGCGGTACGTTGGCCAAGCAGCGGTCTCGAGTATATCATCGATCCCACCTGTTTCGATCAGGGAGCAGTTGGCCTGAAAGTCGCGCTCTCCTATGGAAGCGATAGCAGCCTTATTGCATGATGCCCAGCTTCTTCGCCGAGCCGCCTCGCTGATCGTGGCGGATCGCGAGAACTTGCGGACGTGGCGCGACGCGATGGGTGCTACCGCGCGGGTCAACACGTGGGTTGCCGCTGATCTGCGCGGCCGCGCGGTCTTGGCCCAAGAGCGAGCGCGCCAGCTTTGCGAACGGGCGGCTATGCTACGATCGGAAGGCACCGAGCTGCGACATAGGATCTTGCCCGCAGCCACGCGCGCAACACCAGGCCCGAGGTGAGCAGAGCGTCAGAGCGAATCAGCGAGAACGGCAGGCTTGCGCAGATTGTCGATGGCATCCGCGATCACCTTGGCGGCATGTTCTAACTCATCGGCTCCGGCGCGCCAGCGCGAAGCGGCGTGCTGGAGCGATTGCGCCTCGGACCGTTCCTGCATGCGACGGAACAGCACGACGCGCTCGCGGTGCATGCGCAGCGCGCTTTCCATGGCGCGCCCCAGTTCCTCATCCTGCGCTGCCACCAGCAATTCGGCAGTGAAGGCATGGCCGATCTGACAGCGGAAGCGCGTCGGGCCTGGTTCGGCAACCTCATTGAGAACCCCGCCGCATTGCGGGCAACTCAATCGGGTTGGGGGGCCTACCTGAATTGACTCTGGCACGGCTAGTGCCTCCTGTGCCGCGATACCTGCTTCAACGATGAGATGCCGGGGTATCGGCGGCGCCTCCCCCGGTGGCTGGTGCAGCAGCCGGACGAGCAGGTCCGGCAGCTCCGCCGCGGTCGTCGTGTGATCAACTTGATCGTGGGCGAGGGCGTTGCGCGGCATTTCCGGCCACACGGCGTCCTCGGGCTGCTGCACGACGCACAGCCCGCCGCAGGCATGGATCGCGGTCAGACCCGCCGAACCGTCATCCAATAATCCGCTTACCACGACGCCGATGACGCGCGAGCGATAGGCGACGGCCGCGGAACGGAACAGCGGATCGATCGCCGGCCGTGAACGGTTCTCGTGGGGACCGCGTCGCAGGATGATATGGCCGGGCCGGATCAACATGTGGGCGTCCGGTGGCGCGACGTAGATGGTGCCAGGCTTGATACGCTCTCCGTCGACGGGGTGACGCGCTGGCAGAGAGCCAGCCCGGGTTAGCAGCTCTGGCAGTACGCTGCGTGACGTGGGGCTGAGGTGGATAACGACGAATACAGCGGCGGGAAAATGTGGCGGTAATCCCGCACAGAGCCGCCGCAAGACATCAACACCGCCTGCTGAGCCACCGATGACGACAATGTCGTGGCCGGCCACTGCATCCTCCGCTGGGTCAAGCCGGTGGCGTCTCACGTCAACGTGTAACCTTGGGACGTGTGCGAACGCTATGCAATCCTCCACGTTGCCGCGCGGGAGTACAGGCATATGGCGCAGCGAGAGGACCACGAAAAGGGCCTTCCCGACGCATCCGGCGTAGTGGAACTCGAATTGGAGCAAGCACGCGTCGCGCTAGAGGACGCGCATGCCGAGATCGCTGCGCTGGCCGATGAGAATAAAGCGCTGCGACAATCCGTAGAGAAGCTCGAGCGTTCCCGAAACGAAGCAGAGCAATCGGCGAGCCGTGCACGCTATGACGCGGCCAAGTCGATGGCGCTGCTCGCCAAGTCCCTGCCGGAGGTCGCCGATCATCACGACTTGCATGTCGCGCTGGAGGAATCGACGGTTCTTGCAGAGGAATTGCGGGTAGCCAATGAAGCTTTGATAGAGGCCAATAACGAACTTGAGCGGCGGGTCGCCGATCGAACGGTGGCTTTGGATCAGGCTAACGCGACATTGGAACGGCTGAATGTGCATTTGCGCGCGAGGGTCGAGGCAGAAACGGCCGCGCGGAGTAAGGCCCAGACCGAGCTGTTCCAGATGCAGAAGCTGGAGGCTATCGGCCAGCTTACCGGCGGGATCGCGCATGATTTCAACAACCTGTTGACCGTCATCACCAGCGGCTTGGATCTGCTGAGGCATCCACGCGACGAAGCGCATCGTGATCGCCTGCTGAACCGGATCCAGGAGGCGGCGTGGCGTGGTGCGGACCTGACGCAACGCCTGCTCGCGTTCGCACGCCGTCAGCCGCTGCATCCGGAGCGGCTCGATCTATCGCAGCATATGGAAAGCATGCGGTCACTGCTGGCGCATGCGCTCCGCGAAAACATCGAGATGCGCGTGGAGGTTGAGCCGGGGCTGTGGCCGGTGGAAACAGATATCGCCGCGCTGGAGCTGGCACTGCTCAATCTTGCGGTAAATGCGCGCGATGCGATGCCTGAGGGCGGCAGGTTGGTGCTGGCGGCGCGTAACGAGCCCCTGCCGGAGGGGAGCGTCGGGCACCTGGATCTGGAACCGGGCGAGTATGTCCGTATCAGCCTGATCGATAATGGCATCGGAATGGCACCTGACATGCTGGAAAAGGTGTTCGAGCCTTTCTTCAGCACGAAACCGGATGGGAAAGGCAGCGGGCTTGGGCTGGCTCAGGTCTATGGCTTCGCACGGCAATCGGGCGGCGGAGCTGTCCTGGAAAGTAAGCTCGGCGAGGGCGCCGCTGTGCATGTCCTGCTGCCGCGGTCATTTCGGCCGATGCCGGCCGCTGCTCCGCAGGAGCGCCGGCCGGTGGGCGGGGCGCGCCGGCGCGAGCAGCTCAAGATACTGGTTGTGGAGGATGACGACAGCGTGGCCTCCATGGTCCTGGAAATGCTGGCGGACCTTGGCCACAGCGGGATGCGCGTGGCGACTGTGTCATCGGCATTGGCGTTGCTGGCGTCGGCGACCGGTTTTGAGCTGGTGTTCTCCGATGTGCTGCTGCCTGGCGGGGGCAGCGGACTGGACCTGGCTCGGGAGATGGGACGGCGGGGCATGGCGGTGCCGCTGATCCTGACCAGCGGGTTCGGCGGCGGGATGACGCAGCGGCTGGCGGCGGCCAATTTGCCATTCCTGCGCAAACCGTACCGGATCGAGGCGCTGCGTCAGACGATCGATGCCGCTTTGGAAGCGGGTCAGGCGGAGCGAGTGCTCTGACCCACACCAACGCTCACTGACCCTGACTCATCTGTCGCCCTGTCATCATGGCCGGGCCGAAGTTCCCGGGCTTGTCCCGGGGATCGGACCCGGCCATGACGCCTAGTACCCGGAATGATTGAAGGACGATACGTCGAAGACTGTCATTGCGAGGAGCGAAGCGACGAAGCAATCTCGGACGAATTGCGCGATCTCGCCGAGATTGCTTCGTCGCTTCGCTCCTCGCAATGACATGGCGTCAGGGCGCATTGCCGGGGACGGCGGGAAGGGGATAGAACCGCCCGCCCGAGGGAGCCCGGACGTTGACCGCTGTATTGCTGATCATCCACCTGTTTGTGACGATTGCGCTGATTGGCGTCGTGCTGATCCAGCGCAGCGAGGGCGGCGGGCTGGGGATCGGCTCGTCGCAAGGCATGGGCTCGTTCATGTCGGGCCGGGGAACGGCTAACCTGCTGACGCGGACGACGGCGATTCTGGCGACGATCTTCATGGTGCTGTCGCTGACATTGGCGCTGATGAACCGGGGAACTTCTGGGGTAGGCGGAGGTGGCGGATTGCTGTCCAGTCCGCCGCCGGCTGCCGCGCCGGCTATGCCGGCCGCGCCGCCGCCGCCCAAGGGGCCGACGGTGCCGACGAACTGAGGCAGCCCTGTCGTGTCGCGTGTGCGTGACGCATGCGTGATGGCACATATCCGGGCTTCCCCCCACCCAATTCGGCTCCGTATAAGGGTCGCCCATGACGCGGTATGTGTTCATCACCGGCGGCGTGGTCTCTTCCCTCGGCAAAGGTATTGCCTCGGCGTCGCTTGGCGCCCTGCTCCAGGCGCGCGGCTTCAAGGTCCGCATGCGCAAGCTGGATCCGTACCTGAACGTCGATCCCGGCACGATGTCGCCCTACCAGCACGGCGAGGTCTACGTGACCGACGATGGAGCGGAGACCGACCTGGACCTGGGCCACTACGAGCGGTTCACCGGCGTGAGCGCCACCCGGTTCGACAACGCGACGACCGGGCGGATTTACTCCGACGTGATCGCCAAGGAGCGCCGCGGCGACTACCTGGGCGCCACCGTCCAGGTGATCCCGCACATCACGGACGCGATCAAGGACGCCATCCTGCACGACACGCGCGACTTCGACTTCGTGCTGGTGGAGATCGGCGGCACCGTGGGCGACATCGAGAGCCTGCCGTTCCTGGAGGCGATACGGCAGCTCGGTAACGAGCTTGGTCACGAGCGGGCGATGTTCGTGCACCTGACGCTGGTGCCGTACATTCCGTCGGCCGGCGAGCTCAAGACGAAACCGACACAGCACTCGGTGAAGGAACTGCTGAATGTCGGCATCCAGCCGCAGATGCTGCTGTGCCGTTGCGATCGGCCGATACCCGAGAACGAGCGGCGCAAGATCGCGCTGTTCTGCAACGTGCGGCCGGAGGCGGTGATCGCGGCGCTGGACGTGGATACGATCTACGCAGTGCCGATCAGCTACCATGTCGAGGGCATGGACCGCGAAGTGCTGCGGCATTTCCGCTTGCCGGCTGATGATGGGCTGGATCTGTCGCGCTGGCAGGACATCGTCGATGCGGTCCGAGTGCCGGAAGGCGAGGTGCGGATCGCAGTGGTTGGCAAGTACACGAACCTGCTGGACAGTTACAAATCGCTGGCCGAGGCGCTGGCGCATGGCGGCATCGCGAACCGGGTGAAGGTGGGCATCGACTGGGTCGACAGCGAGATTTTTGAGAAGCGCGACGGCGCGCTGCATCGGCTGGAGGACGTGAACGGCATCCTGGTGGCCGCGGGCTTCGGTGAGCGCGGCACTCCGGGCAAGATCGAGGCGGTGCGGTTTGCTCGGGAGAAGAATGTGCCGTTCTTCGGCATCTGCTTCGGCATGCAGATGGCAGTGATCGAGGCGGCGCGGAACCTGGCCGGGCTGCGGTGTGCGTCATCGACCGAATTTGGGCCGTGCGACGAACCGGTGGTGGGACTGCTGACCGAATGGGCGCGGGGCAACGAGATCGAGCGGCGCATGGAAGGCGGCGATCTGGGGGGTACGATGCGGCTGGGGGCGTATCCGGCGGTGCTTGCGCCTGGTTCGCTGGTGTCGGAGCTGTATGGCGGCGCGGCGCGGATCGAGGAGCGGCACCGGCATCGCTACGAAGTCAACGTGCACTACAAGGAGCGCCTGGAGCGCACCGGCATGCGGTTCTCCGGGATGTCGCCGGATGGCGTGCTGCCGGAGATTGTGGAACGGCCGGATCACCCATGGTTCGTCGGCGTGCAATACCATCCGGAGCTGAAGTCGAAGCCGTTTGATCCGCACCCGCTGTTCGCGGGGTTCATCGCGGCGGCGGTGCGGCAGGCGCGGCTGGTGTAAGCGGGCGGGAGCGGCGGCGGCGGCGGAACAAGTCGTCGCCCGAAATGTGGCAGCGATTTCCGGTCCGGTATCGAATTGTTGCGGTTCGCTATATCAGAGATCAAGCCACCTTTCGTGCGTCTCCGTCATCGACATAGTGAGTGGTGGCGGCGATATGAGCGACCAGCTCAAGAGGGCCTGCCAGGCTTGCTGGTGTCGGAGCCATATGGCGCTGCCGGGCTTCGACAGTCAGAAAATGCCGGGAGCAACCGGATGTATCGTCTCGTGTGCTGCACGGCACAGATGGGCATGTCCGTCCGCACCATAGTTATGTCGCTCGCTACCAGGGTGGTAGCGGCTCAAGCGGGAGATTTATACCAATCCTCAGAATGCCTGACCGATGATGGTCCATTGTCGATGGGCGATGGACATGATCTTCCAAGGCTGATCCACGAGCCTGTTCCAGGCATCGCAGCAAATGTCGACGATGTTGTCGAAGCCTGTGAAGATACGGTTGGACAGCCAATTCTGCCGCATGAACTGCCAGACGTTCTCCTGCGCGTTGAGTTCCGGCGAGCGCGGCGGGAGCGGCAGCAGCGAGATGTTGCTGGGCATCTGCAAACACTTGGCCCCATGCCATCCCGCCTGGTCGAGGATAATGATGGCGTGCGCCCCAGAAGCGACGCAGGTGGCAATCGCGTCGAGGTGAAGTTGCATGGCCTCGCTGTTACAGCTCGGCACCACGATGGCGGCGCCCTTCCCCAGCGCCGGACATACCGCGCCGAACAGATAGGCCGATTGCGTTCGTTGATCATGTGTGGCCCGTGGGCGAGACCCCTTCCTGGCCCAGCGGTAGGTGAGCTTGTTCTTCTGGCCTACCCGCATCTCGTCCTGGAACCAGATCTCTATCGGTGTGCCAGGTACGAGCGTCCGGCGGATTTCCGCCACGCGGTCGGCGAAGTTTTTTTAAATGCTTCCATGGCTTCGGCGTCCTGCTTGTAGGCTCTCGGCCGAGCACTGAGGTGGGCAAAGCCCAACCGCTTCAGCGCGCGGTAGACCGTGTCGTCCGACACCTCGATGCCAAACTCCTCATGCAGCAGCGCGATCAGGTCGCAGGCCCGCCAGCGCACCACACCGTGCACTGCCGGGATCGGACCCTCCTCGACCACACGGACGAGAAATGCCCGATGCTCTTCGTCAAGCTTCGCCGGTGCGCCAGGCGAAGTCAGGTTGATCAGGCCATCCGGACCAAGCTCGTTGAACCGGATCACCCAGTCTCGCAACGTTTGACGGTCCATCCCGCCAATCCGTGCCGCTTCCGCTCGAGGCGCACCATCCAGGATCGCCGCTATCGCCAACAGCCGCCGGGCCTGGGCCACATCCTTCGTGCGTGTCGCAACTCGCCGCAACTCCGCCGACGTGAAGTCCTGCCGCACTACAATCGCCTGGCTCATGGCAAACCTCCTCAGTTTGCCAGCTTGAATCACGCCTATGCCGATTCGGGAATCCGCGAGCATTCGAGAGTCACCAACTCAGCGGATTGGTATTAGTCATGGCGAAGTGCAACCAAGTCAGCACCGGCACGCAAGGCTCACTCGATAAGTCCGCAAAGACCGGTGAGAACGTTGGCTTCGAGCTGACGGAGGACGAGCTGAACAAAGTCTCTGGCGGCATGAGAAAGGCCTCCAGCGGTGGGGGCGTTTCCTCCGGCGCGAGCGCTTTCTCGGGACTCATCTTCTTGCGGTTTGATTAAGTAATGATGTCAACCACCGGTATGCACGTGCGGCAGCGGCGATCATTGCGTCCTCGACTGAGCTTGGCCGACCTGCTGCCTCGCGTGACATTCGGATCGGTCGATAGAGGGCAGCAGCAGAATCGAATGTGAGAATCCGGTCGGAAAAAGCTGTCGCGAATGATTTTACGATCCGCCATGTCAGCTTATTGCGCCGACGCCCGGCAGGCATGCGGGCGAGACGTCGACAGCCGGTTCCGGTTCACGACGGACCAATTCAGAATGGACGTTCGTATCGGGCAATATCACAGGTCGGGATCAAAACCTGAGAAGTCTGGCGGTGGACGTTCGGGCGCACTGCCACGTGGCGGGATATCCAGATCAACACCATGCTTCGGCCCGAACAGCTACCTCTCGTTGAAGATGCGAATTTGCTGACGCCTATGCCAGCGAATGGCTGAAGTCGACGGATGCCGCCCTCTGCTTCAGACGAGCGTGCAGTTCACGATCGGCATTGCGGATCAGCAGGCTGGGCATTGCGTGTCCGTCTTCCGATGCCAGCGATTGCGCGCATTCTTGATATCAACGAGGCGACAGCGACACCGTGAACCACATCGTACATATCGGCGGTGGCGCCGCGGATGGTAGCCAACAGGACGCTCATCCGCTGTTGCTGTTTGACAGGTGCGAGCGCCGGCCGTACGTCTCGGTTATCGTTGGATGGATGCCGGTGAAAGCCTGGCACGGGCGCCGGTCGAGAGTCAGGTCCGCCAATGGCACGAGCGATAAACCACGGGGACGCGAAATCCTGGAGGGAGTTGGCGCAATGTCGGACACTACTTTCGCTCCGGAGAGTATTTCCGCTCCGATCCCGGTGCGCGAACTTCTGCCGTGGGCGATATTCGCGGCATTGGCTTTGCTGGCAATCTACTTTGTTGGCGCGGAAGAAGGCGCGACGTCGCTTATCCCCGGCATGTATGTGCATGAGTTCGTGCATGACGGCCGTCATCTGCTCGGTTTCCCCTGCCACTAAGGGCCATACCCATCATGGTCAGGACCCTTCTCATCCGGGGGATGCTTGTCGGCCTTCTCGCGGGATTGCTCGTGTTTGCCTTCGGCAAGGTATTTGGCGAGCCGCAAGTGGACCGAGCGATCAGCTTCGAAAGTGCGATGGACGAAGCCAAGGCGAAAGCTGACGAGGCGAAGGGCATTCACGTCCAGGAAGAGCCGGAATTGGTGAGCCGACCGGTCCAGGCTGGCCTTGGTCTGTTTACCGGTGTCATGGTTTGCTCAACGGCCTTTGGCGGGCTGTTCGCTTTGGTGTTCGCGGTTGCGAACGGCCGGGCTGCTGCGCTTGGTCCCCGCGGCATATCGGCCCTGCTGGCGGCCTGCGGCTTCATCGCAGTGTATGTCGTGCCGAACCTCAAGTATCCTGCGAACCCACCCTCGGTCGGCGAGCCGGATACTATAGGCCAACGGACGGCACTGTATTTCATCATGCTTGGCTTATCCGTCGCCGCAATGGTGGTCGCGACGATGATTTGCAAAGGTCTGGCAACCCGGCATGGCGGCTGGAATGCGGCCCTCGTGTCGATCGCCTGTTATCTTTTCGCGGTGATCGCGGGCGCAGGTTTGCTGCCGAGCGTCAACGAGGTTCCGGCGGAATTTCCGGCCGTGGTGCTATGGCAGTTCCGCATAGCCTCGTTCGGCATGCAGCTCATCATGTGGAGCACGTTTGGCCTGGTATTTGGCATTGTCGCGGAACGCGCGCTGCGATCGGAACGGCCGCTTATCGGTGAACGCCGCCGCGAACTGCCCTATGCGACGTGACGGTGCTTTCCGACCCAAAGCTGAAGTCGAAGCCGCGTTATTGGTGCTGGGCCTGCAAACGTAGCATCGCGAACGTGAAGCCCAGTAACACTGCCTGTGCCACGCGCAGTTCGATCACGTGCGACAGAGTTGGGCGAATCGGATGGGTTTGGAAGAGGTCTGTCTGGCATGGTACAATCGCATCTTTTGGGCTTTGTATTCGTCAGTTGGTGAGGATGAACTATCTCGATAAAGGAATTGTGGCCAGATGACGGACAGCGCCACACACCGGGTCCGGGTTGGCAGCGTGATGGTGGCCAACGATCTGGCTTTCGTGCTGATCGCTGGCCCGTGCCAGATTGAATCCCGGGCACATGCGCTGGAGGTTTCGGCGGGGCTGCGAGAAATGTCCGCGTCAACGGGCGTGCCGGTTATCTATAAGTCGAGCTTCGACAAAGCGAATCGTACTTCGGTCTCCGCCGCGCGGGGCATCGGGATGAGTGATGGCCTTGCGATCCTGGCCGAAGTGCGAGAAAGCACGGGATTGCCGACGCTGACCGACGTGCATGCGCCGGAGCAATGCGCGATCGCCGCGCAGGCGGTGGATGTGCTGCAAATTCCGGCCTTCCTGTGCCGGCAGACAGATCTGCTGTTGGCGGCTGGGGAGACCGGCAAGCCGATCAATGTGAAGAAGGGGCAGTTCCTCGCGCCGTGGGATATGGCGAACGTCGCGGCGAAGATTGCGAGCACCGGCAACAACAACATCCTGTTGTGCGAGCGCGGCGTGAGTTTCGGTTACAACACGCTGGTCAATGACTTTCGCGCGCTGCCGATCATGGCGCGAACTGGCTATCCGGTGGTGTTCGACGCGACGCACTCGGTGCAACAGCCGGGCGGGCAGGGGACATCATCTGGGGGACAGCGCGAGTTTGCACCTGTGTTGGCTCGCGCGGCGTTGGCTGTTGGCGTGGCAGCAGTGTTCATTGAAACGCATCCGGATCCTGATCGTGCGCCGAGCGATGGTCCCAATATGATAGCGTTGCGCGATATGCCGGCGTTGATCGCACGGCTGAAGGCGTTTGATGAGTTGGCGAAGCAAGAAGAGTAATGGAACCGCAAATAACGCAGATGCACGCAAAAAGGGGTAATTGCTCACCCCGGTCTGGCGGGTAGCGTCTCGGGGATTTTTGTGGTCAGCACGAAGCGCAGCACATCAAGCACTGAAGCGCTGTTGGCCTTTGCGGTGCTGACGAGGGATCGGAAGGCGGCATAGGTTTCGGCACCCCACTCGCAGCGGAAGCCGTTGGTCACCTTGCGGAAGATCACACTGGGACGAAGATGCCGCTCGGAGATGTTGTTGGTATACGGCACATCTCGATTGGTGATGAAGACGAACAGGTGCGCCCTGTTGGCGGCGATGCGCTTGCGCAGCTTGCGTCCTGGCTCGCCGATCGGAACAGCTGCCATGATGCGGTTGAGCCGGCGATCCAGGTCGGCAAGATAGTGCCTCAGCGTGCTGTCCTTCAGTTCGTCGCGGCGTCGCCCGATGGCGATCGCGCGCAGCAGCAGTCGCTTGAACGCGGCACTGAAGGCGGTGTCGCCACATTCGATGGCGTAGGTTGCATCGCGCAGCAGATGCGCCAGACACACCTGCCATTCGGCAGCGTGGCCGCGTTGGCTGCCAAGCATGTCGGACACCCAGACCATCGGCCTGATCTCGCCGAACAGGGCCTGAACCACGGCCTTGCCACGGCTGGGACGGATCACGTGCAGCACGGCCAGGCTGCCGATGAACACCCATTCCCACCAGTTCTTGCCGCTCACCCGCGCGGAAGTCTCATCAGAACACACCACCGGACTGGCGAGCACCGTGGCGCGGATGGTTGCCGCTGCCACCAGCAGTGGTTCGCGCGCGCGGGCCAGCATGTTGCTGATCGCCCCCTCGCTGAGGGTGAGCGAAAAGATCTCGTCCATCAGCGTGGCCAACCGTTCCATGCCGATCGCGTGCGCGTAGTGCAAGTAGACCACCAAGGCAGCGATCGACTGACCGAATGGCGAACCGGGTTCCAGCCCGGCTGGGGCAGTCGCGACCACGCGCTCACCACAACAGGCGCAGCGACCGCCGAACAGGCGCACCTGCGTCACGTCCGGCCGGATCGGCGGTAGTTCAATGCGTTCGTAGACCTGCTGCGGGGTTTGGCAGGCCTCCGGGAATGCCGCCTGGCACCTCGGACAGGTGGTCAGCCTGGCCTCGAACACACGATCCGGGTTCGGGTGCAGCGTCCGCCCGAACCCGGGGCGGCTCTTGCGCGGCGGCTTGTCGCCCATCGGACGATCGGGCTTCTGCCCCTTCGATGGCGGCAGCGAGGAGTTGTCCGGCGTCTTGGTGGGACGTTCAAATCTGGCCAGCCGCTTCTCAAGTTCATCGATGCGCGCCAGCGCTGCTTCCAACCGAGCGAACAGCGACAGGATGAGTGCATCCTTCTCCGCGTGGCTCAGCGTGCTAAGGTCGATGCCTTGCGTCACACAGAGCTTGAATTGAACCGCCCGTGACCGCGTCAACCTTCATCGCACAGCCGCAGAAGCACCCACGACGCATCGACATGTCAGGCTATCACCCAGGTGAGCAATTACAAAAAGGGTATAGACTGCACGCCAGGATTTTATTTGCGTGCTTTGCGTTATTTGCGGTTTCAATTTCTTCACTCTCTCGGCCGCATATATTCCGCGATCAGGAACAGGCAAGTGACGACCGCCAGGACGACGACAGACGCAGCGGCGAGAGTCGGACTGACCTGAAGCTGAATGTCATCCCACATCTGTCGCGGCAGTGTGGTTTTCAGGCCGCCGCCGATGAAGAGGGCGACAGTCAGTTCTTCGAACGAATGCAGGAAGGCGAAGATGAAGGCGGCGAACAGGCCGCCACTGACCAATGGCATGGTGATGCGGGTCAGGGTGCGACCGCGGTTTGCGCCGAGAGTTGCCGCGGCCTGGTTCAGCCGCCAGTCGTAGCCGCGCAGCGTCGCGAGCAGGATGACGACGGCGAGCGGTATGCCGCCAACCGTGTGTCCGATTGCGATGCCAAGGTTGGTCGCAACCAGTCCCATCTGTGCGAACAGGTAGAACAGCGCCACCGCACTTACGATGGGTGGCACGACGATCGGCGAGAGGAAGAGAACGAAGATGGCGCCAGAGAGCCGGCTTGGGCTGCGCGCGATGCCATAGGCGGCGGGTGCGCCGATAATCATGGTGAAGCAGGCGCTGGCCAGCCCGATGCCGAAGGAACGCAGCGTCGCTGTCACCCAGACTGGCGAGGAGAAATACTCGTTGAACCAGCGAAGGCTGTAGCTGGGCGGAGGGAAAGACAGGAAGTTGGAGCTGGTGAACGCCATCGGGATGAAGGCGATGATCGGCAGTAGGAGTGGGGCGATGATGGTCCAGGCGAATGCTGGCAGTAGCCAGCGAAAGTTTTGGCTGGGCGTGATCGTGTCCAGGGTCGAGGCAATGCGGCCGAGGACGGCTAATGCAAAGCGCCGCAAGATACGATTGCTTGCGTTGTGCCCGCTGGAACCGCCGGACATCGAGGACAGGCCGAATAAGCGATCGTAGATCAGGCAGGTGAGTAGCGCGGAGACGACGAGCATCGTTGCCAGAGCACTGGCGAACTGCCAGTTCTGCTGCGTCATGATCTGCTGAATGACCATTTGGCCGAGCATGGTCTCGTGTGGGCCGCCGAGCAGGGCCGGCGTGATGAAGAAGCCGAGCGAGGCGATGAAGACCAGCAGCCCGGCGGCAGCTACGCCCGTGGCGGTTAGCTGGAAGTATATGCGCCAGAATGCTTGTACGCGCGAGGCGCCCATCGTCGCGGCGGCCATCGGCAGCCGCGTGTCGATCTGGTTCATCACCGGGAGCATGGTGATGATGGCGAGCGGCAGCATCGTGTGGGTCATGCCGAACACGACTGCGCCGCGACTGAACAGCAGTTCAGGGGGATGGGCGATGCCGATGGCGCGCAGCAGGCTTTCGATGATGCCCATGTGGCCAAGCAGTACGAGCCAGACGAAGTTCTTGACCAGCGCGCTGGTCCAGAACGGGAAGAGGATGAGCAGCCCTAGTTGCCTCTGGCGCCGCTTGGGCTGGCGCGCGAGCCAATACGCGACGGGGTAGCCAAGTAGGAGACATAATGCCGTCGTATCGAAGGCGATGGCGAAGGTGGTGCCAAGGATGCGTGTATAGACGCTGACACCGAAGGCGCGTGAATAGGCGGCGAGGGTGTAGGCGCCGGTGTCGTTGTCCTCGAAGCCCAGGGAAAGCAGGCGGAGACAGGGGAGAACAAGGAAGACGATCAGATAGGCGAGGCCGGGCAGCGTCAGCCACAGCGTGCCGGGTCGCCAGCGCAGCAGTGCACCTCTCCCGCGCAGCGGGGGAGGGTAGGGAGGCGGTGTGGATGTGGTTGATGCACCCTCACCCCAACCCTCCCCCGCAAAGCGGAGGAAGGGGGTCAGGTGAGCAGCCAAACGTTGAAGCGTTCGACCACCTTGGCGCGGTTCGCGGCCCACCACGGACTATCCGTGAGAGCCAGGCCCTTCAGGTTGTCGGGATACGTCGGCAGCACCTTGGCGCGCTCTGGCTTGATGAACTTATAGGCGTCCTGGTTCGACGGGCCGTTGGCCACCGTGCTGGAGTAGATCGCCTGCTGCTCGGGCTTCATGCAGAAACGCACGAACTTGCGTGCCAGGTCGGCGCGCGGGGTGCCCTTGGGGATGGACCAGCCGTCGACGTCATACAGGCCTTCGGTCCAGACCATCTTGATCGGTGCGCCGCCATCTATCGCAGCGTAGGCACGCGCGCCCCAGGTGTCCGCCATATCCACTTCGCCGCTTTGCAGGATCTGCGTGTTCTGCGCGCCGCTGGTCCACCAGACGTTGATGTGCGGCTTGATCTTGTCGAGCATCTTGAACGCGCGATCGACATCGAGCGGATACAGTTTGCTGGGAGGCACGCCGTCCGCCATCAGCGCGCATTCCAGCATGCCGGCGACGCCTTTGTACAACGCACGACGGCCTGGGAATTTCTCCACGTCCCAGAAGTCGGCCCAGTTGTTCGGGCCGTTGGTGGGGAACTTGTCGGTGCGATAGGCCAGCAGCGTCGCGTATACCGAGAAGCCGAACCAGTTGTCCGTCAGCATACCGGGCACGATGCCTGGGACCTCGGTGAGGCCGATGTTCAGCGGTTCCAGATAGTCCTTGGGCTTGCTCAGATAGCCGACATGTGCGCGCGTCACCATCGACACGTCCCAGATGTAGGTCTTGGTATCGACCAGCAGCTTGAACTGCGTGGTGGGATCGGCTTCGTGCGCGACATTGGCTGCGCGGATGCCGGTTTCTTTCTCGAACGGTTCGCAGAACGCCTTGCGGATCGCTTCGCCCGGTGCACCGCCGACGTCGGCGACTGTGATCGTGTCCGCGCCGAAGGCACGTTCGCCGGACCAAACTGCTGGTGTTGCGAGGCCGATGGCTGCTGTTTGCAGCAGGCGCCGCCTTGAGAAATGTCCGTTCATTGCCCCTGTCCCCCGTTATGCCGTCAATATTCTTGCCCGATCAGGTTGCCAGCTTACAACGACCGCGTCGCCCACGTCCGGCAGTTGCTGGCTGCCGGTGCAGCGCACCGTGATCACTGTGCCGGAAGGAAGCGCCACCAGCAGCCGCGTTTCCGCGCCCCCGTAGACCGTCTCGATGACAGTGCCTGTGAGACCATCTTCGCCGTCGGACGCGATCGTCAGATGTTCGGGCCGAATGATCAGAGCGGCTTGTTGTGCTGGTGTCGTGTGAGGAATGCACAGCTCGCCATCGACAGTGATGAGGCGATGGCCACATGTGCTGACCTCACCGCGCAGTACGTTGGAGATGCCGATGAAGTCGGCGACGAAGGTGTTCTGTGGCTGCTCGTAGATCTCTTGCGGCGAGCCCACCTGCTCGATGCGGCCTGCGTTCATCAGGCAGATGCGGTCAGAGAGCGCCAGCGCCTCTTCCTGGTCGTGCGTGACAAAGACGATCGTCGCGCCGGTCTCGCGATGCAGGCGCTTGATCTCGATCTGCATTGCCTCGCGCAGCTTGCGATCGAGCGCGCCGAGCGGTTCGTCCATCAGGATCAGAGCTGGCTGGTAGACCAGGCAGCGGGCCAGGGCGACGCGTTGCTGCTGGCCACCGGAGAGTTCGCGTGGGAAGCGGTTGGCGAAGTCGGACAGCCCGACCATTTCCAGCGCGGTCGCTACTTGGGGTTTCAGGGCAGCGGCGGAGAGGCGGCGCATCTGCAAGGGAAAGGCGACGTTTTCCTCAACGGTGAGATGCGGGAAGAGGGCGTAGTTCTGGAACACCACGCCCATGTCACGGCGATGGGCTGGCGTGTGGGTCCGATCCTTGCCGTCGATGAACAGCCGGCCCGATGTAGGTTCGACGAGGCCACAGATGATCTGCAGCAGCGTGGTCTTGCCCGAGCCGGATGGGCCCAGCACCGTCATCAGCTCGCCCGCGGCGATGCTGAGATGTGTGGGTTGCAGGACCTCGACTAGGCCGTAGCGCTTGCTGATGCCGTCGGTGACTAGTTTCGCGTGCAACGGCCGCTCCGAAGTGGTTGCGGCCGGCGAAGCAAGTTCCACGCCACCGACTGTCACGGGACCAGCAGTATCTTTCCGATGTGCTGGCCCGATTCCATCAGCGCGTGCGCTGACGCTGCGTCGCGCAAGGGGAAGGTCCGGTAAGTGAAGGGGCGAAGCTTGCCTTGCGTCCACATCGGCCAGACTTTTTCGCGCAACGCCGCGACGATGCTGGCTTTTTGGGCCACGCTGCGCGATCGCAGGGTCGAGCCGGTGACGGTCAGGTGCTTGCGCTGGATCGCACCGAAATCGGCTTCGACCTTGGTGCCGTGCATGAGTGCCACGAAGCACAGGCGGCCTTCATGGGCCAGGAGTTCGATCTCGCGCGGGATGTAGTCGCCGCCGACCATGTCGAGGATGGCATCGACGCCGCGCCCGCCGGTGGCTTCCTTGCCGACGGCGACGAAGTCCTGGGTGCGGTAGTTGATCGCGACATCGGCGCCGAAGTCGCGGCAGGCGGCGCATTTTTCGTCCGAGCCGGCGGTGGCCAGCACTTTGCAGCCCCAGGCCTTGGCAAGCTGGATCGAGGTGACGCCGATGCCGCTGGAGCCACCCTGGATCAGGAACGTTTCCCCCGATTGGAGGTGCATGCGGTCGAACACGTTGGTCCAGACGGTGCAGAAGGTCTCCGGGAGACCGCCGGCATCGATCAGGCTGACATTGGGCGGCACCGGGAGGCATTGCACGGCCGGCACTGCGGCATACTCGCCGTAGCCGTCGCCGATCATGAGGGCACAGACCTGGTCACCGTCCTGCCATTGGGTGACGCCCTCGCCGCGCATGACGATGGTGCCGGAGCACTCCAGGCCGGGGATGTCCGGCGCGCCTGGGGGCATCGGGTAGCGGCCCATGCGTTGCAGGCAGTCGGCGCGGTTTATCCCGGCGCCGGCGATGCGGATCAGCACCTCGCCCGCCTTTGGCTCGGGGACGGGGCGCGTCGTGGGGACCAGAACCTCGGGTCCGCCTGGCTTACTGATCTCGATCACCGTCTGGGTGGTGGGGATGTTGGCGAGCACGGTCGGTCTCCTTGGGCCTGTTGCTCACGGGTATGGCAAATCACTGTGCGGCGCGCCAGGACGGGGGCGGAGAACCCGGCGCGCTCCGTCGCGTTGTTCGTTCACCATGCCCTACTACACACAGGTTCTGCAGCCCGGCGAGGACGTGAGGGTAATCGGCCGCCTGCACTGGTCGATTTACCTGCGCGGCTTGCTGGTGCTGGCGGTTGCCGTCGTGGTGCTGGCGCTGTCGCCGAGGATTCCTGATCCGGATTGGCAGCGTTATGCGCGGTGGGGGAGTGCTGTGGTTGGGTTGATCGGGCTGGTGCTGCTGTTCAGAGCCTGGCTCCGGCGGCGGGCCACGGAAATTGTGGTCACTGATCGTCGGGTGATTTTCAAGCGTGGCCTGCTGGCGCGGCACACCGTCGAGATGAACGTGGGAAAGATTGAGACGGTGGACGTGGAACAGGGTCTGGGCGGACGGATCTGGAATTACGGCACAGTGCTGATTTACGGGACTGGTAGCGGCTTCGAGCCGCTGGTGGGCGTCGGCGCACCACTGCGCATCCGCAACGCGATCGTGGCCGGATAGAGCGCATCTGTTAACAGGCTGTTAGGACTGGCGTGGTCATGGTGCCGCATGCGCAAGCTCGTGCTGCTGTTGCCGGCGTGGATGCCATCCTGGGCGTTTCTCCCGGCACTGGACACTGATTACCGACGGCTACTGCTGTGGAGCTACGGGTTGGGGATCCGTGTGCAGGTCATGTCATGGGTGGTGGCGGTTGTTGGGCCGTTCGCGACGCGGAGGTTGGTGACGCTGCTGAACCAGCGTTCGCGGGCATTGTCCGCGGAAATTGCCGCGCTGAAGCAGGCGGTGCGGGAGAGGCGGTGTCGGCGGATGGTGCCTGTGTTGCCGCCGCTTAGGTGCCAGAACCCGTGGGTGTAGGTGTAAAAGAAGTGCCAAAGTTTCTTGTACCGCCAATTTTGTCTCTCGCTGCATAGCGCGCCAGCCGCAACAGTGCCGCTTGCGGCACTGTTGCGGCTGGCGCGCGATCTCCTATCGGCTAAACTAGAAGCAGCGCCGGGCAGACGTGGCCGAGCGTTGCGGCTGGCGCGCGATCTCCTATCGGCTAAACTATGTGGCCCCGAGTGCTGTCGGCTCGGTCGGTTGCGGCTGGCGCGCGATCTCCTATCGGCTAAACTGGTGACGGTTGGTCGTATGCGCTGCCGTCATGTTGCGGCTGGCGCGCGATCTCCTATCGGCTAAACTCGACGGTTCCAGTGATGCGAGCCTTGGCGCGTTGCGGCTGGCGCGCGATCTCCTATCGGCTAAACTTGGATTAACCAATGGCAGCCGAAGCTACGCGTTGCGGCTGGCGCGCGATCTCCTATCGGCTAAACTAAAATATTCATGTGATAGCTGGATCGTAGAGTTGCGGCTGGCGCGCGATCTCCTATCGGCTAAACTCGTAATCCGGGGCGCCCGACGTAACGTTAAGTTGCGGCTGGCGCGCGATCTCCTATCGGCTAAACTCCAGAACCTCGGGCCCAACCTCTGCACGGGGTTGCGGCTGGCGCGCGATCTCCTATCGGCTAAACTCTCGGAGCCGAAGACGTTGGTGTTGATGCCGTTGCGGCTGGCGCGCGATCTCCTATCGGCTAAACTTGGATCGGCGCTTCCTAGTTCAGCAATGGCGTTGCGGCTGGCGCGCGATCTCCTATCGGCTAAACTCGACCAGTCCGAGTATGTTCTTCTTGACAAGTTGCGGCTGGCGCGCGATCTCCTATCGGCTAAACTAGGACAGTTCGTCGGCATCCGCGCGGACGGTTGCGGCTGGCGCGCGATCTCCTATCGGCTAAACTCGGCAATGGCGCTTCCATGGCGTCGCTCGTTAGTTGCGGCTGGCGCGCGATCTCCTATCGGCTAAACTGCATGTGTCGACAACCCCTTGATTCGAAAGGGGTTGTTGACATGCCATTCGCGCAATGTTCCTCGGTCCAGAGGTTCAAAACATGACATACTGCTCGGGATTCCTGTTCCGTGCGTGCCGTGTTCGTCCATCGAATGAGACGATGTTTTCATACTGCTTATCTGTGAATCCCAGCACCTGGACCAGGCCGGTCTTCGGCAGTGACCGTTCGATCCGTCTCGTATAGGTCTCGGCCTGGTCCTTGCCGCCGCAGAACCGCATGTAGACGGAAAACTGGCTCATGGAAAATCCTTGGTCCAGCAGGAAATTCCTGAAGCGAGTGGCGGCCCGGCGTTCGCTCTTGGAGCCCACGGGCAAATCGAAGATCACCATCAGCCACATCAGCCGATATCCGGTTAGCGTCGTGGGTTCAAGATTGGCTGGGCGCTTCTTGGCGGGCATTGGGGAATTCCAGCGGCAACAGTGGTTCCAGCAGATCCAATTCAGCCTTTCGTTTCTCGAACGCCGTCGCTAGTGACGCCGCCAACCGTTCCAGGCAGGTTACAACCGGTGTCGTACCCCGTGCCGTCGACACATCAAGGCTGAGCATCTCGGCCAGGCCGGCCTTCACCGCCGGGGTGACGGCGGACTTGCCATCCTTCACGAACTCCATGACCAGGTAGTCGACCATCGGCCTGAATGGCTCCATCAGGTCGTCAACGAGGCACATCGGGTTGCCGCGGTTCGCATGGTGCAGGCCTATCGACGGATGCAGTCCGGCAGCGACGACCGCGCGCGCGACCCCAGAGCGCAGGATCGTGTAGCCGTAGTTCAACATGGCATTCGCATCGGCAGCCTGGCGGTCCCGGCGAAACTGTTCGCCCATCAGTAGCGGCCAGTAGCGCCGCGCCGCCTGGGCCTCGATATTGTCTGGATCGCCGGAACGTACCTGGCGCGCAAGCAGATCGAATGCACCATGCGGCTTGCCTGCTCGCGCCAGCACAGCGCCTTGTTGGCGGACCTTCGCACGCACCAATATCTGCCAAAGCCGCTTCTTCAGTGGCTCCTCGGCCTCCAGTTGATGCCGCATGCGCATTGCCTGGACATGATGGCCATCGAGCGGCCAGACCCAGGCGGCTGGCATATGATCCGGTCCGCAGAGCACAATCGCTGCCCCGCGCCGTGACAGTTCGAGCAGCAGATTGTTCGAATACGTGATGCCGTGTGCGTGGCACAGCAGCACGCCGATGTCATCGAGCGGCACGCGGCCCACTTCAGCGCCATCAGTCGAAACGGTCATGAATCCACGCGACAGCGCCAGGTGCCGTCGATCGCTGGCAATCTCCACCACCCGGCCGATCATCAGCGGTTGCTTTCTATGCGGGAGCCTGGGTCGGTCAGGCGGCCAATCTCATCGACGCCCACCTTGCGCATGCCCATCGTCATCAGGGTGTTTGCCGATTTTTCCAGGTATTTGAATGGATCGTTCTTATCGTCATTGCGCTTCTTGAGCGCCCCGCCTTCAAGGTGATCGGCGAGCGTGATGGTTTGCCCACTCATCTTTACCACGCGCAGGATGCGGCGTTCGCCGCCGGCCTCCAGCGCTACCATGTCGTCGATGTGCAGTCGCATCACTCGCTTTGCCGCTGGATGCGGCCGGTACTTCATCGGGTTGAAGTCTGGTTGATTTGCGTCGAACCGGCGCACAACAACCGCCTTGAAGCGACGGTTGGGCAGCCGGTAGACGTCACCAAAGGCATTGCCGTCGGGCTTGTAGGCCTTGTACGGCTTTCCGGTGCGGCGGTCCTTGATTGGCACCACCGTCAGTTCTTCTACCATGCGCACGCGCCGGACTTTCACTCGATGGCCGTTGAGCTGAATGCCGTTGGTGGCGGCGTGTTCGGCGAACAGCGCCGCGGGATTCTTTTTGCGCTTCTCTTCACCGTCCGTGTTGGTGTCCGCGGGCTTGGCGCGCTTGAACCTCTCCCACTCCTCCGTCAGCGCGGCACGCAAGTTGTTGTCGCGTACGGCCGGAAGCGCCGCATCCATGTCTTTCGGCGTGAGAAAGTCGCGCAATGCAGCACGGGAGACGACTTTCCATGTGGGGTATTTCCCCGGTTCGATCAGGCCATAGGCAGTGTCATTGTGTAGCGCCCCGGTAGTCTTACCTTTCTGCCCCGGCGTGCCATGGTCCGGCTTATGTGAGATGACCATCCGGTCGAGCCGATTGCGGAATTGATCAGGCGAAAAGTTCGGCCAAGGCGGATCCATATTTTCGATAAGGCGTGTCCGGTCGGGATTGGAATTCAGCGCAGAGATGCGCTGCAGCAATCCCTGATCCGTCATGGCAACCACAAAAGCATCGATCGCGTGGTGCCGATGATCGTCACGGTTCTTCCTGGCTGGTTCTTCCTCCCCATCGCCTCCCAAACGATTATGATCGCGAAGCAGCGCGTTGAGGCCCCATTTGCCACGCAGCATTGCGGTCAGCCTGCCCGGAATGGCGCGAACGCGCAGTTTGCCCTCTGCTCGCTCATTATAGAGATGCGCCAGGTACAGCCGGGTTATGCGCGAAAGGTATTTGGTCTCGTTGAGCTGGCGATCGAGAAAGGCTGCCTCGTCCTCGAACCGCTCCATCGCATTGGGATAGAACCGCCAGCGCTTGTTCTCCGGCAGCGATGACACACGAATGAGTATCTCGTCGTAGTTGCACGGGTAGCGGCCGGCGACAGGATTTCCCGCGAATGCCTCGGCGGGCGCACGGTCCCGCTTGATGCGGTTGACCTCCGTCAAACAGAGGACCTTGTTTGCCATGAAGTCATCATGCGTTTTGGAGAACGGCAGTATGTGTTCGATCTCGGTTCGGTTGGACAGCGCCATTTCGAAAGAGATCGGCGCGCCCGTGAAGGGGCAAACGTTCGCGGTACCGTAGCGCTGCTCTTCCCATAGCCGCAGGCGACGATGATCGTCGGCGGACAGTTCGCGGTGCGCGAACTCGTTGCGCCGCTTCCTGGCGGCCTCGTTCTCCCTGATCGTCCGGCGATCCTTCTCTTTCTCCTCTTTGTTCATCTTCAATTCGCGCGCGAGTTCGACGGTAATTTCTGCGGGCTTGCCGTGGGTCGCGATCAGCCGGTTGACGAGGCGGCGAACCTGATTGAGCCCGATGTGAACCGTTGGGTTGGCGATGCGGCCGAACCGCCCAACCTCATCGTCACCGGGCTTGGTCGGATCTGCGCCAACCACATGCCGCGACAGCACGGCCCCATAGTACGGTAGGAGTGCCAGCGCTGTGTCCGGGCGGAAATCGGAGTGGTGCCGATATTCCGGAATTTCGGCCACAGCCTCGGCGTAGTTGAGCCCCTGCTCCTCCATGACTGGCAGGAGCTTGGCGATTGCCTTCTCCGAGAGCCTTGCGTAACCTTCCGGCATGGGAGTCGCGGCGACAATTCTGGCCGCAACGGCAGACAGACCCCATTCCTGCGCTGCAATGCGCTCGATCTCGGTGGGATCCTCGGTCTCGATCAGGTTCCGGACGATATCAGTCCGCCGCGCGGAGGACAGCGCATGCCACAACCGCCCGAACGCGTCCTTGTGTGAGAGGCGCGCCGCGATTTCGTTGCCCTTTAATGCCTCGCGGTTTTCATCCAAAAGATTGATCCGCGCGCCGGAGGACAGCTTCAGCAGCTTCACGAGAGCGTCGAGTTTCAATTCCTTCTTCGTCCGCAATTCCTTCAACACGCGGTCGCGCTGATCGCGGTTCAAAGGGGTCGCCGGCTGGCCTGGAAGCAGGATACGGATGTTATTAGCCTCCTGAACCATGCGGAATTCCTGCGCGCAGGGCAGGGCGCGATGGGCGCGGCGTTCATCTTCCTCCAGCAAACACCATCCGGGATCGACCGGCTTCAATGGCCGCTGGAAGAACATGATGTCGCGCAGGTGATCCCACTGATCGGGTCGCAGAACGTGGTGCGATACCTGAGCATCGCGTATCGTATCGAATTCGTTTTCGTAGAGCGCGCGGTACGGATAGAAGCCGGCCTCGGGCCGCGCGCGCACCATCTTGCCCTTGCGCCGCCGCTTGTAGAGGTATTCGCCCAATGTACAGGCGCCGCTTTGCTTGATGCTGAGGTCCAACTGGCCGATTTTCGCAGTGAGCTTGTTGTCGTCGGCACTGTCGGTTTTGCGGTTGGATCTGAAGCCGCGGCGCTGATCGAGGTGAAACAATGCGCGGCCAAGTTCGTGCGGCGTCAGCGCCCCGTGTACGGCGCGGGCGCGCAGTTCATAGGGGTCGAGCACGACGAGCGCCTGTCGTTCGGCTTCGTCGGATGGCATCAGGCCGAGCGCGATCAGGGCGTCCATCAGATCGGTCCGACGGCGGAGGTACCGATCGCGTCTCCGGCGCATGCCACGTGGTACCCGCCGCGCCGCGGCCAATGAGCTGCCGTCCTTTGGATTACGCCCGTCACTGAATATGCGGACGCCTACATCGAGGATGCCGTTCGGCCGATTGTCCACATCCAGCGCCAGCGCCGTCCAACCGATCGAATTGGTGCCAATGTCGAGGCCAAGGCGATACTTGTTGTCCATCCCTGATTTCCTGAAAGGCAGCGCTCGCCAATTAAGGTCAGTGCCGCGTCTTTGGCTCTTGTCATTATACGGGAACGAGTATAGATTGGCTTCGCGTCCGAATCAAATATTTAGCCGATAGGAGATCGCGCGCCGTCAGCGATGGCCTCCGGGCCTAGCAGCCGTTAACAAGCCTTCAGGGCACAAAATCGAAAGGCAGCCTCCGGGCTGCCCTTCTGTTATGTGTCTGACTTCTATCGGTTGGGGTTGCCCGCCAGTATGAGGGGATTTTCCGCTACGTCGACCCTCTCCAGGGATCGAGGATCCGCTCAACCGTCCCAGCAAAATCCGCGACATTGCGCGTGACCAGGGTGAGGCCGTGCACCTCTGCGATCGCCGCGATCCAGCCGTCCATCACGCCCATTGGATGTCCGGCTCGTTCGCGCCGAGCGATAATGCGTCCCCAGGCGTCTGCCACGACGGCATCGATGCCCAACAACCGTTCGCCAAAGCGCGCAGGAAGGTCCTCCCTCAGCCATTGATCGAGGCGCAGGCGCCGCTGACCGTGTGCCAGCCGATCGACACCGCGGCGAAGCTCGGCCAATGAGACGACGCTGAGAAACAGCGTTTCTTCATCCTCCTCGGAAAGAAACGCCACGACACCAGGGTTCGGCTTAGGCCTTGTCCACTCCGAGACGACATTGGTGTCGAGCAGAAAGCTCACAGATCGATGTCGCGCGGCGGGTTCCTGCGACGCTCCGCGCGAAGGCCCGATCCCCGCAGGGGTGACGCGGCGAGGAATTCGCTGAGCGTCCCGGACCGGCTGGTGCGGCGCTCCCATTCCTCGATCGACACGACGACGGCAGTGGGCCGTCCGTTTCGCGTGATGACCTGCGGACTGCCGCGGGCCTGATCGATCATCGAACTGAACCTGGCCTTGGCGTCGGCTATGCTCCAGCTCATCGGGTACGCTCCGATAGTCAGGATGACCAACATAGTCATCAGGCGGCGACGTCTCAAGCCTGCCATCTAGCTTGCTTGCGGATGAGTGCAGCAACGGGTTGGGGGGACAGGCGATGCCGGCATTGGCCAGTTTTTTTGCTAGCCTACTATGGCTGCTCGCCCAGCTCCGTCAGCAGTGCTGCCGCCTGAGCGCGTAATGCGGGGAGATCGCTTTCAATAGTTCGCCAAACATCTGCGTCATTGATTCGATCGTAGCCGTGGATCAACACATTTCGAAATCCGATAATTCGTGCCACGTCCGGTATGCGACTAGCCAGAACCGGATCGGTCTGTCTTAGCCGATTGAGCGCCTCGCCAATGATCTCGAATTGGCGCTCGATGGCGGAGCGGAGCATGGAGTCCGATACGTAGTCAGCGAAGTTCCGACCACGGATAAAACTCCTTATTGTGTCCGCAGCTTCACGGACATCCCAAAGGAAAGCGCGTGGGTCACGCTCCAAAGACGGCCTGCTTTGAACGCTCGATCGCGGCACGGACAAATGGATTGCGAACCGTTCCCGACGCGACGAGATCAACCGGCCGTCCGAAAAGGGCCTCGAGTTGCTCCTGGAGCTCGAAGTAGCTTCCCAGGGTACGCGGCGGTCCGTCTGGCTCGTAGGTGACGAGGAGGTCGATGTCTGAGTGGTCGGGGTCGAAGTCCGTCTCCCGTGCGGCTGAGCCGAAGACCTCCAGCCGCCGGACGTGGAAACGGCGGCACAGTTCGACAATCTCGTCTCGATGAGCTTCGATCAGGGGGACCATTGCTCCACATCCTACCACACCCCACCCATTTCGCCCCAATCCCTTGCTTTCCCCGGCGCTCTCGGCCATATCCCACCCGCCGGCTCGCGCCGGTAATTCACACGCGGAGCGCCTTTCCCGGTTCGCCGGGTCCGGTGTCGCAAGACGCAGCTCCGCGGAGGCACAACCGGACGTAGCGAAAGGACCCGCCCTCATGGCGATGCCCGACTTTTCCATGCGCCAGCTTTTGGAAGCCGGCGTGCATTTTGGCCACCACACGCGCCGGTGGAATCCGGCGATGGGGCCGTACCTCTATGGCGTGCGCAACCAGGTGCATATCATCGATCTGCAACAGACGGTGCCGCTGCTGGACCGGGCTCTGCGCGCGGTGCGCGATGTGACCGCGGCCGGCGGGCGCGTGCTGTTCGTCGGCACCAAGCGCGCGGCGGCGGAGTACGTGGCGGATGCGGCCAAGCGCTGCGGTCAGTACTATGTGAACCACCGCTGGCTCGGCGGCACGCTGACCAACTGGAAGACGATCACCGGGTCGATCAAGCGGCTGCGCCAGATCGAGGAGCTGCTCAGCGGGAATATCGAGGGTCTGACCAAGAAGGAAATCCTCGACATCACGCGTGACAAGGAAAAACTCGATCGCGCGCTGGGCGGGATCAAGGAGATGGGCGGCCTGCCGGATATCCTGTTCATCATCGACACCAACAAGGAGAAGCTGGCAGTCGAGGAGGCCAACAAGCTGCGCATCCCGGTGGTTGCGATCCTGGACAGCAACTCCGATCCGCGCGGTGTCACTTATCCGGTGCCCGGCAACGATGACGCGATCCGGGCCATTACGATGTATTGCGACCTGGTGGCGGGTTCGGTGCTCGATGGGATCAGCGCCGAGATGGCCGCTTCGGGTCAGGATCTCGGCGCGGTCGAGAACCTGCCGCCTGAGGCGATACCGGACATTGAGGTCCCCGCCGAAGCCGCCAACGCGTAAGGAGGCCCGGAATGCCTGCGATTACTGCTGGGTTGGTGAAGGACCTGCGCGACAAGACTGGCGCGGGCATGATGGATTGCAAGAAGGCGCTGACCGAGACGGACGGCGATCTGGAGGGCGCGGTCGACTGGCTGCGTCAGAAGGGGCTCGCGGCCGCGGCGAAAAAGTCCAGCCGCGTTGCGGCGGAGGGATTGGTTGGCGTCGCCTCGGCGCCTGGGCGCGCAGCCATGGTCGAGGTCAATGCGGAAACCGACTTCGTCGCGCGGAATGATCAGTTCCAGGCGTTCGTCGAGGCGGTGGCGAAAATTGCGCTGGCGGTGGGCGAAGACCTGGATGCGATCAAGGCGGCGCAGTATCCCGACAGCGCCCACACGGTCAGCGAGCAGCTTACGGAGCTGATCGCCAAGATCGGCGAGAACATGACGATCCGCCGTGTGCGTGTGCTGAGCGCGCCGAATGGCGTGGTGGCGACTTATGTGCACGCGGCACTGCGGCCGGGTTTGGGCAAGATCGGCGTGCTGGTCGCGATCGAGGGCGGCGGCGAAGTCGCGGCGTTGGAGACGCTGGGCCGGCAGGCCGGCATGCACATTGCCGCCAGCGCGTCCAGAGGCGATCGATATCAACGGCGTCGATCCCGCCGCGCTGGAGCGTGAGAAGGCGGTGCTGATTGCGCAGGCGCGCGAGTCAAAGCGTCCGGAGAACATCATCGAGAAGATGGTCGAGGGCCGTATCCGCAAGTACTACGAGGAGGTGGTGCTGCTGGAGCAGGTCTGGGTGCATGACGGCGAGAGCCGGGTGAGGGCGGTGCTGGAGAAGGCTGGGGTCAAGCTGCTCGCGTTCGAGCGCTTCCTGCTGGGCGAGGGCGTCGACAAGCCTGAAGGGCCGGATTTTGCCAGCGAGGTGGCGGCGACAGCGGGGGCGTAGCGATGGAAATCTTGCCGATCTATGACACGTTTGTCGCTGAGATTGATGGCATCGACATCGCTGAGCCGATCGACAGCAAGGGGATTGACGCGATCTGGTCCGCTATCGATCAGTATGCAGTGCTGGTCTTCCGCGATCAGCGGCTGAGCGATGCGCAATTGCGCGACTTCGCTGCATGTTTTGGACCGTTGGAGATTGGCCGCGCAGCGGCGCGTCCTGGCCCTCGACGTATTGAGATCCCTCAGATCGGCGACATTTCCAACCTCGACATCGATAACAAGGTGCGCGCGCTGGATGACAGGCGGCGGTTGGACATGCTCGGCAATCGGCTGTGGCACACAGATGCTTCGTATATGCCGGTGCCGGTGGTGCTGGGCATGCTGCACGCGGTGACAGTACCGCCGGCCTCGCCGTTCGGTAATGGCGAGACGGAATTCTCCGACATGCGTGCCGCGTACGATGCGCTGCCGGAAACGACCAGGCACGCTATCGATGGCATTGTGGTGGAGCATGACATCTTCTGGTCCCGCGGTCTGATTGGGGTCTTGCAGTTTCCTCCTGGTGAGCGTGAGCAGTATCCGCCGTCGCACCAACGGCTTGTGCGAACGCATCCGGGATCGAAGCGCAAGACACTGTATCTGTCAGCGCATGCCTCGCACGTTGTCGGTTGGCCGGTGGCGGATGGTCGGCTGCTGCTATGGGACCTTACCGCGCACGCGACACAGGAGCGCTTTGTCTACAGCCATACATGGCGCGAGGGCGACCTGGTGATCTGGGACAATCGGGATACGATGCATCGCGGGCGGCCACATGACGAGATGCAGCCGCGCGACCTTCGCCGCGCGACCACGCTGGATAGCGCCAATACGCTGGAGCAGGCGGCGTAAGTTTCGGGCGGATAGCACGCAGCCGGCAGCCCTGGGTCCCGGCTTTCGCCGGGATGACGGTGTTAGAGCGCCAGCAATGGCACACCGATCAGCAGCAGCGTTCCCAGGAAGATCAAGCCGAAGATCGTGCCGAGCCGCCAGAAGTCGGCCGGCGGCAGATAGCCGCTGTTGTAGTAGGCGAGGCCAGGGCCGGTCGCATATGGTGTAATCACACCCATGATGCCGGTGGTCAGCGCGAGTGCCATCGCGAGGGTGGGTGCTGGCAATCCCTGGATGCCCATTCCAGCCGCCAGCATCATCGGCATCATAGCCGTGGTGTGCGCGGTGAGGCTCGCGAACATGTAGTGCGAGACGTAGTAGATCGCGACCATCATCACCAGGATCAGCGTCGGCGAATAGCCTCCCACGTGCGCTGCAACGTAGTCGGCGAACCATTTGATGAAGCCTGCGCGTGACAATCCGTCGGCCAATGTCACCAGCGTTGCCAACAGGGTCAGCGTTGTCCACGCGGCGTGGTTCTTCGCCATGTCGTCCCAGGTGACGACACCGCATACCAGCATCAGCCCGATGCCAACCAGCGCCGTGAGGGTTGGATCGATGATGCTGCCACCAAACACCCAAAGCAGGATCGCACCGATGACAAGCACTGCCAGAATGATCTCGTTCTTCGAGATCGCGCCCATGCTGCGCAACTCACCACCGGCCCACGCGGACACTTCGCTGCTGCTCTTAACCTGTGGGGGATAAATCCAATAGGTCAGCAATGGCAGCGCCAGCAGAAGTGGCAGCGCGAACGGCAGGGAGCCCTTCATCCACTGCATGTAGCTGATGTCTACGTGGACGATCTTGCGGATGAACTCGATCGCGAGAAAGTTGGGGGCGCAGGCTGTCATGAACAGCGAGCTGGTGATGCAGTTCGCGGCGAACGTCGTCCACATGATGTAGCCGCCGAACCGTCGCGCTGACGGATCGTTTGGCCGTGAGTTGTAAAGAGCCGGCAGATTGCTGACGATGGGGAAGGTGATGCCGGCGCCTCGCGCGGTGTTGGACGGGGTGAATGGTGCGAGGATCGCATCCGCCAATGTTGTTGCGTAACCAACGCGCAGTGTGCTCTTGCCCAGCGCGCGTACCAGCAGCAGCGCGATGCGGCGACCCAGCCCTGTCTTCTGGTAGCCCAGCGCGAACATGAACGCGCCGGCGACAAGCCATACCGTGGTGCTGGCGAAGCCGCTCAGCACCCAATTGATCGTCTGGCTGGTGATACCGAAGCCGGGCTTGGCGAGGTCAGCCGGAGCGTACAATGTATAACGTGATAACACACCCATCAGCGACACGCCGATCAAACCCACTGCGGGGTTGGGTACCGGCTCGGTGATCAGCGCGGCAATGACCCCGGCGAAGATCGCGAAGTACAACCAAGCGTGTTCGGCCAAGCCGGTTGGTGGTGGCAGTGTCGCCAAGACCAGCGTAATGCAGACAGGGATGGCGACACGCCACCAATGGAAAGTCGGGCCGATCGCTGGTTTTGGCGGCGCGAGGACTGCGGAGCTGTGGCTCATGTTTGCTTCACCGTTAACTGTTTGCTTACCAGTCCGGGGAGAGGTTGCTCATGAAAATCACCCGAGGGCGCGAAATGCGCATTGAGATAGATCAAGGCGTGTGCGAACTTTCGCCGATAGAGGCGTTCCTCGTATGAACGACCAATCGCCGGCTGTGTTAACGCTAGAGGGCCTCGATGGCCTGATCGGTAGCCTGCGCGCCGAGGGTTACCGCGTCATTGGCCCGCGCCTGCGCGACGGTGCGATTGTTTATGACGACGTGGACGTGGTGGCCGATCTGCCAGGCGGCTGGACGGATGAACAGGATGGTGGACATTACCGGGTGAAACGCCGCGATGATGCTGCGGTGTTCGGTTACAATGTCGGCCCGACTGCGTGGAAGCGGTTTTTGCATCCTCCGGTGTTGCGACTTTGGCGGGCGGAACGCACGAATGGCTCACTGCATGTTACGGATACCGCCGAGCCTGCGGAGCGTTTCGCATTCCTCGCTGTCCGTTCATGCGAACTTCATGCAATTGCCATACAGGATCGCGTGTTCCTGCAAGGGCCTTACGTGGACACACATTACAAGGCTCGCCGCGAGGGCGCGTTCATTGTCGCGGTGAATTGCGGGCAGGCGGGCGGCACGTGCTTCTGCGTCTCGATGAACACCGGGCCGAAGGCGCAGCAGGGGTTCGATCTGTCGCTCACGGAGCTGATCGGCGAGCAGCATGAATTTCTGGTGGAAGTCGGCTCCGAGCGCGGTGCTGCTTTGCTTGCTGCCATTCCACATCGGGCCGCCGAAGAGAAGCACACGGCCGCGGCAGCAGATGCGGTGGCGCGGGCTGCCGGCAATCAAGGCCGCCATATGCGGTCCGATGATGTGCGCGAGCTGTTGCAGGCCAATCTTGAACATCCGCGGTGGGACGATGTGGCGCAGCGTTGTCTCACCTGTGGCAACTGCACGATGGTCTGCCCAACGTGCTTCTGTACGTCGGTCGAGGACGCGAATGACCTCGCTACGGGTGCGGCGGAACGGACGCGGCGTTGGGATAGCTGCTTCACGATGGACTTCTCGTACATCCATGGTGGATCGGTGCGCAGCTCGGCACGCTCGCGCTATCGCCAATGGATGACGCACAAGCTGGCGAACTGGGTCGATCAGTTTGACACCTCGGGCTGCGTCGGCTGCGGGCGCTGCATCACCTGGTGCCCGGTCGGCATCGACATCACGGAAGAGGTCCGCGCGATCCGCGGCGAACAGGAGAGCGATGGAAGGGCTTGAGCGCATTGTCTCCGAGCACCGGCTGTTCCAGGGACTTGGACCGGAATTTGTCGCGTTGGCAGCGGGCTGCGCGAAGAATGTGCGGTTCGACACCGACCAGTATCTGTTCCATGCGGAGGATCCGGCGGACTGGATCTATCTGGTTCGCCACGGGCGCGTCGCGCTGGAGATGGCCACACCGGGCCATGGCGCCGCGCAATACGAGACGTTGGGCGAGGGCGAGGTCGTCGGCATGACTTGGTTGTTGCCGCCGTATCGCTGGGGCTATGACGCGCGCGCCACTGAGCTGGTGCGTGCGATCGCATTGGATGCGAAGTGCCTGCGCGATAAGTGCGAGGCGGACCACGATCTTGGCTACGCAATCCTGAAACGCTTCCTGCCGGTGCTGGTGCAGCGGCTTCAGGCCATGCGTTTACAGATGTTGGATGTCTATGGACCGCCTCGCTGAGCTGGCGACTATGACGGATCCGATGGTGCCGCGTATCGCGCGTGTCGTGCGGCGCGTGCGCGATCTGCCGGATACGTGGACGCTGGATCTGGTATCGCCGGATGGCGGTCCGCTGATGCGTTATGCGCCTGGCCAGTTCACCATGATGTACGTGTTCGGCGTGGGGGAGATCCCTGTCAGCATCAGCGGTGATGCCTCGGATGCGACGCGCGTGGTGCAGACCGTGCGCGCCGTTGGCAAGGTGAGCGAGGCGGTCACGCGACTTTCCGCCGGCGACACGTTGGGGATTCGCGGGCCATTTGGGACGTCGTGGCCGGTGGAGGATGGCTATGGCCGCGATGTCGTGGTGGTCGCGGGCGGGCTCGGGCTGGCGCCGCTGCGTCCGGCGCTCTACCAGCTTCAGCGCGAGCGCAAGCGGTTCGGCAAACTGGTGCTGCTGTATGGCACACGACGGCCGGACGACATTCTGTTTCGGCGGCAATTGGAGACGTGGCGGCGGCGGCTCGACATGGAGATCGAGGTCACCGTGGATCATGCCAATACCGACTGGCGCGGCAATGTGGGGGTGGTGACCAAGCTGATTCCCCGGCTTGGCGTGGATGCGGCAAATGCGATGGCCCTGGTGTGCGGGCCGGAGATCATGATGCGGTTTGCGGCGAGCGCGCTGCATGACGTTGGTATGCCCGAGGAAGCGATCCATCTGTCGATGGAGCGGAATATGAAGTGCGCTGTTGGGCTTTGCGGGCACTGCCAGTTCGCCGGTAGTTTCATTTGCAAGGATGGCGCGGTGATGCGCTATGACCGTATACGGCGGCTGATGGCGCTGAAGGAGATATGATGATGAGGGGGTGCCGCCAACCATGACTCGTAAACCCAAGCTGGCTGTGTGGAAGTTCGCGTCTTGCGACGGATGTCAGCTTTCCTTGCTCGATTGCGAGGATGAATTGCTGGCGGTTGCCGGCGCGGTCGAGATCGCGTTGTTTCCCGAAGCGACGCGCGCCGTGGTGCGCGGTCCGTATGATGTGTCGCTGGTAGAGGGCTCCGTGACGACGCCGCATGATGCCGAGCGGCTGCATGCTGTGCGGCGACAGTCGCGGACGCTGATCACGATCGGTGCGTGCGCCACCGCCGGCGGCATCCAGGCGCTGCGCAACTTCAAGGATGTGCGCGAGTTCACCCAGGCGGTTTATGCGCGGCCTGACTTTATCTCCACTCTGGACACTTCGACGCCGATCAAGGCGCATGTGAATGTGGATTTCGAGCTGCATGGCTGCCCGATCAACAAGAAACAGTTGGTTGAGGTGCTGGCCGCATTTCTGAATGGGCGTAAGCCGAATACGCCTGGGCATAGCGTGTGTGTCGAATGCAAGCTCCGCGGCACGGCGTGCGTGCTGGTGCGCGGGACGCCGTGTCTGGGGCCGGTCACACATGCGGGTTGCGGTGCGATCTGCCCGGCGTACAACCGCGGTTGCTATGGATGCTTTGGGCCGATGGAAACGCCGAACACGCCTGCGCTGAGCCGCAAGCTGGCGGAAGTCGGGATGGGACAGCGCGATCTTCAGCGCGTCTACAGCACGTTCAACGTCGGCGAGCTGCCGTTCCGCGAGGAAAGCGCGCGCCATGGCTCGTAAGACGATCAACGTCGATTACCTCGCCCGGGTGGAAGGCGGGGGTGGGGTCAAGATCATCTTCGACGATCGCACCGTGCGCGAGGTGCAACTGCGGATCTTCGAGCCGCCGCGCTTCTTCGAGGCGTTCCTGAGGGGGCGGGCGTATACCGAGGCGCCAGACATCACGGCGCGCATCTGCGGCATTTGTCCGGTCGCGTATCAGATGAGCGCGGTGCATGCGATGGAGGATGCCCTTGGCGTGACGGTCACGCCCGAGGTGCGGGAGTTGCGCCGGCTGCTGTATTGCGGCGAATGGATCGAGAGCCACACGTTGCATATTTATATGCTGCATGCTCCGGATTTCCTTGGCTATCCCGGCGCGGTGGAGATGGCGAAGGACCACGGCGATGTGGTGCGCCAGGGGCTGGAGCTGAAGAAGATCGGCAATGAGATTCTGGAGGTGCTTGGCGGTCGCGCGATCCATCCGGTGAACGTCCGCGTTGGTGGGTTCTATCGAGCGCCGACGCGCCGGGAGTTCGCGCCGCTTGCTGAGCGGTTGAAGCACGCGCGTGACATTGCGCTGGCGACGGTGCGTTGGGTCGCTGGGTTCGATTTTCCCGATTGCGAACGGGAGTACGAGTTCGTGTCGCTGGGTGCTGCGGGGGAATATCCGTTCAATGCCGGGCATGTGGTGTCGAACAAGGGGCTGGATATCACGCCGCATGAGTATGACGCGCATTTCGAGGAATTGCATGTGAAGCGGTCGAATGCGCTGCACTCGCATTTGCAGGGGCGGCCGTATCTGACCGGTCCGATTGCGCGCTACAGCCTGAATTCGGCGCAGCTTTCGCCATTGGCGCGTGAGGCGGCAAAGGAGGCGGGGCTTGGCGAGGTCTGCATCAATCCGTTCCGCAGCATCGTGGTGCGCGCGGTGGAGACGCTGTACGCGTGCGACGAGGCGCTGCGGATCATCGATGCGTATCGCGAGCCGGAGCAGGCGCATCTCGATCTGACGCCTCGTGCGGGCGTGGGATATGCGTGCACCGAGGCGCCTCGGGGGATGCTGTATCATCGCTATCGGATCGATGGGGAGGGGACGATCCTGGATGCCAAGATCGTGCCGCCGACGTCACAAAACCAGCCGAGCATCGAAGACGATCTGCGGGTGTTTGCCGGTGATTGGCTGGATATGCCGGAGGAGGCTATGCGCATTCGGTGTGAGCAGGCGGTGCGCAATCATGATCCGTGCATTTCCTGCGCGACGCATTTTTTGAAGCTGGAAGTGGTGCGTGGGTGAACGCAGCGTGGCACTGAATTGCTCTCCCTCTCCTTGCGGGAGGGGGCTGGGGGGAGGGGGCGTTGGCACTGCTGGTGAGGCCCCCTCCCCCCAACCCCCTCCCGCAAGGGGAGGGGGGGATTTTGTTGGCGCTGTCGTCATTGGTATCGGTAATCCAGATCGAGGTGACGATGGTGTTGGTCGCCTCGTCGCGCGCCTGTTGGGTGGCGCGGAGCATGGCGGCGAAGCCACGTCGTTGCTTGCAATGCTGGAGGGAGTTGATCGCGCCTGGCTGATCGACGCTGCTCAATCTGGTGTCCCGGTGGGGACGATCCATCGGATTGATTGTGCGACCGATCGGGTGCCATCGCGCGCGGACGTTTCGTCGCACGGGTTTGGCGTCGTGCAGGCGATCGAGCTGGGTCGTGCTCTTGGGACGCTGCCACGGCAGTGCGTGCTCTTTGCCATCGAAGCCGGGGAGTTTACCGCAGGCGCGGCGCTATCCCCTGCGGTAGAGCGCGCCGCACATGAAGTCGCGAGACGGATCCGCGCCGAGCTTGCCACTTGTCATGGCCGAGCATAACCCAGGGCACTGGTTCATTCGATCGTCCAGGCGGATCACACAATTCAACGCAGAGAGCGCGAAGGGGCGCGAAGTTCGCCAAGAAGATGTCCTGCCCGGCCTTTCGGGCCGCGGCGCGAAGCGCCCAAACCATCCTTCGCGCTCTCTGCGTTGAATTCTTTCCGCACGCACGGCCCTACCGTTTGTACGGCCGGGTGCGCACCGACCCTGCTGTGGACATGACAGTTAAACCGGACAGCCGTGAGCTTGAGCCGGCCATGACGGTGGGGTCGGGGAACGGTCTACTCGGCCGCCGCCTTGAGGCCGCCGCCAGCCGCATCCAGCGCCTGCGACAGATCGCCGATGATGTCGTCGATATGCTCGATGCCGACGGACAGACGTATATACCCCGGCGTGACGCCAGTCGCGAGCTGCTCCTCGGGCGAAAGCTGCGAGTGCGTTGTGCTGGCAGGGTGGATCGCCAGCGAGCGCGAATCACCGATGTTCGCCACGTGGTAGAACAGCTTCAGCGCATCGATGAATGCGCGACCCGCTTCCACACCGCCGGCCAGCTCGAAGCCCAAAAGTCCGCCATGGCCGTGCGGCAGATACTTCGCCGTGCGTTCCGCGGCGGCGCCCTTGTGGAAGGCCGGATGGATTACGCGCGTTACTTCCTTGCGGCCAGACAGGTACTGCGCGACCGCCAGCGTGTTCTTGCAGTGCTCCCGCATGCGCAGCGGCATGCTCTCCAAGCCCTGGATGAAGAGGAAGGCGTTGAACGGGCTCATCGCCGCGCCGAGGTCGCGCAGCAGCACCACGCGCATCCGCAGTATATACGCGATCGGTCCTAGCGGCTTCGCCGCCTCGGCCCAGACTGCACCGTGATAGCTGGGATCAGGAGTGTTCAGCAGCGGCTGGCGTTCCTTGTGCGCATCCCAGGGGAAATTGCCACCGTCGATCACGACGCCGCCAATCGATGTGCCGTGGCCGCCGATGTACTTCGTTGTCGAGTACATCACGACTGCCGCGCCATGGTCGAAGGGCCGCACAAGCGTGGGCGCCGCCGTGTTGTCCATGATCAGCGGAATGCCGAACTTGCGGCCGATCGAGGCGACCTCGGCGATCGGGAAGGCGATCAGCTTCGGGTTGGGCAGAGTCTCGGCGTAGTAGGCGCGCGTCTTGTCATCGGTCGCGCGGGCGAAGGCCTCGGGGTCCGTAGGATCTACGAAGCGGGTCTCGATGCCCTGGTCCTTCAGCGTGTTGCCGAACAGGTTCCAGGTGCCGCCGTAAAGGTCGGTGGAACTGACGATGTTATCGCCGGCACGCGCCAGGTTCTGCACGGAAAATGCCGAGGCGGCCTGGCCTGATGCCAACGCAAGCGCCGCCACGCCGCCTTCCACCGCCGCGACGCGCTTCTCGAACACATCGGTCGTCGGGTTCATGATGCGCGTGTAGATGTTGCCGAGTTCGCGCAGGCCGAACAGGTTGGCGGCGTGCTCGGCGCTGTCGAACTGGTAGGAGGTCGTCTGGTAGATCGGCACGGCTACGGCGTTGGTCGCTGGATCGCGCCGCCAACCGGCGTGCAACACCAGCGTTTCCGGATGCTTCGTCTCGTTCGACATGGCTCGCTCCCCGCCTGATGTTTGTATCAGTGCGGACCAAGCCCCGGCAGGAGGCAGGCTGTCAAGCGGCGCGTTGGCGGAGAATTTGATTCCCTTTGCGCAGCGCCTCGGCCATCGTTTCTGCTGGCATGGCGCCGGAATAGAGACCGTAGCCATCCAGGAAGAACGACGGCACGCCACTGACGCCAGCCTCGCGGGCGGCGCTGTCGGCCGCCAGCATTTCCTTCGCGGCTACGTCGCCGGCCAGGAAATCAGCGACGGCGGCGCGGTCCATGCCGCCCTGCGCCGCACAGTCCGCCAGCACGTCGTGGTCGCCAATGTCTCGGCCCTGGGTGAAGTAGGCGGTGAACAGTGCCTCCACGACGAAGTCCTGCCTGGCCTCGCGGCCCGCCAGCCAGATCAGGCGATGTGCGTCCAGCGTGTTCGGCGTGCGCTGGATCTGATCGAGGCGGAAGTCCAGGCTGACATTGGCCGCCGCACCCGTCACTCGCTCGTCGATCTCGCGTACGCGTTCAGCGTCGCCGAACTTCATCAGACGATAGCTCGCGCGGTCACGGCCTTCCTTCGGCATGTCGGGATTGAGCTGGAACGGGTTCCAGTGGACCGAGAAGTGCAGACCTTCACGCGCCAGTGTCGCCTGCGCGCGTTCGAGCTGGCGCTTGCCGATATAGCACCACGGGCAGATCGCATCCGATACGATGTCGATGCGCAGCCCAGCCGGTGAATCGCTCATGAGATTGCTCCTGTGAGTTGCCGATAACATGGGCCTGGAGGGCGTGCTTGCCAATAGTGGCGGGACATGCGCCAATGATTGCAATCACAAGAAACGACTGGAGGAGACTATGGCCGTCTCGCCAACCTCAGTGCGTATGTGGCGGATGCAATGGATTGCAATTGGTCTCGCCACGGCGGCGATCGCACTGAATTATGTGGACCGGTCCACGCTCGCCATCGGCAATCTGAAAATCCGCGAGGAGTTCGGCATCAACGCTACCGCGATCGGCGCGTGGCGCTTGGTGCTGCCGAGTGCCCGGCGTTTCCAGCAGCGGTTCGCGTCACCGGCGATTGGTTTCATGTGAAAGATCGGGGACGCCCCACAGGTCTCTATAATTCGGGCGGCAGCATCGGACCATTCATCGCACCTCCGCTGCTGACTGGTCTGATGCTCGCGTTTGGCTGGCGGACCATGTTCATCGCGATGGGCGTCGTCGGGGTGCTGGGCGCGTTGGTGTGGTTCAAGGTGTACCGCGATCCGGCAACGGCGCCCTTGGAGCCACAGGATCAGGCTTATCTCGCGGCCAACCGTGCCGCCGCGGGCAAAGTGGAAGCGCGCCATTGGGGGAGGCTGTTCCGCTTCCAGTCCATGTGGGGCCTGATCCTTGGTGCGTTCTGCACTGGTTACGCGGTGTGGATGTATCAGACCTGGCTGCCTGCTTATCTTGAGATGCAGCAGCACATCAGCATCGCCAAGACCGGCTTTGTGGCATCGATCCCGCTGTTCTGCTCGATCCTCGGTGCGTGGAGCGGCGGCTGGTTCACTGATCGGCTGAGTGCACGCGGCATGGACATCATCGCGAGCCGCCGCCTGCCGAGCATCCTTGGATTGCTGCTGTCGGGGCTGTTCACCGTGATCGCCACGACCGCCGCGGGCCCGATACAGGCCATTGTCTTTATCTCGCTGGCGATGTTCTTCCTGTCGCTGGGGATTGCAGGCAAGTGGACGCTGATCACTGCCGTGGCACCGCAGTCCTATTGCACCTCGGTCGCCAGCATCCAGAATTTCGGCGGCAATATCGGTGGCACGGTGTCTCCCATCGTTACTGGCTTCGTCGTGGATCAGACGGGATCATTCGTCATCGCTTTGGCGATTGGTGCTGCGATCACCGTCCTGGGCGCGGGGCTGCTTCAGGTGATGGTGCGCTCTCAGATCACTTCGGTCGATCTGGAGGGCGGACTGGCAGTGGTGCCAGCGGAATAACAGGACGGCCCGGTGCCGGCCTACGCACCCATGCCAGTAGAATACGCTGCTTCGACCAGGTCCATCGTCGCGGCCATGTCGGCCAGATCAGCTATCGGCTGCTCGCCATGCGCAACGCGCCGCAACGTGTCTTCGACGAAAGTCGGATAGAAGAACGAATTGGTCAGCGGCATCGAGCGAACCTCGCGGTGGCGGTTGTTGTCGAGGATCTCCAGCGTCTGGTTGTCGCGCGCGGCGAAGTAGCGGCTTGGGGTGCGGATTGAGTAATGCAGGTCGAACACGGAATTGGGTGCCGGATAGAGATAGCCGGTCTCTACCGAGCACGTCACCCCATCACCGCGCATCAGCACCATGGCGTGGTCCTCGATGTCGAGATGGGAAAAGTGGTTGGACATCGTTGCACCGACTACGTGTAGCTTGGAGTCTGGCAGAAGTACGCGGCACAGATCTAGGAAGTGAACGCCAAGATTGATCAGTGGTCCGCCACCGGCGGTGTCCTGATGCAGCATCCACTCGACCCGCTGTTCGTGGTAGCGATCCACCATGCCACCGACGAACTTGAACACGATGTACTGCGGCGTTTCACCGTATGAGCGGATTGTCTCGATCAATGGGCTGTAGCGGATCACGAACGGCACCGCGGCAAAGACATTGGCCGCGGCGGCGCGCGTGGCAATGTCGTGCGCATCGGCCGCGGTGATGGCACAAGGCTTTTCCATGGCGAAGGGGATGCGCTGTTCGATGAGGGAGCGCGCCTCGTCCGCCATGTCGCAGTGGCGGCCGAGTGCGAACACGAAGTCCGGCTTCAGGCGGGCGCACATCTCGTGATAGTCGGTGAAGGCAGGGCAGCGCGCTTTGGCGGCGAGCTCCTGGGCGCGGGTGAGTTCGGGGTCGCTGACGCCAATCACCGAGACGCCGGGCATCGTCAGGAGAGGATCCAGGTAGAATGGGGTGTGCCAGTGCGAGACACCAATGAGAGCGATGCGCATAAGCGTGTCCTTCGGCGGGGGGTGTGCGTATCATTGCGAGCGAAGCGAAGCAATCTCGACGGGATTGCTTCGCTTCGCTCGCAATGACAAGGGGACAGGATTCCACAGGAGGTAGTCGATGCCCATCCGGCTGTCGGAAAACTTTCGTGCGCTGTTCTATGCGCCGTTCTATGCGGCGCACGCGATCGGTGCCTATGCGGCTGAGGGTGTCGAGGTGGAGCTTGTCTCATCACCCGATCCCGCGCGCACGGCGACGGCATTGCGTAGCGGCGAGATTGACGTGATGTGGGGTGGTCCGCTCAGGGTGATGCTGACGCACGCGCAGGATGCGAATGCGGACAGCGTTTGCTTCTGCGATGTGATCGCGCGCGACCCGTTCTTCATCATTGGCCGCGAGCCATGTCCTGATTTTCGCTTGGCTGATCTCGTGGGCAAGCGCTTCGCATCGGTCTCGGAGGTCCCTACGCCGTGGCTGTGCCTGCAAGACGATGTGCGCCGCGCCGGCATCGATCCGGCATCGCTCAGGCGGACAAGTGGTTCCGCGATGGCAGAGAATGCGACGGCGCTGCGTTCGGGCGCGTTGGATGCGGTGCAACTCTTCCAGCCCTACGCTGAAGAACTGATCGCATCGGGCGCGGGATATGTCTGGTACGCAGCGGCTGATCGCGGGCTGACGGCCTACACCACATTGATCACTCGCCGCGACCTACTGCAATCGCGGCGGGACGAGTTGTTGCGCATGACCAGAGCGATGGCGCGCGTGCTGCGTTGGATCGCAGATACGCCGGGGACGGAGATCGCCCTTGCTTTGTCGGACTACTTCCCATCCGTGCCGCGCGAAATCTTTGCCGCCGCGATGGACCGCTACCGAGCGCTTGGAATGTATGCAGCCGAGCCGGTCATGCCGCGAGAAGGCTTCGATCGGCTGCAAGCGGCGATGCGGTCGGGCGGGGCACTCGACCGCGCTATTCCGTTCGAGACCTGCGTCGATAATTCGCTGGCGCTTACAGCATTTTCGACGTGACTGGAAACTTGATGGGTTTCGCTGCGCTCAACCCATCCTACGAATGACTTATACCAAAGCTCACTGTCCATGACTCATCTGCCGTTCTGTCGTCATGGCCGGGCTTGAACTGGCCATGACGGTTAGAGCCAATGGGTCGCGGTCAGCGAGTAGTGGCATTAGCGCCGTAGGATGCGGTTGAGCGCAGCGAAAACCATCCAGACCGTGCGAAAACTACGTGCCGCAACGGGCAGCAGGCAGTTTAGTTACGCAATTCGCCGCCGTCTTGAATCTTCCTTTCCTACGCGGCCCCGTGACGAAGCAACGTTTCGCTGCGACGAGCGACGATCCCAATTTCACACAGTCTGTATCGATTCTGGTCTGCCTGAAAGTGCTCTAGAGCAACTGGCCGCCATCCACCACAATAGTCTGGCCAGTGATCCAGGACGCCAGCGGGGAGGCGAGGAATAGCACGACGTTGGCGACTTCCTCGGGATGGCCGAGCCGGCCGAACGGGATGGAGCGCAGGATCGCGTTGTAGAGATTGGGATTGTCGCTCTTGCGCTTTTCCCAGCTACCACCGGGGAACTCGATCGAGCCTGGCGCGACGCCGTTCACGCGAATGCCGTCGCGCGCATACATCGCGGCCTGCGTGGAGGTGTAATGGATGACGGCGGCCTTGATCGCGGCGTAAGGCGGCGTGCGCGCCGATGTGCGCAGCGCGGAGATCGAGGATGTGTTGAGCACGTTGCCCTTCGACCCTTTCAGGTAGGGCAGGGCCGCATGGGTGGCGCGAACGATGGCCATCATGTCCACTGCGACGCTGGCGGCCCAGCCGGCCTCGTCGTCTGACATGCCAATTCCTGACGCGTTGTTCACCAATATGTCGATTCCGCCCAGGGCCTTGGCCGCATTGGCGATGTAGGCGCTGATGGCATCGGCATTGGCGAGATCACACACTCCGGCATGCGCGGGGTGGCCGGATTTGGCTATCTCCGTGCGGGTGGTTTCCAGCGTATCGGCGCCACGGGCGCAGATCGATACGGCGGCGCCGGCCTGGGCGAAGCCGAGCGCGATCGAACGGCCAATACCGCGGCTTCCGCCGCATATGACGGCACGTTTGCCGGTGAAATCAAAACTCATTGTGCATTCCCTTCATCACGAATTGGACGTTGTTGCGCCTGATCTGTTGCGATTGTCCTGGGAGTCTGCAAAGAGCGGCGCCGTGCTGTCCAGCGGCGCCTTTCCATGAGGTTCATAACCGACTTTGCCGACCAGGCGGTGGTGCTGCCGGTGGTGCTGGCGATCGGACTGACGCTGCTGTTTCAGGGCTGGCGGCGCGGTGCGGCGGTATGGGGCGCAACCATCCTGGCGACGTTCGCCGCGATGCTGCTGCTGAAGCTGCTGTTCATCCCGTGTGGAGTGGAGGAGTTCCACACGCCGAGCGGGCATGTTGCGGCGGCAACTGTGGTGACGGGCGGCCTGGCCGCCATGCTGCGGCGCCGGCGGGGGGTCGTGTTGCCGGTCGCCGCATTGGCGGCACTGGTCATTGGTGTGTCACGGCTGATGCTGGGGGTGCACACCTGGCCCGAGGTAGTCATGGGCGCAGTGGTTGGGGTCGTGGGCGCGGCAGCACTGGAGCGGCTGGCCGGTCCGCCGCCACCCGAATTGCAGGCGCACAAGGTAGTGCTGGTCGCACTCGGTATGGCGGTGCTGTTCCATGGGCTGCACTTGCCGGCCGAGGCTGAAATCCGTGGTACCGCGTGGCGGCTGGCCTGGCTGTTCGATATCTGCCGCGGCGGTCAGGCTCGATTGTAGTCGTCGTTCATGCGGACGATGTCGTCTTCGCCAAGATAGGCACCGGACTGCACCTCGATCAGCGCGAGCGGGATCTTGCCGGGGTTTTCCAGCCGGTGAACGCAGCCGAGCGGCAAATAGATGCTTTCGTTCTCCCGGATCAGCATTGTCTCGTTGTCGCGTGTCACGACGGCGCTGCCGTTGACGACGACCCAATGCTCGGCGCGGTGGAAATGCTTTTGCAGCGACAGCTTGCAGCCGGGGGTGACGACGATGCGCTTTACCTGGAAGCGGTCGCCCAGGATCAGGGTCTCGTAGAAGCCCCAGGGCCGATACATGCGGTTATGGGCGACGGCTTCGTGCCGGCCGGCGGCTTTCAGGCGATCGACCACCTTCTTCACGTCCTGGGCGTGGCCGCGATGCATGGCGAGGACGGCGTCCTCGGTGACCACCACCACTGCGTCGTCCAGTCCGACGACGGCGGCGAGCATCCCGTCGCTGCGGACGTAGCAGTTGTGTGCGGCTTCCAGCAGCACATCGCCCATGGCGACATTGCCTTGCTCGTCCTTGGCGCCGAGTTCCCAAAGCGCGCCCCAGCTTCCGACATCGGACCAGCCGATATCGGCGGGAACCACGGCGGCGCGACTGGTGCGCTCGGCCACGGCGTAGTCGAGGCTGATCGACGGGCACGCGGTGAACGCGGATTTCGCCTAAGCGGATGAAGTCGAGATCCTCTCGGCGTTCCGCCATCGCCTTGCGGACCGCGCTCAGCACGTCGGGGGCATGTGTCTCCAGTTCCTCCAGCAGTGTGCGCGCGGTGAACACGAACATGCCGGAGTTCCACAAGTGACGGCCGTCGGTGGACAGCTTCTCGGCGCGTCCGGCGTCGGGCTTTTCCACGAATTCGGCGACCGCATAAGCGCCAGGTGCGTCGGCGAGGGGGGCGCCGAGCGCGATGTAGCCATAGCCGGTCTCGGGCGTGGTCGGGCGCATGCCGAAGGTGACAATGCGGCCGGTGCGGGCGGCCTTGGCAGCTGTCGCGAGGTTCTCGTGGAGTGCGGCAGTGTCGCCGATGGCGTGGTCGGCTGCGAGCAGCCACAACACGGCGTCGGGCGCTGTCTCGGCTACCAGTATGGCAGCGGCGGCGATGGCTGGAGCGCTGTTGCGGCCGACGGGTTCGAGCAGAATGCGCGAGGAGGCGATGTTCGCGGCCCGGAGTTGTTCGGCGATCAGGAAGCGATGTTCTTGGTTGCACACGATGACGGGCGGCGCGAAGCGTGCCGGATCGTGCGCCCGGAGCGCGGTCTCCTGCAGCAACGTGTTGGCGGAGATCAGCGGCCAGAGCTGCTTCGGGAAGGACTCACGGGACACCGGCCAAAGGCGGGTGCCGGAACCACCGGACAGGATGACCGGGACAATGGTGTCGCTGCTGCTCATGGGGGCATTTTGCCTGAAGCGGGGCGGGTGTGACCAGCCGTAATAAGTGGGGGCTTTGTTATTCTATCGGACAGTCGGATTTCATGACGGAGGGTGGGGCGGCAACGGCAAAGCAAGGTTTCACACGGAGGCCGCGGAGGAACGAAGCCACGGAGGGCACCGAGAGGAAATTCAATGCGCTTCGCGCGAAGCGCATAACCGTTTCTCGGTGGTTCTCCGTGGCTTTGCTTCTCCGTGGCCTCCGTGTGAAACCTTGCTTTGTTGGGGCGCCGAAAATGCGTCTGGAGCGAGCCTCCTCGGTCTGCTGGCGCAAGAGAAGCTTTGTGGGCTCCGACTGTGCGTGCAGCAGGAGCTCTGACGCGGGCAGGGACAGTTCCATCAGGATCGATGCGATATGGTCGGGATAGTTGAAATCCTGGTCGAGCACGAAATTCAGCGCCATCACGCGGCGACGGAACTCGCCGATCCAAGGCTGGTCTGCCCCCAGCAGAGCCACTCGCAGCGGCAGTACGCCAAGGCGAGGAAAGGTGGTCGGCTGCGTCCATCGCAGCCCGTATTTGCGGCACTGGCATGCCATGTCCTGGAGCAGGAATGGCTTCCAGACGATCCGCACGTTATGTCGGGCCGCGGCGTCCTCGATCCGCATGGCACTGAGATAGCTGTAGTTGCTGCCAAACTCGAACCAGAACTCGATCTGGGGCATATCGCCGGCTCCGCTCATGTCGTCACCAGGCGCGGCGGACGTGCAATGGCGAACGCAATCTGGATGATGCCTGCGGTCAGGCCCATCGCCACCGCGGATCGCCAGGCGAGATCGTAGTTGCCGAAACTGTCGAACAGCACGCCACCTCCGAATGCACCGAGGAAGCTGCCCAGTTGGTGACTCATGAAGGCGAGGCCGCTGATCATTGCCTGCCAGCGGAGGCCGAACAGTTCCACCACGGCGCCGGCGACGAGCGGCAGCACGCCAAGCCACAGGAAGCCCATCAGTCCGGCGAATACCAGAGTGCTGGTCGGTGTGGGTGGCATGATGAAGTACCAGCCCATGACCAGAGAGCGGGCGACATAGATCATTCCGAGCAGTACCAGCTTCGGCCAATAGCCGCCGGCCCAGCCGAAGAAGACGCTGCCGAATGCCTTGGATATTGCGATGATGCCGAGTGCCTCAACACTCAACATCGGATTGAGGCCGCAGATTGCCAGGTAGGATGGCAAGTGGGTCGTGATGAAAAGAAGTTGCAGGCCATCACCATGAACGGTGCGTTGGCCAGAGCGGTGCGTATGGCGACTGACGCCGAAACGTCGTGGCCGGATGTCGTCGGCAGCTCTATGTGACGGCGCGGCCGGCGAACCATGCGGCAGGAAGCATGATAAGCGCGAGTACCTGCCATCGCCAGCATACCGGCTCGCCAGCCGAAATCGGTGGTGAAGATTTGCCCGAGCGGCGCTGCCGCAAGCGCACCAACGGAGCCGACGCCGGCAATTACTCCGAGTACCATGCTGCGGATGGATTCAGGGACGACGCGATGTGCGGAGGCCAGCAGTGCCAGACCGGCGAGATAGATCAGAGTTTCACTCAGTAGCACGGGCCGATAACCGAAGCGGACGACGAGTGCGCCGGCGAACGGTTGGAGAGCGCCAGCGTGTAGTTGGAGACGGTGATCGCAAGGTCCTTGGTCAAGGGCTGCATGAACAGCCCGAAACACTGGCGAATGCCCATGCTGAGGCTGAGCATGATCGCGGCACCAAACAGTATGGGCATGACGGGCCGAAGCGTGCGGGTCGTGGCCATTGGAGGGGCTCCTTCGCTTTGCCGGTGAAGTGGCGAAAGGGAGGCCGTGCGGCAAAGGAGAAGATTTCGGGGTCAGATGAATTGTAGTCATCTTGGATTGGAGCCGTGCCGCCACCTCACCCTACCCTCTCCGCCCCCAGGGGCGGAGAGGAGATTTGCGACGGGACTTGCATTTAGGCGAGAGCTGAAGCTTCCCGCAGTAGCCAATGCTTGAAGCCCGTCAGATCCGGGTGGCCATCGGCACTGATTTCGACGAAGAGTACCAGTTTCCAGTTCGCGATCCACCAGCGGTCTTCGGCCTGACGCCACGCCGAGGCCAAGGACTGCAGCCTCGAATGCCAACTGGATGAGGTCGAACCGCAGGCCCCCTGAAGTGTCGATGCCATTGATGCCGTGTCTGTCGAGCCACGCCTGCCAGTCCTCGCTGGCCGATGTGACGTGGATCAAGGTGGCGCTAGGCAGGACTGCAAACTGGCACCAGTTTCTCACCGAACAAGCGTGTCCATGCAGAACCAGCGACGAGCGTTCGGCTCATCCGGATGGCAAAGTCGAAGCCGTCTACTGGAAAACCGACTTGGCGCTGCGACGTATCGAGCCTGATGGCAACGTCTGGCCATCGCTCACCGAAGTGATGCAGTCGAGGCAGCAGCCAGCGCGCCGCGAGCCTAGGGGCACAGCTCAAGGCGATCGTGCGATTGGCACGATGACCAGGGAGACGAGCCGTTCCGATCGCAATCAACGACAGCGCCTCGGAGACGCAGGTGAGGTACTCGGCGCCGGCCGGCAGCCTCGAACAGGCGTAGCGACGAGAGTGGAGGCAAACGCATAGGCATCGCTATGCCACTTTCACCAGCTTCTGGAGGCTGCGCAGGTTGTCCGGTCGCGGCTGTCCGGGGAACAGCGATGGCCAGGATGCAACGGACACTTCACCCACGTAGATATCGCCGTGCGAATCAACCGCGATGCCGTGCGGCGACATGAACTGTCCTGGCGCCTGGCCATGCGGATTTGTTTCGGAGCCGAGCCGCGCCAGCAACTTGCCTGTGTTGGATAGGATGCTGATGCGAGGGCCCAGGTTCGGGAAGCCGCGGTTGGAACCAAGGTACGGGCCGACTTCACCAATGAAGCAGAGCGGACAGCGGCCTGTCGTCATGTGCAACGCACTGGGGCGATGCACGACGTTGCTCCACGCCGTCTCGAATTTGCCACTGCCGTCGAACACCTGCACGCGATGGTTCTCGCGATCGGCGACATAGACCCAGCCGTCGGCATCGCAGTGGATGTTGTGCGGCAGGTTGAACTCGCCCTCGCCGATGCCGCACTTGCCCCACGACATCAGGTACTTTCCGTCCGGCGTGTACTTGTGCACCTGGGCGTTACCGTATCCGTCGGACACGTAAATCTCGCCGTTTGGCGACAGCGCGGTGTGAGTGCAACGGCAGAACGGCTGCCCGCTCATGAAGGGCGCTGGCGTGCCTGGCGTGCCGATCGTCATCAGTACCTTGCCGTCGAGTGTACATTTACGGACGCAATGGGCACCATCGTCAGTACAGAAGATTGTATCGTCGGGTGCCATATGCACGCCATGCGCGCGGGGGAACATGCCTTCGCCCCAAGAGCGGAGGAAGTTGCCTTCGCGATCGAACACGATCATCGGATGTTCGCCGCGGTTGAACACGTAGACGTTGTCGTTGCGATCAACGCCGACGGCGCCGACTTCGTGAAATGACCAGCCCTCGGGCAGTCGGCCCCAGCCTTCTGCTACCCGGTAACGATACTCGCCGGTGCCAAGAACGACGGTCATGACGATTTCTCCATCCGCTATGCTGCCGATGCATTAACTATGGCTGCAATCAATCGTATGCTAAAGGACGGGCGCGGACTGGTGGAGGCTGGCCGAATCCATGCCGCTGATCTACATTGACATTGCCGTATTCGGGTGACCTAAAGAAACACATGACCGACTCCTTGCCTGACGACGCACGGATGCGTGCGACAGAGGCGCAGATGCGCCGTGCCCTTGGCTTGGGCGGTGATGGGCCACCGCAGCCGACCAGTAATCCGACGCCGCCACCTTCGGGGGGCTTGCACCCGCAACGCCGGCGTTTCGTTCGCGATGGCGAAGTGGTTGTGCAGCATCGGGAACATTCGGCGGCGGGCGAAACTGGCACTAACCAGCTTGCCGCGGCCCGACAGGCGCTACGCGAGCAGATCGCCGCGCGCGAGGAGGTGGAGCGTTCGCTGGGTGACGCGCAAAACCTGATCCGGGACCTTCAGACCAAGCTGGCGCATGAGCGCCTCGCCAGGGATGAGGCGGTGAACCGGGTCGAGGCAGCGCGGCAGGCGGCCGAGCAGGCGCTGGAGGCAGCGAAGGAAGAATTGGAAATCGAACATGCGCGGCGGCAGGAGAGCGAGCAAAGGCTTGCGAAGCTGCTGGACCGGGCACAGGAGACGCCGCGGAAGAGCGCTCCGGTACCGAGCGAAGAGCCGGTGCTGCCACGCCGGCGAGGGCGGCCGCCCAAGGTGCGTCAGCCTGCGTTGGAGCTGGAGCCCGAGGCGCAAGCCGATTTCGTGGAATGGTGGGTGCCGGGCTGGCAGGAGCGGCTCCGGTAGACCGTCGGTCTGCGAGCCTGCTCAACGTGGTTGTGATAATTCCTCCAGGCTGAACAGAGCGCGCGCGGCATCGCTTGCGCGACTGTCACGCGGCCGGTGACCCATTTTCCGGACCTCGATCTTGGAAAGGTAGTTCTCGAGCGCGTTCTCGTCCTTTCCATCCATCAGCATTGCGACGATCGTCTCCGCGTACCGGTCATATTCGTCCTGGTTCGCATCTCGAATGTCGTCGGGAAGCTCCTGAAGTCGTATGGGATCCCACTTGGTCAGCAGGATTTCCCGGACCCTCCTGAGCAGACCTTGCCTGTCGTTCATATGTCACCCACCGTGGTCAGGTTCGTCGGTCATCGCGGCACAATTCCAGGCCGCAGCGCCGTGACAATCTGGTTTGTCGACGAATTTACGACAACACGAACCGCCATATGCCTTAACAGATTATGCGTCCTGGTAGCCCTCCCATTGCGACAGTAGTAGGAGTGCCGCCCCACATCGCCTACCTTCGGCCCCATGCTCTGGCTGGTCCTCGGCGCTCTGACCCTGTTCCTGTTCCTCGGCGGCTTGCGCGCCTTCGAGCAGGCTTCCATTACGACAATCAAATCCCTGCTGGCCTGGATCGCCGCGCTGGGGGGCATCACTCTGGCGCTGCTGCTGATCCTGACCGGGCGGGAAGGCATCGCACTGGGCGCGCTGGCGATGTTCGGTCCGCTTATCTGGCAGCGCTGGAAGGCGTATCGGGCAAGCCTTGGTACGCGGCAGAACCAACAGCAACAGTCCGGGAGCTCGAACCAGCCGCCGCCCCGACGGGCTGCCACAGGGATGAGCGTTGATGAGGCCTATCAGGTGCTCGGGCTGCATGCAGGTGCGACTGATGAGGAGATCCGCGCCGCCCATCACCGGCTGATGCGTGCGGCACACCCTGACAGCGGGGGTTCGGATTGGTTGGCGACCCGGATCAATCTTGCCCGCGATGTTTTGTTGCGTCGGGGGAAGCGCGCTGGATGACGAGCCGCGCGGCAACGTGATACGACTCGCCCTGACGTGTCGCCGCCTGCCTGGCAGTTAACGCCACATTCCCGCCTGTCGGCCGTGTTGGGCCGTTCGGGTGAACAGGGGGAGCCCTATTGTGACGAAGCCATTACGCAAAGCTGTGCTGCCGGTTGCGGGACTCGGCACGCGCTTTTTGCCTGCGACCAAGGCCACCGCCAAGGAAATGCTGCCGGTGGTGGACAAGCCACTCATTCAGTACGCCGTCGAGGAAGCCAGGGCGGCCGGGATCGAACAGTTCTGCATGGTCACCGGACGCGGCAAGACCGCGCTGGTGGAACATTTCGACATTGCATTCGAGCTGGAAGCCACGCTGCGCGAACGTGGCAAGACAGCGGAACTGGAGGTGCTGCGCGCCACCCAGAGCGAGCCTGGCTCCATCGTCACGGTGCGCCAGCAGGTGCCGCTGGGGCTCGGCCATGCGATCTGGTGCGCGCGCGCTTTCATTGGCGACGATCCGTTCGCGATCCTGCTGCCGGACGATCTGGTGCTGGCGGATACGCCTTGCCTGCGGCAGTTGGCTGATGTGTATCGCGATACTGGGGGCAATGTTGTCGCGGTGACTGAAGTGCCTCGGGAGCAGACCAATCGGTATGGCATTCTGCGGGTCGGAAAGGATGATGGACGGCTGGTGGAGGTGAAGGGGCTGGTCGAGAAGCCTGCGCCGAAGGATGCGCCGTCGAACTTGTCGATCATTGGGCGATATGTGCTGATGCCTGAGGTGATTGGGCACCTGGCGCGTATGGAACGCGGTGCGGGTGGCGAAGTGCAGCTTACCGATGGCATGGCGAAGCTGATCGGTACGCAACCGTTCCATGGACTGCGCTACGAGGGGCAGCGCTTCGACTGCGGCGATAAGATTGGATTTTTGGAGGCGCAGATCGCCTATGCGCTGAAGCGGCCCGAGATGGCCGAGGCGGTGCGCGCGTTCCTGCGGCGTTATGTGGAGGCGCCGGACTTTATCGTGGAGGCGGTTTCGCGGCAGACTGTGCGGCCATGAGCTGGACCCATACGTTTCATCCGACCACGCTGCGCGAGTACGATATCCGCGGCACGGTCGGTCGCACGCTCTCTGAAGCGGACGCTTATGCCATTGGTCGGTGCTTTGGCTCGACAGTGGTGCGCAATGGGGGGCGTACGGTGGCCGTCGGCTACGATGGACGGCTGTCTAGCCCATCGCTGGAGCGGTATCTGGTCGAGGGGCTGAGCGCGAGTGGGATCGAGGTGGTGCGTGTCGGGCTCGGGCCGACGCCGATGCTGTACTACGCCTCGGCGACGCTGAAGACTGATGGCGCGATCATGGTCACGGGGAGTCATAACCCGCCAGATTACAACGGATTCAAGATGGTGCTGGGGGGAAAGCCGTTTTTTGGCCGGGACATTCTTGCGTTGGGTGGGCAGGCGGCGGCGGGGGACGTGGAAGAAGAGACCGTCACGCCGCAGCGAAATGTCGATATTGCATCTGATTATGTCGCGCGATTGCTGGCTGACTGGGACGGCGGCGACCGGATGCTGAAGGTCGTCTGGGACAATGGCAACGGCGCGGCGGGCGCGGTGCTGGAGAAGCTGGTTGCCGGCTTGCCGGGCGAGCATTTCGTGCTGAACGGCGAGATTGACGGGACTTTTCCGGCGCATCATCCCGATCCGACGGTACCGGCGAACTTGCAGCAGTTGATCGCGGAAGTGTTGGCGCGGAAGGCGGATATTGGGATCGCACTCGACGGCGATGCGGACCGGATTGGACTGATCGATGATAAGGGGCGGATCCTGTTCGGCGATCAGCTTCTGGTGCTGATCGCACGCGATGTGCTGCGCGAGCATCCGGGTGCGACGATCATTGCCGACGTGAAGGCGAGCCAGGTGCTGTTCGATGAGATCGCGCGTGCCGGTGGTAAGCCTCTGATGTGGCGGACCGGGCATTCGCTGATCAAGGCGAAGATGGCGGAGACGGGCGCGCCTCTGGCTGGCGAGATGTCGGGGCATACGTTCTTTGCCGATCATTGGTATGGGTTCGATGATGCGCTGTATGCCGCGGTGCGCATGCTGGGCGTGCTGGCGCGGATGGATGCCAAGCTATCGGACGCGCGCGATGCGCTGCCTCAGGTGATCAATACGCCGGAGGTGCGGTTCGATTGCGACGACACGCGGAAGTTCGCGGTGATCGAGGAGGTGGCTGCACGGCTGCGTGCTGACGGCGCGCGTGTGTCCGAGATCGATGGGGTGCGCGTGCAGACCGAGGATGGGTGGTGGTTGTTGCGCGCGTCCAATACGCAGGCGGTGCTGGTGGCGCGGGTCGAGGCGACCACCGACGCGGGGCTGGAGCGGCTGAAGGGCGCGTTGGTCAAGCAGTTGGAGCTGTCCGGGCTGGCGGCGCCGGATTTTTCCGGGAGCCACGCGGGGCACTGAAAGGGCGGGGTCAACGCAGTGGGATCAACGGCGGGCGCGGCGTCGGTCCGGCGTCGTCTCTGTGCAGCTTGTATTCCATGCCGGCGCCAAGCGGGTACTGGACATTTCGATGAAACGTCATGCCAAGGCGGCGCATTACGCTGAACGAAGCCGTGTTCGGGCCGTCGGCCCCGGCAATGACGGCATCGATTGCGGGCGAGAGAAAGGCCTGGGTGATCGCGGTCCAGGCCATGCGCACGGCAAGTCCCTGTCCCCAATAGCGTGGGTCCAGCAGATAGGTGATCTCCGCTGATCGGATCGCGAGCTGGGGCTGCAACTGGACGGAGCCGGCGTATCGGGTGGTGGATCCCTCGAGCAGCCACATGCCCAGACCAGTCTCGCTGGCACTGGCAATCGCCTGCGCAATCCGGTCGGCGATGAATGCCCTACTGGGCGGGGTTGCGTCGAACAGGTAGCGATAGACCATAGGCTGCTGGCCGAGCGCATGAAGGCTATCGATGTCATTCGAGGTCACCGCTCGAAGCTGCCATCCGCTGTTCATCATCGTCTCCTTCATAGACCGTTATACTTCGCTCTGCACCGAACCATTCGCCGCTGATCTCCGCCGCCAAATCCTCTACGTCCTCCTCGTGCTCAACAGGAGGACACCAATGCAGACCACGCAAATCACCGGCCGCCTCGCCGTCACCGCCCTCTGGGAAGCCCGCGACGGTGAAGCCGATACCATCGCTGACATCCTCGCCCGCTTTGCTCCACAGGCGCGCACGGAGCCCGGCACCCAGGTCTTCATGGTGCATCGGTCTCTGGAGAACCCATCGCAGTTTCTGTTCTATGAATTGTTCGATGACGCCGCGGCCTACGAAGCGCACCAGCAGACGCCGCACTTCAAGGCGCTGATCGTCGGGGAAGGCGTTCCGCGCCTCACCAAGCGCGAGCGCACCCAGTACAGGCCGCTGTGACATGATTACCTGCTGCATCCGCTACACGCTCGATCCGCATCGCATCGCGGACTTCGAGCGCTATGCGCAGACCTGGCCGCCGATCATCGAGCGATGCGGCGGAGCGTTGCTGGGCTACTTCCTGCCGAAGGAAGGGCCGAACAACTTCGCCCTGGCGCTGATCGAGTTCGACAGCCTGGCGGCGTATGAGCGCTATCGCGATGCCCTGCGCGCTGATCCCGAGGCGCAGGCGAATTTTTCCTACGCGCAGCGCACGCAATGCATCCAGGTCGAGGACCGCTGCTTCATGCGGAGGGCTTGATACCGGGTCTCAAGGGCGCTGTTCATCCATCTGAGGCAGATGGCAGGGTCAAGCCCTACGGCACTCACACATCAGCAACTGCCGCATGTCATCTTCCCCTCTCCGCCCCGCGTCGGGGCGGAGAGGAGAGGTTGGGTAAGGTGGGGTTCTGTGATGACCTCGCGACAACGGACCTTGATAGCCCGCAGACTGCGGCACGATGCCACCGAAGTTGAGCAGCGGCTCTGGCGAGCGCTGCGGACAACATATCCTTCGGCCAAATTTCGCCGGCAACATCCGGTTGGGCGTCGCATCGCGGACTTTGCCTGTCCGGCGCACAAACTGGCAATCGAGCTGGATGGCGGTCAGCACCTGGACCAGCAGGAAGCTGATGCCGCGCGATCAGCCGAACTTGCCCAGTATGGCTACCGCGTCATCAGGTTCTGGAACACCGAGGTCGTCGAAAACCTGGAAGGGGTCATCCAAATCATCCTCCTGGCGCTCGAGACAAGTTCGCCCCCACCCTCTCCGCCCCGAGGGGCGGAGAGGGAATTGGTCAGCCGACCCGTCGAGATGTGTGAAGCTGATAGGGTCAAGCCCGGCCGTGACGGTGCGGCGGACTTGCCTCCGTGACGCTCGGCGTAACCGGACGACGTGGGCCGATCGCGATGTCACCGATCGAGCTCACGTCGATCTCCGGCATGGGCACGGGCAATTGGCGCAGCACCGCGTTGGCCAACTCGTTGTATCTGTCGAACGCGATGCGAATGCGGGTGCGCCATATTGGCATGCCGCCGTTGGCGTGCAGTTCAAACGCGGACTCGCGGGCGTCGAGAGCGGAGGAGACATGGTCCCAGGCCGCCTGTAGCAGCGCGGCACGTTGCAGGGCGGTGTAGCCGCCGCCTCCGAACGATTCCTCCAGGCCCTCCGCGACTTCGGGCGCGGCAAGGTCGCGGTCGGTTGGCGCGACCACAAGCGATGAACCGGGAATGATGCGCAGCAATTCACTCATGCGCTGGCGCGTGCGCAGGATCGCGATGCTGCCGGAGGCAAGGTGCAGATGGTTGGGGTAGCAATAGCCTTCGGGTGTGAACTGTGGGTCACGCTCCGCGGCGGTCAGGCAGCTTCTTGCCGTCTGGACGTCGATGATCAGCTCGATCAGGTACTCGAGCGTTTGCTCATGCTTCATCAGGCCCATGGCGTGTGTGCAGGCGAGCGCCAGACCGAGCGTGGTTTCGGCTTTCGATAGCCAGCAATAAAGCTGATGCCAGAGCAGCCAACGCGCGATTGGCTCGGGTGATACGTCGAGCAGGAAGACGCGTTCCCAGGGGATGAAGACGTTGTCCAACCACATCTGCCCGTCGAGCTCGTCATAGCGGCTGGATAGCGGCGACACGAATGGATTTGGGTCACGCAGTGAAGTCTTGCGGCAGATCGTGGTGACACCGGGTGCGCCAACCGGCACCACGAAGGTGGCGCGATGGTTGCCGTATTCGATGCCGGTCTGGCCGCCGATAAAGACTTCCTCGGCGTAGGCGGGACTGGTGTGCATGCCGATCCTGCCGCTGATGACCAGGCCGGCGTCGGTTTCCTTGACGATGCGGAATGCGGCGCGATCGGCAGGATCGGGGCGCAGCCGATACCCGATGGTGGCACCACCGCCGGAGAACGTGAGAAAGCGTTGGGTGTGGGCGATTTGCTCGCGATATGCGGTCGCGTCCACGAGTTGCTTTGCCGAGACGTTGCGTGCCTGAACGGCGGACAGGATGCCGAGTGATATGAGGTGGCCATAGGCCGGCGTGTGAGTGATGTTGCCGGCGCTGAGGAAAGTGGTGGCGGAAAAGCACCGGCCCATTTGCACGAGGTCGTCGGCGGAGAGCGGCAGGTTGAATGCAAGGGGCCCTGCGTCCGCGTTGAGAACGATGGGCGTCCAAACGGGATCTGAGTGGCGATCGTACCAGGCAACGTACTGGTCCACCATCGCGCGTGTTGCGGGATGGGTAGTGACGTCGTCGATCAGGCCCTCGCCCATGACCCAGACGCGGCGGCCATCGCGGAGGGACTCGCGATATTCGGCACCGGTCCGCATCAGGTCTTCTCCACACCCCAGAAGACCGGCGCGGATCCTTTCAGCAGGCCGGTGATGTTCGATCGCCACGCTGCCTGCGGCAGGTACTGCCCCAGGGGGATCGTCGGCACGTAGTCGAATGCTGCGGCCTGGAATGCGATCTCCTGTTTGTGTTGCTCTTCGGTGTTGGGTGCGTCGATCCAAGCCTCGTACGCCGCTTCCAACTTGGGGTCGTCCGGCCAGCCGAACCAGGCTTTCGCGCCGTTGCTGCGCAGCGTGTTCGCCAACATTGGATCGACGTATTCGGGCCCTGGCGCACCAGCGGGGAAGATGGACCAGCCGCCTTTGTCCACAGTCTCCTTGTTGGTGCGGCGCTGCACGACGGTGCCCCAATCCACCATCTGCTCGTCGATGTTCAGGCCGGCCTTGCGGAAGGAATCTGCCACCACGGTGATGAACGCGTTGTAGATGATCTGGTCCGTCGGATGCAGCAGCACGATGCGCTCGCCACTGTAGCCCGACTTGGCGACCATCGCCTTCACCTCGTCGATGCTCCAGTGCTTGCGGCGGAATTCCATACCGGCGTCGTTCGCTGCTGGGGCGCCGGGGAGGAAATAGCCCATGGGCGCGCGCCAGCCCGATTCGTCTTCGCCCATCGCGGCGATCAATGCCTCGCGGGGATCTACTGCCGCCATCATCGCCTTGCGCAGCATGACGTTGTTGGTTGGCGGGATCAGGCTGTTTGGCCGCAGGATCGCGACCGTGCCGTAGATGTCCAGGAGACCCGTAGTGACGCCGGGGGACTTTTTCAGCACTGGAATCATGTCCGGTGACGGCAGTTCCAGCCAGTCCACCTCACCCGAGATCAGTGCATTCGTCGCGGTCGCGCCATCGGGGATGATGCGCCATTCCACACGATCGAGCAGCACCTTGTGCGCGCCGGAATTGTATGACGCCGGCTCTTGGCGGGGCACGTATTTGTCGAACTTCGCGAATGCCGCGTGATGGCCCGACACCAGTTCATCCGGCAGGAAGCGGAACGGGCCGCAGCCGACGATCTCGGTGAGCTGCTTGTACGGATCGGTGGCCGCGAGGCGCTCCGGCACGATCACCGGCTGCGGCTGCACCTTCGACAGGAAATGCGCGAGCAGCGGGAACGGTTTTTTCAGGCGCCAGACCAACGTCTTGTCGTCGGGCGCCTCAATCGCGTCGACGCGCGCGTTGATCGTCACGCTGACTGCGTCGCGTTTCAGCCAACGTTGCAGCGAGGCGATGCAGTCGCGGGCCAGCACGGGAGTGCCATCGTGGAATAGCAGGCCGTCGCGCAGTTTCATGGTCCAGCGCTTGCCGTCGTTGTCGATGGTGTGGCCTTCGACCATAAGCGGCTTGGGATTGAATGCCTGGTCGCGTCCATACAAAGTCTCATACACCATCAGCGCGAAGTTGCGGGTGACGGTGGCGGTGGTCCACACCGGATCGAGGCTGGTCAGGTTGGCCTGCGGCACGAAGATCAGCGTTTTCGCGGTGCCGCCGATCGCTGGGCGGGCAAGCGGCAGCGTGGCAGCCGCGGCCAGGAAGGCGCGTCGCTTCATTTCTTTCGTTTCCCCATCATCATCTTCCCAGGCTAAGCCGGAAAAGAACTACTCTGCCGCTTTCGCGACCCCGGCAACCCGCGTGCGCGTGCGCAACGTCACGAACTCTTCCGCGGCTGTCGGATGTATGCCGATGGTGCGGTCGAAGTCGGCCTTTGTCGCACCCATGACGATGGCAATTGCGAGGCCTTGCATGATCTCGGGCGCATCCTCGCCCAGCATGTGGGCGCCGACCACTTTCTGGCTGGCCTGATCGACCACCAATTTCAGCATGCTCTTGCGCGCGCGACCCGTCAGCGTGTGGCGCATCGGTGTGAACTTGCTGACGTAGACATCAACGGGGCCATGCGCCGCGGCTTGCTCTTCGGTCAGGCCGCAGGTTGCGATTGGCGGCGTCGAGAACACGGCGGTCGGAACATTGATCAGCGAGATGCTTCGCGGGTTCTTGCCGAACAGCGAATCGGCGAGCGCGTGCCCCTCGGCTGTGGCGACCGGTGTCAGGTTCAGCCGGTCGGTCACGTCGCCCATCGCGTAGATATTGGGCAGCGACGTGCGCAGGTGTTGATCCACCAGCACGGCGTCGGCGTCGTTCGTCTTCACGCCGATCTTCTCGAGACCGAGTCCTTTGGTCGCTGGCGCGCGGCCGGTGGCGAAGAATACGAGGTCGGTTGTCAGCTTGTGACCTTCGAACGTCAGGATACGTTCGTCGCCATGCGCCTCGATTTTTTTCGGATGGCTGCTGGGATGCAGAGCGATCCCTTGCGCACCCAATGCCTCGGCGAGTGATTCGCGCAGGTCGAGATCGAAGCCGCGCAATGGCAGTGGTTGGCGATAGACGAGATCCACATGCGCGCCGAGGCCAGCGAATATGCCGGCAAATTCCACGGCGATGTAGCCGGAGCCGAGGATGGTCACTCGCTTGGGCATGTGCGGAAGGAAGAATGCATCGTCGGAGATGATGCCAAGTTCCGCGCCAGGGATGTCGAGCCGCACGGGATTGCCGCCGGTGGCGATGACGATCTTCTGGGCTGTGACTTGCTTGCCGCCGACGTCGAGGGTGTGTGGGTCGATGAAAGTCGCGCGTGTCTCGAAGATTGTGGCGCCGGCGTTGTCGAGCAGGCGTTTGTAGATACTGTTGAGGCGGCCGATCTCCCTGTCCTTGGCGGCGATCAGCTTGTTCCAGTCGTGCGGGCCCTTCTTGATGGTCCAGCCGAAACCGGCGGCGTCCTCGGCCCAGGCGCCGTATTCACCGGCCTGCACCAACAGCTTCTTCGGCACGCAGCCGACGTTGACGCAGGTGCCGCCCCAGAAGCGTTCCTCGGCGATGCCGACGCGCGCGCCATGACCCGCGGCGATGCGCGCGCAGCGTACGCCGGCTGAACCGCCCCCGATAACGAACAAGTCGAAGTCCATCTCCGGCATCCCTCGTGGCTGGGGCGCAATGTGGGGCAGGGGAGGTGCCGGAGCAACTATCAGGCGGTAGGCTGGCTACTGCGTCGAGGTTGTCCAGGCCTTGAAGTCCGTGTCCGACACCGTCGGGAGCTTCTTCAGGAACGCGACGATCTGCCAGATTTCGGGGTCGGGCACGCCGGCGGCACCGAAGCTCGGCATGCCGGTCATCTTGATGCCGTTCTTCACAACCCAGAACAGCTCGCGTGGTTCCAGGCCACCCACTACGTCCTTGAGATCGGGCGGGCTCGGGTTCAGGCCCTCGGAGAACTTCGCCCACATCGCACCCGGGCCGCCGTGGCAATTGACGCAGCCGCGCGTGGCGAAGACTTTTGCCCCCGCCTGAATCGTCGCCTGATCGCCGAGATTGCCCGGAGGCGTGTCCGTGGCGTGCCTGCTGATCGAGGCCTCGCGCACCTGGGTGATCGCCCAGACGACGATACTGGGATCCTGCTGGGTAGCGGCGATGTTGAAGTAGCCGCCGACGAAGAACACCGCGGCTGCGATGGCAGCGAGAATGCCGAGCGCGCCGATGAGTGCCAGAAGCCGCATTCGGATTCTCCCTCAATGTTTGACGGTCTTTTGGTTAGTCTGCCGACAGGCCACGTGGCCCGCAAGCGGCTGCCCACGGGAGTTTGATTGCCGCTCGTGCCGCCCAAGGCCTCTACTGCGGCAGCGTGAGGGATGGAAAACGTGGCGCCCCTGCTTGAGGTCGAGGGCCTCCACAAAAGCTTTGGACCGATCAACGTGTTGCGTGGCGTTGATCTGACGCTGCACGCGGGCGAGGTGCTCGCGCTGGTCGGTGACAATGGCGCCGGGAAGACCACGATGATCAAGCATATCGCTGGCATATACCGTCCGGACGCCGGGGTTATTCGCTTGCAGGGGCAGCCGATACCCCGGGACTCGCCTCGCGAGGTGAGGCGGATGGGAATCGAGACGGTCTATCAGGACCTTGCGCTGGCCGATGAATTGTCGATCGGCGCCAACATATTCCTGGGCCGTGAGCCGGTGCGGCGGCTGTTCGGCGTGCTGCCGATCATCGACAACCGCCGTATCCGCGACGAGACAGCGGCGCTGCTGGCGCGCATTGAAAGCCGCATCCCGCCGAGCGTGCGAACGGTATCGCGGCTGTCTGGTGGTCAACGCCAGGCGGTATCGATCGCGCGTGCGCTGTATTGGCAGGCCAAGGTCGTCATCATGGACGAACCGACCGCCGCCTTGGCGGCAATGGAGCGAGAGCATGTGATCGAGCTTGCCAGGCGCCTCGCGGCGGAAGGGGCCGGCGTCATATATATCGGGCACAACCTGATCGAAATCCTGGAAGTGGCTGATCGGGTAGCGGTCATGTATCGCGGCCGCATCGTTCATACGACGAGAGCAGCGGACAGCAATCAGCAGGAGCTCATCAAGTACATGACCGGGTTCACCGGTACAGCACAACTATGATGGAGGACCGCATGACAGTGACAAAGCTTGCAATCGCCGCGACTGGTTTATGCATGCTCCAAGGCATTGCGGCTGCTTCGGCGGCGGATTTTGGCAATGCCAGGATAGCCGTGATCGTCAAGGCGACCACTTCGCAGTATTGGGCGACCGTGTTTGATGGCGCGGATGCCGCGGCGAAAACGCTGGGTGTGCAGATCTCCAAGCTTGGCGCGACGGCGGAGACCGATGTGGCCGGCGAGGTCTCGATCGTCGAGAATGCGATCTCTGCCAAACCCACTGCCATCGTCATCGCGGCGACCAATGCAGCGGCGCTGGCGCGTCCGATCGAGCAGGCGACTGCAGCGGGTATTCCGGTGATCGTCATCGATTTCGAATGCGAACACCGGCAAGTACGTGACTTTTCTGGCCACCAACAACGTGACGGGAGGGGAGAAGGCGGCCGACGAACTGGCCGCCTGCGTGAAGGCACGAAGCGGCAAGGTGGAAGGCAAGGTTGTCTATCTGACCGCGGTGGCGGGAGCACAATCGCTGAACGATCGCGACAAGGGATTTGTCGATCGGCTCAAGGCTTATCCGGGTCTGACGATCGTCGAACATCGCACCGGCAATAATGATCCTGCGCGGGCACTGTCGGACTGGAGGATGTGTTGACCCGGCATCCTGATCTGGTTGGCATCTTTGCCGATAACGAGATCGAGGGCGATGGCGTTGGTGCCGCGATCACTGAGAAGTCGTTGGGTGCGAAGCTGTGCGCTGTGGCGTTCGACACGTCCGATCAGGAGGTTGGGTTCGTGCGCAAAGGCGCGCTCGACGGGCTGATTGTGCAGAACCCGTTCATGATGGGATACGCAGGCGTTTGGTATGGACTGGCTGCCGCGCATGGCGTTGTACTACCGCATCAAGTCGATTCCGGCGTGCATGTGGTGACCAAGGCGAACATCGATAACCCGGCGATGGCGGGACTGTTGGACCCGAAGAAGTATCAACTGATGCCATTCCTCGGTGACTGATGCCGGATGCCGTCAATGCGCTCGATACGGAGCCGCAGCCGCGTGACACGTGGACTGTGCGGTTGCGGCACCGTCTGCCGCTTGAAACGTGGGTTGCGGCCTGCACCGTGCTTCTGTGGGTTCTGCTGGCGCTCGGCTCGCCGTATTTCCTGACGTCCGGGAACGTCTTCAACATCATGCGTCAGGTCTCGACCGACGCGATCATCGCGTATGGCGAGCTGTTCGCGATCATTCTGGCGGGCATCGATCTGTCGGTCGGCGCGGTGGCCGGGCTGACCGGGGTGGTGTTCGCGATGATGCTGGCTGGCGGGGTGAACATCGGGCTGGCGATATTGGGCTCGCTCGCGCTTGGCCTGTGCATCGGCCTGATCAATGGACTGGCGATCGATCGCCTCGGCATCCCGCCATTCATTGTCACGCTGGCTGGCTTGCAGGGCATCCGCGGACTGACGCTGCTAGCGTCGGGCGGGATGACGATAGCGGGGATGCCCGATGCTATTGGGCTGGTGGCGAACACGTCGATACTGGGCATTCCGACGATGTTCGTGATCATGCTGCTGTTCGGGGCGGGCTCGCAGTTCCTGCTGAGCTTTACGCGGTTGGGTCGCTACATGTATGCCATTGGGAGCAATGCCGAGGCGGCGCGCCGGGTGGGCATCAACGTGACCGGCGTGACGCTGGTTGCGTATAGCCTGGCTGCGGCGTTCGCGGCGGTGAGCGGCATGATGCTGGTGGCGCGGCTGACCATGGGGAATCCTGAACGCAGGCACCGGCGCTGAATTGCAAGCGATTGCCGCCGCGGTGGTGGGTGGTGCGAGTTTGTTCGGCGGACGGGGCACTATTGTGGGGTGCTTTATTGGGTCGGTGCTGTTCACCACGATCGGGAATGGCGCCAATTTGCTTGGAGTGAATTCGTTCTGGCAGATGGTGCTGGAGGGTTTGCTAATTGCGGGCGTGGTGTATCTGGACAACGTGCAGAAGCGGCGACAGGCGGGCTACGGGTAACAGCATCTGCGCGCAGTCTTGAAAGTAGTCCGCGAAACGCGTATATAACTTCGATGTGGCGGCACGCTGCGCGTGAACAATGTCCATACAAATGGACCCGCTGGCTCGAGCCTGGCTGCCAACTGGATTGGGGCGGCAAACTTGCAGGTGATCGGGCAGGCGTTTCTGTTGGAGTTTTGTTATGAGCAACTCATCCTGGAAGGAGCGGTTCGCACGTCGGGCAAGCGGAAATGTGCGCGACCTCGTGCCGTCCGGTTCACCCGTCATCCTGAACCTGCGGACCAATCCTAATGCGCCGGTGGTCAACAGCATCGCGGCGATTGAAGCGCTGGTGCGGCGGCATATGCCGCTGCTGAAGGCCAAGCGCGCTATCGAGGCGGTGCTGGGCGATGGAAGCAACTACTTGCAAGTGCCGACGGTAGAAGACACGGAAGCGCTGCGCGCTGAATTGGAGGCCGCCGGGTTGATAGCGCGCGTGGCTCCGCTGCGCGGGCGGGCGATCGATGTGAAAGCGCTACGCGAGCGGCTTGGGACAAGTCAGGAGCAATTCGCCGCGCGGTATCGGATCAGCCTCGACGTGCTGCAGAATTGGGAGCAACGGAGGAACGAGCCTGACCCGATCGCACGAAACGTACTGGAGATGATCGAGCGCGATCCAGTAGAAGCCGAGCGAGTTCTGTGGGGCGCGGCATGACGAAGAACTGGCAAGCTTCAGAGGCTATGGCGCTTAGTTTCTCCACGGTCACGCGTGATGGCCGGCGAGGTCCGTCGCAGTGACCGGGCGCGGTGCTTTGCGTACCTGCACTGTCATCATGACAACGCCGGCGACGAACAGAGAAGCGGCCAAAAGGATCGCGGTGCCGAGAAAGCCACCAGTGGCCTGCTGCAAGTATCCGCCAACATATGGGCCGATATAGCCGCCGAGGTTGCCGAGGGCGTTGATCAATCCCATTGCGCCGCCGACCACCGCTGGCGGCAATACGCGTGAGCCAGCCGCCCAGAACGGGCCATCGTAGGACAGGGCTCCAGCCATCGCGAAGCACAGGAACAGGACGGAGAGCCATAGCAGGGATTGGCCGATCAGCACCGAGAGAATGAGGCTGATCGACGCCACAACCATCGGGATCAGCACGTGCCGCGCATAACGCGCGCTCCGATCGGCCAAAATGCCGTTGAACCACATGGAGGCGATCGCGGTGAAGTAAGGCAGCGTCGCGATCAGACCGACGGCGCCGAAGTCTGCTTCGGTCAGGTGCTTCAGCACCGTCGGCATCCACATGTTGAGGCCATAGAATCCGACCTGGATCAGGAAATACACCGACGACCAAACGCCACACCATTGGGGTGCGGAATATTGTGGCGAATGGCGCTGTTGGCGGCTGGTCTGCATTGTCGCGCGCCAGTGACGCTTCGATGAATTCCCGCTCGGCGGGCGTGCACCACGATGCCTGGCGTGGCGTGTCCTTGACGAACAGCAGCCAGAGAGGGAGTGCGATCAGGAAGGGCAGTGCACCCTCGATATAGAACAGAGCACGCCAGTTGGTGACAGAGACGATCCAGCCGGACAGCGGCTGCGTTATGATTGAGGAAATGGCGATATTGGCCATCCAGAAGCTGTAGGCACGGGCTCGCTCACGTACCGGGAACCAGTGGCTGAGCAGCACCAGCATGGCTGGCCAGATGCCGCCCTCGGCGACACCGAGGAAGAAGCGCGCGATCAGTAGCTGGGTATAGCTGTTCACTGCGCCACACAGCACCGCGATTATTCCCCAACAGACGATCATGATTGCGATGAACTTTTTCGCGCTCCAACGTTCCGCTAGCCAGCCGCCAGGGATTTGCAGCAGCACGTAGCCCAAGAAGAAGATGCCGCCGGCGGCGCCTTCGGCCGCCTTGCCGACGTGGAAGGTCTGGCCGATGCCGGCGAACGCGTAGCCGATATTCGTCCGGTCCATAAACGAAATGATGTAAACCGCCATCGCGATCGGGATCAGCCGGAACCAGCGGCTGCGTCCAACGTCCGGCGCCTCGATCGGCGCGTAGCTTGTACTCATGGGGCCTCCCATGCCGGCGGAGCCTACCGCTCCGAACCGGATGATGAGAGAACGCCGGAGCAGCGCCACAGTTGTTAATCGGAAGATTAACCCTGCGATGGTTGTTGCGACGCGAGTACGCTTATGAAAGCGCGAGCGGACGGGGCACTACGCGCTCCGAGATTGCTTCGTCGCTACGCTTCTCGCAATGACATGCTCAACGGGGCGACACCAGTCTCATGTCATTGCTGCGAAGGTGGTCCTGGGTTCCCGTGTTCGCGGGAATGACGAAAGGGGATCAGGTCCCGATGCCGCCGACAGCGAGATACTTGATCTCCAGATAATCCTCGATGCCGTACTTGGAACCTTCACGCCCGAGACCTGACGATTTCATGCCGCCGAATGGTGCCACCTCGGTCGAGATGATGCCTTCGTTGATGCCGATGATGCCGTATTCCAGCGCCTCCGCGACGCGGAAGATGCGGCCGACATCGCGCGCATAGAAGTAGGATGCAAGGCCGAACTCGGTGTCGTTGGCCAGCTTGATCGCTTCCTCCTCGGTTTTGAAGCGGAACAGCGGGGCCACCGGGCCGAACGTCTCCTCGTGGAAGATCATCGCGTCCTTGGGCACATTCGCGAGAATCGTCGGCTGGAAGAAAGTGCCACCGAGCTGATGGCGCTTGCCGCCGGTGACCACGCTGGCGCCGCGCTTTACCGCATCGGCGATGTGCTCTTCCACCTTCTTCACCGCATCGGCGTTGATCAGCGGGCCTTGCGTGACGCCGGGCTCCATGCCGTTGCCGACCTTCATGGCCTCGACGGCTGCTTTCAGCTTCGAGGCGAAGGCGTCATACACGCCGTCCTGCACGAGGATGCGATTGGCGCAAACGCAGGTCTGGCCCGTGTTGCGGTACTTGCTGGCCATCGCGCCAGTCACGGCCGCATCCAGATCGGCATCGTCGAACACGATGAACGGTGCGTTGCCGCCGAGCTCCATGCTGGTCTTCTTGATCGTCGGCGCGCATTGCGCGAGGAGCTTGGCGCCGACTTCGGTGCTGCCGGTGAAGGTCAGCTTGCGGACCAGCGGATTGGAGGTGAGTTCCGCACCCGTCTCGCCTGATGGACCGGTTATGACGTTGCACACGCCTGGCGGCATGCCGGCACGCTCTGCCAGCACGGCAAGCGCGAGGGCGGAGAACGGTGTTTGACTGGCGGGACGAATGACGCCGGTGCAGCCGGCCGCCCAGCCAGGGCCAGCCTTGCGGGTGATCATCGCGGCGGGGAAGTTCCACGGCGTGATGGCGGCGAACACGCCGATCGGTTCCTTCAGCACGATGATGCGGCGGCCTTTGGCGTTCTGCGGGATCGTGTCGCCGTAGATACGCTTGCCTTCCTCGGCAAACCACTCGATGAAGCTAGCGGCGTAGGCGATTTCGCCCTTGCTCTCTGCCAGGGGCTTGCCCTGCTCGGCGGTCATGATGACCGCAAGGTCTTCGGTGTTCTCCAGCATCAGGTCGTTGAGCTTGCGCAGGATCGCGGCCCGCTCTTTCGCGAGCATGGCGCGCCAAGCGGTCTGGGCGCGGTGGGCCGCTTCGATGGCGCGGCGGGTCTCCGCGGCGCCCACGGCCGGGACTTCGCCAATCGCTTCGCCGGTCGCTGGGTTCTTGACGATCAGCGTCTTGCCGCTGTCCGCTTGCACCCATTTGCCGTTGATGCAGTTGGCCTGTCGGAACAGCGTGGGATCCTTCAGGGGCAGGGGAGAGGTCGGGTTCAGCATGGCGTTGTCCTCCTTGCCGGGATGTGGAGGCAACATAGGACCCGGACGGTCCGGTGTCAGGGGGCAGTCTGACAGGAACGACGCGCTATCGTCGGTGACTGTCGTCGAAGTTGATTCTTGTGATGAATATGCCAGCGATGAACCGCACGGGCCTGTTTCGGAAGGCTGGGCTACTGAGCGCCTCTGCGCCAAGTAGCCCAGCCGCCTAGCATGTGGGCCCAGCCTATTGCTGCTCGGCTCGTGTCATCTCTGGCCGCAGGCGGTAGCCGCCGCCTTCGGTCACCAGCAGCGACGGATTGGACGGATCCGCCTCGATCTTCTGTCGTAGCCGGTAGATGTGCGTCTCCAGCGTGTGCGTGCGAACCGCCGAGTTATAACCCCACACCTCGTGCATGAGGATTTCCCGATCGACTGTCTTGTCGGAGCGGTACAGGAACTTCAGCACCGCGGTTTCCTTGTCGGTCAGGTGGATGCGGCGGTTCAGGCCAGTATCCTGCAGCAACTTCTTCGCCGGCCGGAAAACGTAAGGCCCGACTGGGAAGACCGCTTCCTCGCTGCGCTCGAAAATGCGCAGTTGTGCCCGCACACGTGCCAATAGCTCGCTGGCACGGAACGGCTTCGCGACGTAATCGGCTGCGCCGGAGTTCGAGGCCCCGGACAACGTCGCTTTCCTCGTTGGCGCCGGTCAGCATGATGATGGGCATGTTGTGTCCCTGCTTGCGCAGCCGCGCGCAGTAATCGCGGCCATCGCCGTCGGGCAGCCCGATATCCAGCACGATCGCATCGAAATGCGCGTCATCGTGCTGAAGCGCCTTGTCCGCGTCTTCGATGCTCGCAGCGGTGGTAACCGCGAATTCGCCCGTTGCATTGAGATGCTCGCTCAGCATATCCAGAAGCGTCGCATCATCATCCACGATCAGGATCGGTCGGCGATTGCTCATGGCCCTGCCCCCAGTTTGTGTGAAAACCCGTTTGGACGACGTAAGCAAGCGCGGTGATTCGTGGCGAAAATCGGTCAAACTGCATTCGCATTGTCGTGAGCGGGCGCTGGTTCCCTTGCGTCTTCCGCTGCGTCGAGCACTTTTTCCTGCGCTTGCACCACCTTTTCGCTGGCCGTTTCCAGGTCTTCGCTCGCCTGCACCAATTTGTGCTGCACGACAGCCGGCTGCTCCGCAAGGCTGGCGAACGTCGCCTTGATCCGCTGCAACTGCTCTTCGGTCAGGTCCTCGAGCGACAGCATCGCATTGCGCGCGTTTTCGTTGACGCGGATCAGCTCGTCGAGCTTTAGCTGGATCGAGGCGGTATCGCGATTTTGCGTGTTCTGCATGAGAAACACCATGAGAAACGTGACGATTGTCGTGCCTGTGTTGATGATGAGCTGCCACGTATCCGAGTAACCGAACATCGGCCCTGTCACCGCCCAGACAACGATGACCAGGCAGGCGGTGATGAAGGTCGACGCGCGCCCGCATTGCTGGGCGGTCCACTGTGCTATGTGGGAGAAGGCTGCGGATATGCTGGAGGCTGCCATGGGCGCCGCTCACTGATCAGTTGCTGGTCGGAGGTTGCCTGGCCATCCGGGCAATGGTGCGGCTGCGGATCAGACGAGCCGGTCACAAGTTTGCGATTAATTCGCAATGACCACGTGCGCGACTTCGGCGGAGCCGTGCCAGATCATCGACACGGCGACGTACAGCACCACCAGGAAGCCGAACCAAGCGATCCATCGGTGGCGTTCCAGGACATGGGCCAGCAGGTTTGCCGCAACCCCCATCAGCACGACGGACAGCAGGAGGCCAACGGCCAGGACCCAGGTGCTGCCATTCGCCGCTCCAGCCACGGCGAGCACATTGTCGAGGCTCATCGACAAGTCGGCCAGGATGATCTGCACCATGGCCTGGGCGAGTGTCTTGCGATTCGGTTCGGCAGTGGCATGGCGGCGCAGACCGCGCAGCTCGCGATACATCCGCCAGCACACCCATAGCAGCAGCAGCCCGCCTGCCAGCAGCAGGCCGAGGATTGCCAGCAACTGGAGAGCCACGGCGCCGAGCGCGATGCGGATCCCGGTGGCGCCGGCAATGCCCAGGACGATGGCGGCACGCTTGCGCCGTTTCGGCAGCCCGGCGACGGCCATGCCGACCACGATGGCGTTATCACCCGCGAGCGTCACATCGATCAGCACGACCTGCGCCAGGGCGGCGAGGTCATTCGTCAGTGCAATGTGGTCCATGCGGCTCCGGCACTTGTCAGGGAGTGGTGCAACGGTCTAGCTGGCCGGACACCAGGACGGGACAGGGCAGTTATGGTTCCCCGTTACACCAGACCTGAGATGGAGGCGATCTGGGCGCCAGCCAACCGCTATCGCATCTGGTTCGAGATCGAGGCGCTGGCGGCGGAAGGCATGGCGCGTGTCGGCGCGATCCCGGAAAGTGCCGCGCGGACGATTCGCGAAAAGGGTGGGGCGAAGCTGGCCGCTATCAGCGAGATCGACATCGATCGCATCGATGCGATCGAACGTGAGACGCGGCACGATGTGATTGCGTTCCTGACCTGGCTGGCCGAGGCAGTGGGCGAGGACAGCCGATTTGTGCATGAGGGCATGACCAGCTCCGACGTGCTGGATACATGCTTGTCGGTACAACTGACGCAGGCGTCGGATTTGCTGATGAAGGATCTGGATGCTGTTCTGGCGGCGCTGAGGGCGCGCGCGTTTGAACACAAGCACACGCTGACCATTGGTCGCAGCCATGGCATCCATGCTGAACCGACGACGTTTGGGGTGAAGCTTGCGGGTCATTATGCGGAATTCGCTCGTGACCGGGCTCGGCTTGCAGCGGCGCGGTCGGAGATCGCGGTGGCCGCAATCAGCGGGGCTGTCGGCACGTTCGCCCATATTGATCCTCGCGTGGAGGAGTATGTTGCGGAGAAGTTGGGGCTGGTTCCGGAGACCGTATCTACCCAGGTGATTCCGCGCGACCGGCACGCGGTGTTCTTTGCGACGCTCGGCGTGATTGCGAGTAGCATCGAGCGGCTGGCAACAGAGGTGCGGCATCTACAGCGGAGCGAGGTGCGTGAGGCCGAGGAGTTCTTCCATCCGGGGCAAAAAGGTTCCTCGGCGATGCCGCACAAGCGCAATCCAGTGCTAAGCGAGAACCTGACGGGGTTGGCGCGTATCGTGCGCGCGTCCGTCGTGCCGGCGCTCGAGAATGTTGCGCTGTGGCACGAGCGCGATATCTCGCATTCGTCGGTGGAACGGGTGATCGCACCGGATGCGACGCTGGCGCTGGATTTCGCGCTGATGCGGTTGGCCGGGATGATGCAGCGGTTGGTGGTTTATCCAGAACGGATGATGGCGAATCTGGAAAGCCTCGGTGGCGTGGTGCATTCGGGCGAGGTGTTGTTGGCGCTGACGCGTGCGGGCATTTCGCGCGAGGACGCCTATGCGATCGTACAGCGCAACGCGATGGCGACTTGGACGAAGCTGGGCACGCCGGAGGGGCGGAGTTTTCGCGACAATCTGCTGGCCGACTCCGAGGTGTCGAGGCGGGTGTCGGTGGCAGAGCTGGATGTGGCGATGGATGCGCGGCTGCACCTGAAGGCGGTGGATCGGATTTTCGCGCGCGTGTTTGGCGAAGGGGCGCACTGAGCCGCCGATCGGATGTGCACCGTCGTCCTGCTGATCCGTCCTGGCCACGCCTGGCCACTGATCCTTGCCGCCAATCGCGATGAGATGCTGGACCGGGCCTGGGATCCGCCGGCAGCGTATTGGCCCGATCAGCCTGGCGTCATTGCGGGTCGTGACCGGACGGGTGGCGGCACCTGGATGGGCGTCAACCGAGATGGCGTCGTGGCGGCGGTGTTGAATCGGCCGGGTAGCCTCGGGCCGGCGGCGGGCAAGCGTAGCCGGGGGGATCTGCCGCTTATGGCACTTGCCCATGGATCCGCTGCTGAGGCGGCGGACGCGATCAGCGCCTTGGATGCTGGGGCGTGGCGGAGCTTCAACCTGGTGCTGGCCGATCGCTCTGGGGCGGTGTTCGTGCGGGGATTGGGGCAGGGGCGGCCGCAGGTGGAGTCGTTCGCACCTGGGCTGCACATGGTCACGGCGCATGATCCGGACGATCCCGACAGCCCTCGTGTCGCGCGTTATCTTGGACGGTTCCGCGCGGCACGGGCCCCCGAGCCAGGGGATTGGCGCGAGTGGCAGGCGATCCTGTCGGACCGTTCGGGCGAGTTGGGGGAACAGGTCAATGTGGTGCCGCGGGGCGGCTTCGGGACGGTCTGTTCGTCGCTGCTTGCCCTACCGGGAGAGGGCTCTCCCGTTTGGCTGTTCGCCGCCGGGCCGCCGGATCAGGCGGCTTTCACCCCCGTGCCGTGACGTCCCCGGCATGGCGATTCGCGCCACGCGCTGCTATATCCGGGGCGACTGCCCAAAAGGGGATCGCAATGGCCCGGCGCCGCCAGCTCTACGAGGGGAAAGCCAAGATCCTGTTCGAGGGTCCGGAGCCCGGCACCCTGGTGCAATACTTCAAGGACGACGCGACCGCCTTCAACGCGCAGAAGAAGGGGGTGATTACCGGTAAGGGAGTACTTAACAACCGCATCAGCGAGTACCTGATGATGCGGCTGGCGGAGATCGGTATTCCGACTCATTTCGTGCGCCGGCTTAACATGCGCGAGCAGCTCATCCGCGAGGTGGAGATCATCCCGCTGGAGGTGGTGGTACGGAACGTGGCTGCCGGCAGTCTGTCGCAGCGGCTGGGCATTCCGGAGGGGACACGGCTGCCTCGGTCGATCATCGAGTACTACTACAAGAACGATGCGCTGAGCGATCCGATCGTGTCCGAGGAACACATCACCTGTTTCGGGTGGGCCAATACCGCTGATATCGACGACATCGTCGCGCTGACGCTGCGCATCAATGACTTTCTCACTGGGCTGTTTCTGGGTGTCGGGATCACACTGGTGGACTTCAAACTGGAGTTCGGCCGGCTGTGGGAAAACGACGAGATGCGGATCGTGTTGGCCGACGAGATCAGCCCGGACAATTGCCGGCTGTGGGACTCGAAGACCAATGAGAAGATGGACAAGGATCGGTTCCGCCGCGACCTCGGCAAAGTTGAAGAGGCCTATCAGGAGGTGGCGAAGCGGCTGGGCATCCTGCCTGAGGCTGGGGTGCGTGACCTGAAGGGTCCGGAGCTTATGCAGTGAAGGCGACGGTTACCGTGATGCTGAAGCCCGGCGTGTTGGACCCGCAGGGCAAGGCGATTGGGCACGCGCTCCACACGCTTGGATTTGCAGGGGTCGGCGAGGTGCGAGCCGGCAAGGTGATCGAGCTGGAGCTGGCGGAGAACGATCCGGAGCGCGCGCGTGCTGCGGCGGAAGAGATGGCGCGGAAGCTGTTGGCGAACACGGTGATTGAGAGCTTCCGGGTTGCGTTGGATGGCTGACGGGCTGCGCCCCCTGTCATTGCGAGTGCGGCGAAGCAATCTCGGGCGCGGTGCGTTCCTGGCGCGAGATTGCTTCGTCGCTGCGCTCTTCGCAATGACAGTGGTAGCAGGCGCAGAGGCTCAGCCGGCGGCTGGCTGGAAGCAACTGACTGCCAAGGAACTTGCGACCAAATGCCACTCGTCCGACGCGGCTCAACACGCGAGCTGCGTCGGTTACGTCGAGGGCATCTACGATCTGCAGTTCGCGCCCAATCCGCCGCGTGGTGTGTGTCCGCCAACGGATTTCACGCCAGACCTGTTGGCGGAGGTGGTGACTGCGTATGTCGATACCCATGAAGACGGGCCGGCCCCGCCAGCGGTGGGCCAGGCGATCGTCCGCTTCTTCCCGTGCAGCGAGCAGCATCGATGATGGCCTGGTCGAGCCAGGCCATGACGAGCGAAGGCCGGGCTTATGTCCGGAACCACGGATGAAGGCAGGCATCATCATCTTTCCCGGCATCAACCGCGAACGCGACATGGCGATCGCGCTGCGTCGGTCCGGTGTCGAACCGCGCATGATCTGGCACAGGGAGACCGACCTCTCCGGTCTGGATATTGTTGTGATCCCGGGTGGTTTCTCGCACGGCGATTATCTGCGGTGCGGCGCCATGGCGGCGCATTCGCCGGTCATGACAGCGGTCCGCGAGCATGTCGTGCGGGGCGGCTATCTGTTGGCGGTCTGTAATGGCTTCCAGATTGCGACCGAGGCCGGACTGCTGCCAGGGGCGCTGTTGCGCAACGCGTCGCTGCGCTTCCTGTCGATGGATTGCCATCTGCGAGTGGAGCGCAGCGATACGATGTTCACCAGCCAGTATCAGCGTGGCCAGGTGTTCCGCGCCGTGATGGCGCACGGCGACGGCAACTACTTCGCCGATGATGCAATGCTGGATCGCCTCGAAGGTGAGGGGCTGGTGGCGCTGCGTTACGCCTCGCCATCAGGCGAGATCGTCCCTGAGGCCAACCGCAACGGCAGTGCGCGAAACATTGCGGGTATCCTGTCGCCGAATCTGCGCGTGCTGGGTCTGATGCCGCATCCCGAGGATCTGGTCGATCCACTGATGGGTGGGGCGGATGGCAAGCCGCTGTTCGACGCCTTGGCCGCGGCGTAGCGACGCTACGTGAAGAGCATAGCCGCGGGGATTGCCACTCCTGGCAGCTCTGCTGGTTGCAAGACGCCGGAAGGTTCGACCTTGGTCACCGAGGCGTATTTCCCGCCGCTCGGGTTGCGATGGACCAGCACGCAGTCGGTTGTCAGGTCCACGATCCAGAATTCGCGAATGCCCGCCCGCGCATACAGCTCCAACTTCGCGCCTCGGTCAGTTTCCAGGCTGCTGTCCGCTACCTGGATCAAAAGGAGAATGTCGTCGGGCTGCGGATGCTCGTGCGGGTAACCACGCCAGGGACGTCTGACGACTGTAAAGTCCGGCTGCGGCTCTGAACTCGTCATCCAGTAAGATCGGGTCCCGATCGGTGACATGTCCACCAGTTGCCCTTCGAGCCACTCGACGCGATCGTCCTCGCCCAGGATGCCGGCTTCGCCCAGACGACGATAATCGTTTACTGTCAGTCGGTGCCGGGGCACCGGGTGACGACTGAGAACGTCAATCCGGCGCGTGTCCATTAACCTTTGTCCTTCGGCGCTAGTCCCGCCGGCAGGTACCGTAGCGGTGTCCTCGCCAGCCCGCTATATGGCTCGCCAAGGAGTTTGCTGACGCACACATGGCCGAAGTTGCTACCCCTAGCCGCACTGTCAACCAGGAACTGGCGCGCGAGTTCGGGCTGGCTGCCGATGAGTACGCCAAAGTGCTGGGAATCATGGGCCGCACGCCGTCGCTGACAGAGCTGGGCATTTTCAGCGTCATGTGGTCGGAGCATTGCAGCTACAAGTCGTCCCGCGTCTGGCTGCGCCAGTTGCCGACCAAGGCGCCGTGGGTGATCCACGGTCCGGGCGAGAATGCCGGAGTTGTGGATATCGGCGATGGTCTGGCTGCCGTCTTCAAGATGGAGTCGCACAACCATCCGAGCTTTATCGAGCCCTATCAGGGGGCTGCAACCGGGGTTGGGGGCATCTTGCGTGACGTGTTCACGATGGGGGCGCGGCCGATTGCCAATCTGAACGCGTTGCGGTTTGGCTCGCCGGCTAATCCGATCACGAAGCGCATCGTTGATGGCGTGGTGCGCGGCATCGGTGGTTACGGAAATTGTGTCGGGGTGCCGACGGTCGGCGGAGAGGTTAATTTCCATCCGGCGTACGACGGCAATCCACTGGTCAACGCGATGACGGTCGGGATCGCGTCGAAGGACCGCATTTTCCTGTCCGCCGCGGCCGGTGTGGGCAATCCTGTCGTGTATGTCGGTTCGAAGACCGGGCGAGATGGGATCCACGGTGCCACCATGGCTTCTGCCGAATTCGCCGCGGACGCGGAGGAAAAGCGCCCCACGGTGCAAGTCGGCGATCCGTTTACCGAAAAGCTGCTGATCGAAGCGTGCCTCGAACTGATGGCAACCGACGCCATTGTCGCGATCCAGGATATGGGGGCAGCGGGGCTGACCAGTTCGTCCGTGGAAATGGCAGGGAAAGGCAATGTTGGCATCGAGCTTGATCTCGATCAGGTGCCGGCGCGCGAGACGGGCATGAGTGCCTACGAATTCATGCTCTCTGAGAGCCAGGAGCGGATGTTGATGGTGCTGCGCCCGGACCGCGAGGACACAGCGCGCGCAATATTCGAGAAGTGGGAGCTGGATTTCGCCGTTATTGGCCACCTGACGGATACCGGGCGCATCGTCGTGCGCCACCGAGGCGTGGTTGAGGCCGACATTCCGCTGGCGCCGCTGAATGACGAGGCACCGCTGTATCACCGTCCCACCGCGGAGACGGCGAAGCGGGCGCCGATCAACCCCGCCAAAGTGGAGGATAGGGTTGGCCTGACAGGGGCGCTGTGGAAGCTGATCCAATGTCCTGACATCGCCTCGCGTGCCTGGGTATGGGATCAGTACGACAGCACGGTTGGCGGCCAGACGGTGAAGCGGCCTGGCGCGGCCGATGCGGCAGTCGTGAAGCTGGAAGGTCTGGCGCGGGCGCTGGCGCTGACGACGGACTGTACGCCTCGCTACTGCGCGGCGGATCCGGAGGAGGGCGGCAAGCAGGCGGTCGCCGAGGCTTGGCGCAACCTGACCGCGGTTGGTGCGCGGCCGCTGGCACTGACCGACAACATGAATTTCGGCAATCCGGAACGGCCGGAAATCATGGGGCAGTTCGCCGCGGCGATTCGCGGCATGGCAGCGGCGTGCGAGGCGCTCGACTTCCCGGTCGTGTCCGGCAACGTCAGCCTGTACAACGAGACGCGCGACCCGAACGGGCACGTGGGTGCGATCCTCCCAACCCCGGCCATTGGCGGCCTTGGTGTATTGGATGACGCGGAAAAGGCGGTCGGTATAGCGTTGGGCCCGTGGCTTGATGTTGTGCTGGTAGGAGCGACTCGGGGCTGGCTCGGTCAGTCGCTCTGGCTGCGCGAGATTGCCGGGCGTGAGGAAGGCGCTCCACCTCCGGTGGATTTGGCGGCGGAACGCGCCACGGGCGACTTTGTGCGGGCGCACATCCTGGCTGGTGTTGTCCGCGCCTGCCACGATGTTTCGGATGGCGGAGTGCTGGTGGCGGTGGCGGAAATGGCGATGGCTGGGCTGACCGGCATCCGCATCTTTACCGGACCTCGGGATATCCCCAGCCACGCCTACTGGTATGGCGAGGACCAGGGCCGGTATCTGCTTGCCGTGCCGGATGCCGCTTCGTTTATCCGGGCAGCGGAAGCGGCCGGCGTGCCGGCGGTTCGTATCGGCACCTCCGGCGGACAGGATTTGACACTGCCCGACGGGGGCACAATATCTGTGCGAGCGTTGCGCGCGGCGCACGAACGTTTCTTCCCGTCCTGGATGGACGGCTGACCCGGGGGAGGGGCCTGTATGGCGATGGCGGCGAGCGAGATCGAGGCGCTGATCAAGGCGGCGATCCCGGACGCACGCGTCACCGTCGAGGACCTTGCCGGTGATGGCGACCACTATGCGGCGACGGTGGTCTCGGAGGCGTTTCGCGGCGTGCCGCGCGTGAAGCAGCACCAGATTGTCTATGCCGCATTGCGCGGCCGCATGGGGGGCGAGCTGCACGCCCTCGCGTTGCAAACCTCAGCCCCGGAGTAGGAGTTTCCGATAATGGCCAACGACGTGTTCGAACGCATCCAGAGCGAGATCGATCAGGCTCCGGTGATGCTGTACATGAAAGGCACCGCGATGTTCCCGCAATGCGGGTTCTCGGCGCGCGTGGTGCAGATCCTCACGCACATGGGCGTGCCGTTCAAGACGGCGAACGTGCTGGAGGACGTGGAACTGCGCGAGGGCATCAAGCAGTTCTCGCAGTGGCCGACTATCCCGCAGCTGTATGTGAAGGGCGAGTTCGTCGGCGGCTGCGACATCATCACCGAGATGTTCCAGTCGGGCGAACTGGAGACGCTGATGGCCGAGAAGGGCGTCACGGAAAGCAAGGCGGCCTGATCATCTGCTGCGGGCCGTGGGCGGGCGACCAGCCCGGCGCGGCCGGTAGCGAGCCAGCAACACCTCCCGGTCGCGCTGCATCGCCAGACAGGCGATTTGAAACGCGACCGGCAACTCGCGGCCTGGGGCAAGATAGGTCTTGATGGTGGATGTTGCTATGCCGAACAGATCGGCAACCTCCTGAAGCGACAGATGCATGCGCTGTTTCCAGCGGCGGAAGTCATCACCTGTCATGCGGCGCTGGTTCTCGGCCAGGATGGCCAGGGAATCGGCAGAATAGTCTAGCCCGTTCCCCCACTCTATGCCGCTGCCGTAGGCCACCACGCGAACATTGGCGAATGCCGCTGCGTCCCGGAGCGAGGCAAACACAAGATTACCGGCAACGACACCGCCCATGTCGGCACTGGCCTCGCTGTTATCACGCCAGCGAATGTGCAACCGGTGGCCGGGCAGAGCAACGACAGACCTGATCCTGCGCGACTTCATCGTGGTCGTCCGATGGTTATCGAGTGGTTGGGATTGCCGCGGTTCCACGCAGCAATCAGCCGACGGAGATTCTCCGGCTCTTTCGCCCATGCGATCACTCTCTCCTGGCGCCGCAACTGTCCAGCGATGACAGTGAGTGACGGCAAAGAGACAACTTCATCCGGTCCCACCGCGTGAAAGTGCGGCTGGTGATGCCGCCTTGCGTCATCGGCGTAGACCCGAATGATCACACGCCCCAGCCTGGCGATCTCGGGCACGCCGCTTCCGCAAACATTGGCCATTTTCTGGCCAAATCAAGCCGCACAGTGCGTCAGGGTACGGCGGTCGCGTTTCCAGTCCGTTAATCACCGGGTTGCACAGTGCGGGAACCCGAAGCTGATGGATGCGTGTCTGTCTGATCTGGCAAGCGGATCCATAAATAACCGCATAATCCGGGAAGATCGGGAAGGTCCCGATACATAACTGACGATACAGGCTGGGTTCGCGCGAGGGACCGGGCAGCCGACGCGGAAGGCCGCCATATCAGCAGGATTTTGGGGTACGCTCGGGTTATTGTGGGAGGAGCATGGCGATGAGCGACGACAGCCAAGCGGGTCTGGCAGGTCTTTCACGACGCGCGGTCGTGACAGCAGGCGCCGCCGGAGGGTTGGCGGCAATCGCCACCGCGGCGCGCGCGGCAGGCTTCGGCGATCCCGACCAACCGGCCGAGGGTGCGATCAATGTCACGAACCCCAGGGCACTGACGGATCCTGGGCCGCAAGACCCAGCTATCGCGGCAGGAGAGCCTGCTTTTCTCAATCCGCCGGCTACGGACGTGAACGGGATGCCGCAATTCTGGGCGTCGTTTAATCTGGCGCCGAAGCGCATACAGAATGGCGGCTGGGCGCGGCAGATCACACGAGACGATTTCGCGATCTCGACAACGATCGCAGGCGTCAACATGCGGCTGGGGCCGAATGGCGTTCGTGAGCTCCACTGGCATCAGCAGGCGGAATGGGCCGTCATGACCTATGGCAACTGCCGCGTGACCATCCTGGATCAGGACGGACGCCCGCAGGTAGCCGACGTGAAGGCGGGCGACCTGTGGTATTTTCCGGCGGGCCTGCCGCATTCCCTCCAGGGTCTGGAGCCTGACGGAGCGGAGTTTGTGCTCGCGTTCGACAATGGCGAGTTGTCGGAATTCAATACGTTGCTTGTCACCGATTGGCTTGCGCACACGCCGCCGGAAGTCCTCGCCAAGAATTTCGGTGTGCCTGTTGAGGCGTTCAAGAATATACCGCAGCATAACAAGTGGATTTATCAGAGCGACAAGGTGGCGCCCCCGCTATCCACTGTAGAGGCGCAAATGGCCGCGCAGGCGGGTAAGCCGCCGAACCCCTTCGTGTTTCACCTGGCGGATCTCCCGCCCACCCGGGAAACGAAGAGCGGATCGGTTCGCATCGCCGACAGTACGAATTTCGTTGTTTCAAAGACGATTGCCGCGAGCCTCGTCACGGTGAAGCCTGGTGGGCTGAGAGAAATGCATTGGCATCCGAATGCTGACGAATGGCAGTACTATCTGAAGGGCACGGGCCGCGTGACGGTGTTCAACGCGGGACCGGCCGCAATTACCGCTGACTTTCACCCTGGCGACATCGGATACGTGAAGAAGGCGCTCGGCCATTACGTGGAAAACACTGGCACGACCGATCTTGTGTTCGTGGAAGTGTTTCGGGCGGACCGGTTCGAGGAGGTCTCGCTGTCCGACTGGCTGGCGCATAGTCCGGTCGAAATGGTGGCCGAGACTCTGAACATCGATCCGTCGGTTATCGCCCAATTCCCCCGGAACCGGCCTGACATCGTTCCGGTGTGAGGATCGATCATCGATCTTTGCTGTCTGTTAATCGGCACCGGCGAAAACGCGTGGAAACAGATGCGAGCACGCCGCTTTGCGCATTGGTATCGTCATCCCGGCCTACAATGCAGACGCGTGGGTAGCAGACGCGATCCATTCGGTGCTGATGCAATCGCACCGGGACTGGTGCCTCGTTGTGGTGGACGACGGCTCGACCGATGCCACCAGCGGCATTGTTGGTTCGTTTACCGACCCCCGCATTACGCTGATCCGGCAAACGAATGCAGGGGTCTCGATGGCGAGAAATCGGGGAGTTGATGCAATTTTTGGAGCGGCCCCCTCCCTCTATCCCCCTCCCGCAAGGGGAGGGGGGACGTTGGGGCAGAACTTCCCCCTCCCCTTGCGGGAGGGGGATAGGGGGAGGGGAGTCCTCTTCCTTGACGCAGACGATCAACTAGCTCCGGACGCACTCTCCCGTCTTGCGGCAGCACTCGAACACTCGCCTGCTGCGGTAGCCGCTGTCGGCGCATACACATTGGCACATACGCGCTGCCATCGACCATCGTCCGGTGACCTCCTTTCGCTTGTCCTTACCCGCAACCTGTTTGCCAATGGCGGCCATGTTCTGATCCGCGCGGAGGCGCTCAGTGCCATCGGCCCCTTTCGCACCGACATCGTCTATGGTGAGGACTGGGAATTCTGGATCCGACTTGCCCTGCAAGGCTCATTCGCGGTCACCATCGGCGCTGCGCCCGTCCTGCATGTCCGCCAACACGACAGCGGCGCCTATCACCGCCTCGCCGCTGACCCGGCCTCGTTCAGCCCCTGCATGGATGCGATCTTCGGCAACCCCGCGCTGCTGGCCCGCTTTGGCGCAAGCTGCCTCGCCGCCATCCGCCACCGCACCGAAGCTGAAAACGCGTGGATCATTGGGCGGGAACTGATCCGCCATGGGCGTGCGCGTGAAGGCCGAGCGTGGTTGCGCCGCTCCGTCCGCGGCGCACCGAGTTTGAAGCGCATGGCGCTCCTTGCCGCGTCGCTGTTCCCGATCGGTCCGTTCGCGCCCTATGCTGTTGCGGGCCGCACCAGTTTCGCCTGCAACGACCCCACCAACCCCTGCGGCAGGAAAATGATGAACACCACCAGCAGCGCGCCGTAGATCAGATTATCCCAGCCCACCGCGCCGGTGCCGAACGAGATGCGCAGCGACCTCGGCCAGCACGATCGTGATGATCGCCCCTACCGTCGGACCCAGCAGCACATAAATCCCGCCGACCACCGCCGCGAACACCATCTGCAGCGACACCGCAATGCCGCTGACTGTATCAGGCGAGATGAACATCTGGTACTGGCAGTACAGCGCGCCGGCAAACGCGGTCATCGCCGCGCTGAGCAGCGTGATCTTCAGTTTCTCCCACGTCACGTGCACGCCGGCGGCGGCGGCGGCATCCTCGTCCTCGGCGATCGCCTCCAGCGCGTAGCGCAGCATGCTGCGGTCAACCCGGTAGCGGATCAACAGCCCAACCGCCCAGGCGCCCAGCGCGATCAGGTACCACGTCTCCTTGCCGGTGAATTGCAGCGCATAGATCGAGTTGCCACCGTGGTAGCGATTGGGCGTGTAGCCGAGCGATCCGCCGGTGTAGTCGCGTGTGGCGATGATCACCTGCTGCACGATCGCGCTCAACGCCAGCGTCACCAGTGCGAAATAATGGCCGATGATCCGGAAGCGGAAGCATGGATAGGCGACCAGCACCGCGATCAGCATCACGGCGCAGCATCGCCAGCGGAATGCCGATCCATGGCGTGAGGTCCAGATAATTCCACAGCAGCGCGAGAACGTAGGCGCCAATCCCCATGAAGCCGCCATGGCCGAGCGAAACCAGGCCGAACCGACCCATCACCGACCAGGAAGTGTACATGAACGACCAGATCAGGATGATCACCATGATATGGAGCGGATAGGGCTCGTGGTAGACGAACGGCACCGCCACCAGCGCCGCGCCGGCATCACCCAGGGCAGATGCGCGGTTCACGACGCGGTCGCGCCATCAGGCCGCGCGGCCGGACGAACATCATCACGATGAAGAAGACGAAGGCGAACACGTAGCCCCACTCAAGGTCGAGATAGAGGCCGCTGACCGAAATGATCTCGGCGAAGATGAAGGCGGCGACGAAGCCGCCGATCATGTTGCCAAGCCCGCCCAGCACGCAGATCATGAAGGTGGTCGGCCCGAAGGTCAGGCCGATGAACGGGTGGATGTCGTATTGCAGCACCAGCAGGCAGGCGCGAGCCCCGCCAGCGCGCCGCCGATCGAGGAGGTGATCATGTAGATGCGCCGCGTATCCACACCCATCAGCGGCATGATCTGCCGGTCCTGCGCGATCGCGCGGATCGCGGTGCCGGTGTAGGTGCGCGCCAGGAACAGATACAGCAGCCACCATGCCGGCCAACGCCGCGCCGAACGCCAGCAGCCGGGCGTAGCTGATATACATCTCGGAAACCTCCAGCACCGGCAGGCGGATACCGAGATTGCGGAAGTCGATGCCGAACGCACGGTCGCGACGCTTTGCAGGAAGAACAGCACGCCGCCGGTGGCCAGCAACTGGTTGATCGGCGCGGCCCCCAAGCAGTGGGGAGATGACCAGCACATGCAGCAGCACGCCCAGCACGCCGACCCCGGCAATGCAGATCACCGCGGCCAGCAGGTACGGCAAGTGATACACAGTGAACATGAAGAACATGCCGTACATGCCCAGCATGATCAGTTCGGCATAGCAGATCCACACCACGTCGATCACGCCGAAGATCAGGTTCAGTCCCAACGCCAGCAACGCCAGCACGCCGCCAAGCAGCACGCCGTTGATCAGCGCCTCCAGCAGATAGATGTCGAAGATGTCGAACATGGCTCAGTAGCTGGCCGGTTTGCCGTGACTGCCGACCGAGTAGCCCTGGTTGTAAGAGCTCTGCTCGTTCTTCTTGATCTGATCATAGATCAGGCCACCGGCCAGACCGGCAACGCCGCCAGCGACGGCGCCAAGGCCGGCGTTGCCACCGATAGCACCCAGCACGGCACCGCCTGCGGTACCGATGGCGGCGCCGGACAGCGCGCGCTGCTCCGTGGGGCTCATGTTCGAGCAGCCTGTCACGGCCAGTGCACAGACCAGCAGAAGTGCGATTGCCGGTTTCATCGGTCCGTCTCCGTTATTTGCCGTGCGGGCAGGGGAACGATTTTTCGATATAGGCTGTCAAACCGTCGGCGGGCGGATCTTGCAAGATCGATGGATTGGCCTTGGCCCATTGCACAAAGTCTGCAATCGCCTGATTGCGGCTGGGGGTGGGGTTCGGTGCACAGAACATGTGTGTGTGGTTGGCTGCATCTTCCTCGCTCAGCACACGGTACACGCCGACCGCAAAGCCATGACAAAAATTCAGTGCTGCGGTTCCCATTGGATCCGCCGGTGCCGTGGAGCAGAGTTCGACAAGGTCACCGGTGGTTTGCAGCTTGAATGTGTCCTCGGTGACCGTGGCGCGGGCCGCGCTTGGCAAGATGGCAACGGCGCAAGCAAGCCAATATCTGCTGCGCATGCGATGACCCCTTTGTTTACCTCGGAACCATCCGGTTTGTAGCTGAGCTTCAGACGCCGAGATAGGCCTCGCGGATCTGCGTGCTGGCAAGCAATTCGTCGGATGCGCCTGAGGCACGCAACGTGCCGGCCTCCAGCAGGTAGGCGCGATCCACCACGCGCAGCACCTGGCGGACGTTCTGTTCCACGATCAGCACGGTCAGCCCACTGGCGCGGATGCGCCCCACCAGCCCGAACACCTGCTGCACGATCACCGGCGCCAGACCCGCCGAGGGTTCGTCCAGTAGCAGCAACCGTGGCTCCGACATCAGCGCGCGGCCGATGGCGCACATCTGCTGCTCGCCGCCCGACATGGTGCCGGCGAACTGATGGCGGCGTTCGGACAGGCGGGGAAACAGCGGGTAGACGAAGTCCAGCCGCTGGCGGAATTTCGGCCGCGCAGCAGGGATGTAGGCGCCCATGCGGAGATTGTCTTCGACCGTCATGCGCGGAAACAGACGGCGGTTCTCCGGCACATGGGCGATGCCGAGTTCCACTATGCGGTGTGGTGGCGTGGCGAAGGTCCGTGCCTTCCATTTGCATTGCGCCACGCATTGGGCGGATCAGGCCGGAGATCACGCGCATCAGCGTAGTCTTGCCGGCGCCGTTAGGGCCGATTACGGCGACTGCCTCGCCGGCGTTCACTTCCAGCGACATGTCGAACAGCGCCTGGAAGCCGCCATAGCCAGCATCGATGATCGGAGCTGGAGCATCTAGGTACATGTTATTGCGAATTAGCAACATGCAGGCGCCAGAGGCCCGTTGCGCTGACCCCATTGATCGTCATGGCCGGGACACGCCCGGCCATGACGGTGGTTTGGACGGTCACGAATGCATTTCGATCTTATGTTGGCACCTACGCGGCTCCACCCGGCCACCGCTTTGCTCCTCGCAAGGACAGTCTGTATTCGTCATACGCGCGCCGCGGCGTATGCCTGCATCTCCACGGCGTCGGTGCCGAGATAGACCTCGATCACCCGCGGGTCGGCGGCGACTTGTTCCGGCAACCCTTCGGCGATCTTCTCGCCGTGATCCAGCACCATCACGCGATCGACCACGCGCATCAGCACGCCCATGATGTGCTCGACCCAGATGATGGTGATGCCGAGCTCGCTGCGGATGCGGCGCAGCATGTCAGCCGCCTGCCCCATCTCGGTTTCGTCGAGCCCGCCCAGGCTTTCATCCGCCAGCAGCAGTTTCGGCTCGGTTGCCAGCGCCTTCGCGAGCTCCAGCTTCTTCAGTCCCGCGGCACCGAGGCCACTCACCGGCGCGGCGCGGTCAGTCGGCAGGCCGACCATTTCAAGCGCGCGCTCCGCCGCCTCGAACGCGCGGGCGCGGGGTGCCTGCCGACGCTGCCGTGACAAATACCCGCCAGCACCACGTTCTCGAAGATCGACAGGCGGCGGAACGGTCGCGGGATCTGGAACGTTCGGCCGACGCCTCGATTGATGATGCGATGCGGCGCGACCCCGGCGATCTCGCGACCGTCGAAACGGATCGAGCCTGCGGTCGGCGCGAGCGTGCCGGACAGCATGTTGAAGATGGTGCTCTTGCCCGAGCCGTTCGGGCCGATCAGGCCGAGTATCTCGCCCTGATCGACCTTGAACGATACGTTGGCGACGGCGGTGAAGCCACCGAAACGCTTGGTCAGCCCGGTGACTTCCAGCACGACGTCACTTCGCGTAGGGCGAAGTGGCTGGCAGCTTCAGCACGGGCTCGCGCTGCTGCTGCGACTTCGGCCACACCACATAGCTTTTGTCGTCGATGTATTGGATCACTACGGGGAACGCGCGATCGTTCTGTCCTGACATGTCGTCGTCCGGCCTTCGAACTTGACGCCGAAGCCCAGCATGGTGCCGCCAGCCGGCAGATCGGTGTCCATTGCTGCCTGGCGCAGCGCGTCGGCACAGACACCGCCATATTTCTTGATCGCGCGCGGCAGCACATCGGACAGGAACAGATAGGTGTTGGACGCCGCCATGCCGACATGCGCCGACTTGATGACGGTGTCGGGCTTGGCCTTCATGTACGCGTCGCCGACCATCTGGATCAGCGGCAGCAGTTCGGGCCGCAGCGCCTTGGGGTTGGTCTCCCAGATCGAGATCGGATCGACATCGAAGAAGTAGTTGGCGTCATTGCCGACCGCCGATTTGATCTTGGTATAGTCGGTATAGCCCGCGCCGTGCCCGATCAGCGCATCGAAGCGCAGGCCGCCTTCGCGCGCCTGGCGCAGGAACAGGCTGATGTCGGGGTTGTAGCCGGTATGCAGGATCACGTCCGGCCGCGCGCGCTTCAGCTTGGTGACCAGCGATGACAGATCGGGTGAGGTGACCGAATAGCCTTCGTTGACCACGACCTGCATGCCGGCCTTGCGGCGCCCTCGACGTTGCCCTTGGCGACATCGGTACCATAAGGGCCATCCTCGTGGATGATGGCGACGCGAAGATCTTTCGGATCCTTGCCGAGCTGCGCCTTGGAATACGCGGCGAGCATGTCCGTGGAGGCCAGGCCCCATTGTGTACCATAGGGCTGCGGTCGGAACACGTATTTCAGGTGGCGGTCTTTCAGCACCGGCGAGGCGATGCAGGTGGTGATCCACATGAACTTCTTGAATTCCTCGATGCGCGCGGCGGCAGGCACGCACTCGGCCGAGGAGTAGAAGCCCAGCAGCATGTCCACCTTTTCCTGCTCGATCAGGCGGACCGCTTCGTTGATCGCTACATCGGGCTTGCTTTGTGCGTCGGCGTAGACCGCCTCGATCTTGTAGCCTTCGACGCCGCCATGGGCGATGAACCAGTCGATGATCGTCTTGGCGCCGAGATAATGCAGTTCGGAGCCGCCGCCGGCGAATGGGCCGGTCAGATCGTAGATAACGCCGATCTTCAGCGTCTTGTTGGCATCGTCGGCTTGCGCTGTTGCCGCTGCCAGCAGCGGCACAGCAATGGTGAGCGCGCGGAGCACGCGGGCCACTCCTTCTCGGATCATAGCGTTCCCCTTGCGGTTTGTCTGGTTGTTGAGCCTTCCCAACGATAGCTTAGGGACTGGGGACCCCCAGCGTCAATCTCACGGGTCCGTGTGCGGAACGGGATGAGCGGTTCGCTCGGCGGGGGTCAACTGTTGGTGAAGTAAGTGGATGAACCGTCGAGTTATTGCGAGCGAAGAGTGAGGGAGACGATGATTGGCCGGCGACGTCCATCACAAGACTTTGCAGCGTACAGCGAGAGTTTTCCGCTTTTTGGTGCCGTGTTATCAGTCAGTGTGGCCTCGGCAGCGCCAGGAATAATGGTGTGACTGCGGAAGACCACGCCCCGGCAAGAATGTAGACGAGTTGCAACCCCCGCCAATAAAACATGTCGAATGAGCCTGCTGCGGAACGGAATTTCCGACAGGTTCGGTTTCTCCGACGCCTCTCCCTCCCAGGAGCTTTCCATGGATCTGAACGAGACCAGCGACCTCTGCACGACGAAGCCATCGCAATTCAAGCAATCGCGAGCTCTGTCCTGTGGAGCAGGAGGGTGGAAACGGCAAGCTGGACGGCCACGGTTTAACCTCCATCAATTGCTGCACGCCTTGCAGGCCATGCGGATCGGCGATTTCTCGGTCCGGTTGCCGAGCGACCAGACGGGCCTGGAAGGCAAGATCGCCGACACGTTCAACGAAATCGTCGCGGCCAACGAGCGCATGGCGTCGGAGCTCGAGCATGTCGGCCAGGTGGTGGGGCGCGAGGGCAAGACGCGGACGCGGGTGAAGTTTGGCCTGCAGACCGGTTCCTGGGCGGCGATGGAGGCCTCGGTCAATGACCTGATCGACGACCTGTTGTGGCCAACGACGGCGGTGACGCATGCGATTACCGCTGTGGCGCAGGGCGACCTGCTGCAAACGGTTCGGCTCGATGTCGATGGCCGTCCGCTACAGGGCGAATTCCTGCGTCTGGCGACCATCGTCAATACGATGATCAAACAGCTTTCCGTGTTCACCTCGGAAGTGACGCGCGTGGCGCGTGAGGTGGGCACCGACGGCAAGCTCGGCGGCCAGGCGCAGGTGCGCGAGGTGACCGGCGTGTGGAAGGACCTGACGGAGTCGGTGAACTCCATGGCCTCCAACCTGACGGCTCAGGTGCGCAACATCGCCGAGGTGACGATCGCGGTGGCGAATGGCGATTTGTCAAAAAAGATCACCGTGGACGTGCGCGGCGAAATTCTGCAGCTCAAGGAAGCCATCAACACGATGGTGGATCAGTTGCGCTCCTTCGCCTCGGAAGTGACGCGCGTGGCGCGCGAGGTCGGGACGGAGGGCAAGCTGGGCGGCCAGGCGGTGGTGCCTGGGGTGGCCGGCACCTGGAAGGACCTGACCGACTGCGTGAACGCGATGTGCGGCAACCTGACTGACCAGGTGCGCAACATCGCCCAGGTGACGACGGCGGTGGCGCGCGGCGACTTGTCGCGCAAGATCACGGTGGACGTGCGCGGCGAAATCCTGGAGCTGAAGGAGACCATCAACACGATGGTGGACCAGCTCAATGCGTTCGCGTCCGAAGTGACGCGCGTGGCGCGTGAAGTCGGCACCGATGGCAAGCTGGGTGGCCAGGCGATGGTCCCCGGCGTTGGCGGCACCTGGAAGGACCTGACTGACAACGTGAACTCGATGGCGTCGAACCTGACGGCGCAGGTTCGGAATATCGCCGAGGTGGCAACCGCGATTGCCGGTGGCGACTTGTCGAAGAAGATCACGGTGAACGTGTCGGGCGAAATCCTGCAGTTGAAGGAGACCATCAATACGATGGTCGATCAGCTCAACGCGTTTGCCGGCGAAGTGACGCGCGTGGCGCGCGAGGTCGGCACCGATGGACGACTGGGCGGGCAGGCCAATGTGCTCGGCGTGGCCGGCACGTGGAAGGACCTGACCGAGTCAGTGAACTCGATGGCGTCCAACCTGACCGGTCAGGTGCGCAATATTGCCGAAGTGTCCACTGCCATCGCCAACGGCGACCTGTCGAAGAAGATCACGGTGAACGTGTCGGGCGAAATCCTGCAGTTGAAGGAGACCATCAACACGATGGTCGACCAGCTCAACCGTTTCGCTGGCGAAGTGACGCGCGTCGCCCGAGAGGTCGGCACCGAAGGGCGACTGGGTGGGCAGGCACAGGTGTCAGGTGTCGCCGGCACCTGGAAGGATCTGACCGACAGCGTGAATTCGATGGCGTCGAACCTTACGGGCCAGGTGCGCAACATCGCCGAAGTGGCAACCGCGGTGGCGCAGGGCGACCTGTCGAAGAAGATCACGGTGAACGTGTCGGGCGAAATCCTTCAGTTGAAGGAAACCATCAACACGATGGTCGATCAGCTCAACGGGTTCGCCGGCGAAGTGACGCGCGTCGCGCGTGAGGTGGGGACAGAAGGGCGGCTGGGTGGACAGGCGAACGTGCCCGGTGTGGCCGGCACGTGGAAGGACCTGACCGACAACGTCAACTCGATGGCGTCGAACCTGACGGGCCAGGTGCGCAACATCGCCGAAGTGGCAACCGCCATCGCCAATGGTGACTTGTCGCGGAAGATCACCGTCGACGTGCGCGGCGAGATCCTTCAGTTGAAGGAAACGCTGAACACGATGGTGGATCAGCTCAACCGCTTCGCCGGCGAGGTGACGCGCGTCGCGCGAGAGGTTGGCACCGAAGGCAGGCTGGGCGGGCAGGCGCAGGTGCCGGGTGTCGCCGGCACGTGGAAGGACCTGACGGACAACGTCAATTCGATGGCGTCGAATCTGACAGGCCAGGTGCGCAACATCGCCGAAGTGACCACTGCCGTGGCGCGCGGCGATCTGGGCCGCAAGATCACCGTGGACGTGAAAGGCGAAATCCTTGAGCTGAAGAACACCATCAACACGATGGTGGATCAGCTCAATGCGTTCGCCTCGGAGGTGACGCGTGTCGCGCGCGAGGTGGGCACCGAAGGCAAGCTGGGCGGACAGGCTGCGGTGCCGGGTGTTGCGGGCACGTGGAAAGACCTGACCGACAACGTCAACTTCATGGCGTCGAACCTCACCGGCCAGGTGCGCAACATTGCGGAGGTGGCGACGGCCATTGCCAGCGGCGATCTTTCGAAGAAGATCACCGTGGACGTGCGCGGCGAAATTCTGCTGCTGAAGGAGACGCTGAACACGATGGTGGATCAGTTTCGCTCGTTCGCGGGAGAGGTGACGCGCGTGGCGCGCGAGGTGGGCACCGAGGGGCGCCTGGGTGGGCAGGCGGTGGTGCCTGGCGTCGGCGGCACGTGGAAGGACCTGACCGACAACGTGAACCTGCTGGCGGCCAATCTCACCACACAGGTGCGCAACATTGCCGAAGTCACGACAGCGGTGGCGCGCGGCGACCTGTCGCGCAAGATCACGGTCGATGTGAAGGGCGAAATTCTGGAGCTGAAGAACACCATCAACACGATGGTGGATCAGCTCAATGCATTTGCCTCGGAAGTGACGCGTGTGGCGCGCGAGGTGGGAACCGAGGGCAAGCTCGGAGGGCAGGCGGAGGTGCCGGGCGTGGCCGGCACGTGGAAGGACCTGACCGACACGGTGAACGTCATGGCCGCCAACCTGACCGAGCAGGTGCGCGGCATCGTCAAGGTGGTGACCGCGGTCGCCAACGGCGATCTGAAGCAGAACCTGACGATGGCATCGAAAGGCGAGGTCGCGGCGCTAGCCGAGACCATCAACAACATGACCAACACGCTGGCGACGTTCGCCGACGAAGTGACCACGGTGGCGCGCGAGGTCGGCGTGGAAGGGCGGCTCGGCGGACAGGCCAACGTGCCGGGCGCCGCCGGCACCTGGAAGGACCTGACCGGCAACGTGAACCTGCTGGCGGCCAACCTGACGACGCAGGTGCGCGCGATCGCCGAGGTGGCCACCGCCGTCACCAAGGGCGACCTGACGCGCTCCATCCAGGTCGAGGCGCTGCGGCGAGGTCGCGGAGCTGAAAGACAACCTCAACACGATGATCGACAATCTGCGGCTCACCACGGACCGCAACACCGAGCAGGACTGGCTGAAGACCAACCTCGCGCGTTTCACCAACATGCTGCAGGGCCAGCGCGACCTGGCCACCGTTGGCCGCATGCTGCTGTCCGAGCTGGCGCCGCTGGTCGAGGCGCAGAACGGCGTGATCTACCGTGTCGATCAGGATAACCGGACGCGCCGACCATCCTGAAGCTGCTGGCTGCCTATGCCGACGATGCGACCGGCGGCCATCCCGAGCAATCTGCCGATGGGGCAGGGCCTGATCGGCCAGTGCGCGCTCGACGGGCGGCGCATGCTGATCACCAGCCTGCCGGCCGATGCGGTGCCGATCCGCTCCGGCCTGTTCAAGGCGACGCCGAACAACGTCGTCGTGCTGCCGGTGCTGTATCGAGGGTCAGGTGAAGGCGGTGATCGAACTGGCTTCGCGTCGGTTCGTTCACCGATCTGCAGATCTCGTTCCTGGAGCAGCTCACGGCCGGCATCGGCATCGTGCTGAACTCGATCGAGGCGACGATGCAGACCGAGGGCCTGCTGAAGCAGTCGCAGCAGCTGGCCACGGAACTGCAGACCCGGCAGCTCGAGCTGCAGCAGACCAACGAGCAGTTGGAGCAGAAGGCGCAGCAGCTCGCCGAACAGAACGTCGAGGTGGAGCGCAAGAACCAGGAAATCGAGCAGGCGCGCGGCGCGCTGGAAGAGAAGGCGACCGAACTGGCGCTGACGTCGAAGTACAAGTCCGAGTTCCTGGCCAACATGTCGCACGAGCTGCGCACGCCGCTGAACTCCATCCTGATCCTGGGCCAGCAGCTTGCCGACAACCCGGACGGCAATCTGACGCCGACGGCAGGTGGAATTCGCCCGCACCATCCACGGCGCCGGCACCGACCTGCTGAACCTGATCAGCGACATCCTCGACCTGTCGAAGATCGAGTCGGGCACGATGTCGGTGGACGCCGAGGAAATCCTGCTGTCCAACCTGCAGGAGACGCGTGACGCGGCCGTTCCGGCACGAGGCGGAAAGCCGCAATCTCGCGCTTCACGGTCGAGCGTCGACCCGACGCTGCGCGGCATCACCACCGACACCAAGCGCCTGCAGCAGGTGCTGAAGAACCTGCTGTCCAACGCGTTCAAGTTCACCGAGCATGGCGGGGTGCAGCTCAGCATCTCGGCGGTGCAGGCGGCTGGACCTCGGGCCATCCGGTGCTGGATCACGCGCCAACCGTGGTCGCGTTCGAGGTCAGCGACACCGGCATCGGCATCCCGCCGGAGAAGCAGCGCATCATCTTCGAGGCGTTCCAGCAGGCCGACGCCTGCACCAGCCGCAAATACGGCGGCACCGGCCTTGGCCTGGCGATCAGCCGCGAGCTGGCCAACCTGCTGGGCGGCGAGATCCAGTTGCGCAGCAAGCCCGGCGTCGGCAGCACCTTCACGCTGTATCTGCCGCTGACCTACAGCGGTCCGGCAACGCCCGCCCGCGGCGCGACCGCGAACGTGAACGAGCCGCCGCGCATCGCGGAAATCGCTTTGCCCGGCCAGGTTCGCCTCGCCGAGCGCCCGCCTGAGACGGTGGCGGACGATCGCCTCAACATTATCGAGGGCGACAATGTGCTGCTGATCGTGGAAGACGATCCGCACTACGCGCGCATCCTGGTCGATCTGGCGCATGATCATGGGCTGAAGGTGCTGGTGGCGATGCGCGGCACGGAGGCGCTGACGCTGGCGCGCGAATATCAACCCACGGCGGTGTCGCTCGACGTGTTCCTGCCCGACATGCTGGGCTGGACGGTGCTGAGCCAGCTCAAGCAGAACCCCGCAACGCGGCACATCCCGGTGCAGATCGTCACCCTCGACGAAGATCGGCAGCACGGGCTGGCGCGCGGTGCGTTCTCCTTCATGACCAAGCCGACCACGACGGAAGGGCTGGAAGAGGCGCTGGGCAAGATCACCGAGTACGTGAAGCCGCGGCGCAAGAAGCTGCTGGTGGTGGAAGACAATGCGGCCGAGCGGCTGTCCATCACCGAGCTGCTTGGGCACGACGACATCGACATCGTCACCGTAGAGACCGGGGCCGAGGCGATCGAGCTACTGCGCGACATGCCGGCGGATTGCGTGGTGCTCGACCTGCGGCTGCCGGACATGTCCGGCTTCGAAGTGCTGGAGCGCATCCGGGATGACGACGACCTGGCGAACGTGCCGGTCGTCGTGTTCACCGGCCGCGAACTGTCGCCGGAGGAAGATGCGCAGCTTCACACGATGGCCCGCAGCGTGGTGGTGAAGGGCGTCGAATCGCCGGAGCGTCTGCTGGACGAGACGGCGCTGTTCCTGCATCGCGTGGTCTCCGATCTGCCGACGCGAAAAGCAGCGCATGCTGGAGAAGCTGCACAGCTCCGACGAGAGCCTGGTTGGTCAGAAGGTGCTGCTGGTGGACGACGATGCCCGCAACATCTTCGCGCTCAGTTCGGTGCTGGAGCGGCGCGGCATGGAGGTGCTGACCGCCACGACCGGCAGTGAGGCGATCGAGATGCTTGCTGATCTACGCCGGGCGTCGCGATCGTGCTGATGGACATCATGATGCCGGAGATGGACGGCTATCAGACGATGGAGGTGATCCGCGCCAAGCCAGCAGTTCCGCCGCTTGCCGATCATCGCGCTGACTGCGAAGGCGATGAAGGGCGACCGCGAGAAGTGCCTGGAAGCCGGCGCCTCCGATTATCTTGCCAAGCCGGTGAACACCGAGCAGTTGCTGTCTGCCTTGCGGATCTGGCTGCATCGTTGAGGTGCGTGCCGTGAGTCCAGGAGATCAGGTGAATATCCTGCTGGTCGATGACCAGCCGGCGAAGCTGCTGAGCTATGAGGTCATTCTCTCCGATCTTGGAGAGAACCTCATCAAGGCGAACTCGGCGACCGAGGCGCTGCATCATCTGCTGCGGCATGAGATCGCCGTGGTGCTGATTGACGTGGTGATGCCGGACCTGAACGGGTTCGAGCTTGCGGCGATGATTCGGGAGCATCCGCGCTGTCGGCGGACGGCGATCATCTTCGTCTCGGCGATCCAGATGAGCGAGCCGGACCTGTTGCGTGGCTATGAGGCGGGTGCGGTGGATTACGTGCCGGTTCCGGTGGTTCCGGAACTGCTACGGGCCAAGGTGCGGGTGTTCTCTGATCTGTACCGCAAGACGCGGCAGCTTGAGCAGCTCAACGCGGAGTTGGAACGGCGTGTAGAGGAACGCACTGCCGAATTGGCGCAGGCCAATGCTGAGCTGGAGCACCGCGTCGAGGAGCGCACGCGCGAAAGCGAGGAAGCGTTGGCGAAGGTGCACGAGATGCAGAAGCTGGAGAGCCTTGGCCAGCTTACCGGCGGGGTCGCGCACGACTTCAACAACCTGCTGATGGTGATCCTGGGCAATCTGCAGCTTCTGCGAAAACGGCTGCCGGACGATCCCAGGGTGATGCGTCTGATCGATGGGGCGGTGCAGGGCGCGGATCGTGGCGCCACGCTGACCAAGCGAATGCTGGCGTTTGCGCGGCGGCAGGAACTGCGGCCCGAGACCGTGGACGTGCGGCGTCTGGTACAGAGTATGGAGGAGATGCTGCGTCGGACGCTTGGGCCGAGCATCCAGATCATAACAACATATGGGTCGGGACTGCCGGGAATCCGCGTTGATCCAAATCAGCTTGAGTTGGCGTTGCTCAATCTGGCGCTGAATGCGCGTGATGCCATGCCGATGGGCGGCCGGCTTTCCATTAGTGGGCGGCTGGCGAGCAAGGGAGAAAATCCGGACGACCTGGCGCCAGGGCATTATGTTTGCATCGCCGTGTCGGATACTGGCGCCGGCATGGACGAAATGACGCTGAACCGTGCGACGGAGCCGTTCTTCACCACGAAGGGGGCGGGGAAGGGCACCGGGCTTGGCCTGTCGATGGTGCACGGCGTGGCGGCACAGTCGGGCGGTCTGATGCGGATGACCAGTCACCTGGACCAAGGGACGACTGTGGAGCTTTGGCTGCCGGTATCTGAAAGCGCCTTGACGGGCGACACGTTGCCGACGGTCGCGCTGCTCGGCACTGGGATACGCTCGTGTCGTGTGCTGGTGGTCGACGACGATCCGCTGGTGGTTGCCAGCACGGCGGCGATGCTGGAGGACGTGGGGCACGTGGTCCTCGAGGCAATGTCGGGTTCGCGCGCGCTCGAGATGCTCCGGCAAGATGCGGCCGTTGATGTGGTGATTACCGATCATGCGATGCCGGCCATGACGGGTGCCGAACTGGCGCGGCAGATCAAACAGGCCTGGCCGGAGCTGCCGGTGATCCTCGCCACCGGCTATGCCGAACTGCCGAATGGGGAGGATCCTGGCTTGCCACGGTTGTCGAAGCCGTATTTGCAAGAAGAGCTGGTCGGGCAGATTGCGAAGGTGGTGGCGGAGGTGGCGCCGAACGTGATCTCCTTGGATGCGGCGCGCCGCGCGTAGAGGCGCTCTAGCCAAGACTCGCCGCATTCGCCAGAGTGCGGCGCATAATGGAAATGTCCTTGGAACTCCTGGGCAACGCTGTTGTCTCGGGATTGCTGCTCGGCGGCTTCTATGCGGCGGTGACCATCGGCGTGTCGATCTCGTTCGGCATGCTGGATATCGTCAACATCGCGCATCCTGCTTTCATCATTCTTGGCTCGTATATTGCGTACATTGCGAACAGCTCGTTCGGGATGGACCCGATCCTGGCGAGCGTGATCGCGCTGCCGGCGTTCTATCTGCTCGGGATGGGGGTCTACCAGGTCTACTATCTCGCGTTCGAACGACGCGGCGAGGAAGCTCTGCGCGGCCTGGCGTTTTTCTTTGGCCTGCTGTTCATTACCGAGGTAACGCTGGTCCTGGTGTTTGGGGTCGATTACCGGCTGGTGGAAGCGCCGTATATCGGGCCCAGCCTGCATTTCGGTGCGATCGAATTACCCTTGCGCTTGCTGGTGCCCTGCGTGGTGGCGTTGGTGATGGTGGGCGGGCTGCAGGTATTCATGTCGCGCACCTTCATTGGGCGGGCGATCCTGGCGGTGGCGCAGGACCCGTTGGCGCTGCGGCTGATGGCGGCAAATCCGACGCGCATCAAGCGGATCGCGTTCGGTCTGTCGATCGCGACGGCGTCGCTGGCAGGTGCAGTGCTGATCATCATCCAGCCGGTCGAACCATCGATCGGCCGCGACTACATCGGCCGTGTATTCGCGATTTGCGTTCTCGGCGGCATGGGGAGTTTCGCGGGAACACTGGTTGCGGCGATGGCATTGGGCATTGTCGAGAACCTGACGGCGACGTTCTACGGGCCGTCCTGGGCTCCGGCGGTCGCGTTCGGTTTTCTGCTGGTCACCTTGGCGGTACGCCCCGCTGGCATCTTTGGGCGCTGACCGATGAACGGCGTCAAGTTCGTCATCCTGCTGCTGATCGTCGCGGCAGGCGTGTTCTGTGGGGCGCGGCTGATCGGCAACGCTTATGTCTTCTTCGCGGGTTACGTGGTGCTGCAATACATCGCGCTGGCGACTGCGTGGAACATCCTGGGTGGCTACACGGGATATGTGAATTTCGGCACCGCGGCGTTCTTTGCGCTGGGCGCGTACAGCACCGTGGTGCTGCACAAGCTGACGTCTCTGCCGCTGCCGGTGATGATGCCGATCGGCGGAATTGTGTCGGGAGTGGTCGGGCTGGGAACGGGGTATCTGACGCTGCGATTGCGGGGCGCGTTCTTCTCGATTGCCACACTGGCGTTGGCGGTGGTGGTGCAGACGCTGATCACCAATTGGGACTTCGTTGGGGGTTCGCGCGGCGCGTACATCGTCCGGCCGATGAAGGCGGCACTGCTGGGCATCGACTACATCCAGTACCTGTTTCTGGTGATGCTTGGATTGGTGGTGATTGTGGTCGCGACGGCGCGGGCGATCGAGCGGTCGCGGCTTGGGTATGGGTTTGCGACGATACGCGATGATGAGGTTGCGGCTGAGGCGTCCGGCGTACCGACGCTGCGGCTGAAACTGTTGGCGACGACCATTTCTGGCGCGTTCATGGGAATGGCTGGAGCGCCGCTGCCGTACTATGTCACGTATCTCGATCCTACGTCCGGATTCAGCCTGGCGTATGCGGTGAATGGTGTGGCGATGCCGTTGGTGGGAGGCACGTCGAGCTGGCTGGGGCCAGTGATTGGCGCGATCCTGCTGGGAACGTTGCAGCAGGTCGCGACGGTAACGATTTCGTCGGCGCTCAACCTGCTGATCGTTGGGTTGATGCTGGTGGGGTTCGTCATTGTGGCTCCAAAGGGGATACTCGGCCTGTTCGGTGTAGGTACGAGGCGGACTGGGGCATAATGCAAGGTTCGACTGGGAGCCGCGCCCGTGCCGGATAATCCGCTCCTTCAGGTCTCGGGCTTGGGCAAGCGCTTCGGCGGATTTGTCGCGCTGGAGGGCATTGAACTTGCTGTCCGCGATGGCGAGCGGTTGGGGCTGATCGGACCAAATGGATCCGGCAAAAGCACGCTGGTCAACTGCATGTGCGGCACGCTGCGCCATGAGATGGGAAGCGTTCGGTTTGGTGGCCAGATACTGAACGGGTTGGCGGCACATGAACGTACGAGGCTCGGGCTGGCGCGAAGCTTCCAACTGCCTCGGCCATTCAATACGCTGTCCCTTGCCGACAATCTGCGTGTGCCGCTGCTCTATGCGGGCCGTCACGACGGGACGCGTGCGATCGACGAACACTGCGTGGAGTTGCTGCACACGGTGGGCTTGGCCGATAAGGCAAATCGGCTGCCACGCGACCTGACGCAGATCGAAATGCGCAAGCTGGAATTGGCTCGCGCGATGGCCGCGGCGCCTCGGCTGCTGATTGCCGATGAGGCAATGGCTGGACTATCGCACGGCGAAGTCGATGACATCCTGGCACTGCTGATCCGGCTGAATGAGCAGGGCGTCACGGTGATCCTGATCGAACATATCATGCGCGCGGTGATGCACTTCTCTCAGCGACTGGTGGTGCTGGTTGCGGGACGCAAGATCGCTGATGGCGATCCGGGCGATGTGGTGCGCGACCCTGATGTCGTGAGGGCGTATCTTGGCGAATAGTATCACCATCGACGGCCTCGATGCCGGTTATGGTGCCGTGCGCGTGCTCCACGATGTATCGCTGTCGGTGGGATCGGGCGAGACGGTCGCGCTGCTGGGGACCAACGGTAATGGCAAGAGCACACTGCTGAAGTGTGTGATGGGGATCGTGCGACCGTCGTCGGGGACCATTGTTGCGGATGTTGACGGCACACAGCATGAATTGGTGGGGCGGAGTACAGAGGCGATCGTCGAATTGGGCATCGCCTTCGTGCCGGAAGGTCGCAGGTTGTTTCCTCGGCTGACAGTTACCGAGAACCTGCTGCTTGGCGCGTTCCGCCGCTCGGCACGTGCCGCAATCGCGCGCAATCTGGACTTCTGTTTCGAGACCTTTCCCCGCCTAAAGGAGCGCAGCCGGCAACTTGCGGGCAGCATGAGTGGCGGCGAGCAGCAGATGTTGGCGCTGGGCCGAGCGCTCATGTCGGCACCGCGTATTTTGTTGATCGATGAACCATCGGTCGGGCTGGCGCCGCTACTGGTTGCGCGGACAATCGATAAGATCAAGGAGTTGAAGGAAGGCTATCAGCTAACGGTGCTGATGGCCGAGCAGAATTTCACCCAGGCGATACGGATCGCGGACAGGGGATACGTTATCGTGCACGGGAGGATCGAATTCTCCGGCAATTCGGCGGCTGAGCTGAATAATAACGAGCTGATACGGCAGTTTTACCTGGGGACATGAATTTATATTATGCCGCGATCGGACGATCGTGCCGCTACGGGTGGCCGGGACACGCCCGGCCATGACGACTGTTTGGATGGCGCCTATGGGGGCAAGCCCGAGAACTTCGGCCCTTGGTATCAGGGCATTGGGTTGAGGGTCCATGCGCTCTCACCGTTGCGCGGCGGCTCGCAAAAGATTGGCACAGCGTTCTGCGTCCGCATCACGGGCTCGATCCCCATCGCCGCACGTAGCGAACGGAACAATGCGCCGTGCGCGACGAGCAGCACCGCAGGTGGTTGAGCCGTTGCACGATTAGCCGCGGCAACTGCTCGCATGCCCAATGCCGCGAATGATTCTGCGCCCTCGGGGGTGAAAGTCCCACTGATCCAGTCGGTGAACCAGCCGCTCATCGGCTGACCCTCTTGGACGCCGAAACCGACCTCACGCAAATCGGGATCAATTGCGACTGGAAGGCCGAGCACTTCACCCACAAGCTCGGCAGTTACGTGGGCGCGCGATAATGGCGATGCGACGATCGTGGCGATGCCGCGATTGCGCAGCTTCTGGGCGGCAGCTCGCGCCTGAGCGATGCCGGTAGCGTTTAGCGGGATATCGACATTGCCCTGTGAGATGCCCTGGGCGTTCCAGTCGGTTTCGCCATGACGCAGAAACCAAAAAGGGATTGGCGCAAGCGATGCCTCCTGGAACGCCCCGTGCACCTCAGTTCAGGCCTTCCTGCTGCATCACACGTTGGACGGCGGGACGCGCCAACATGCGGTTCAAATGCGCCTCGCAGTTCGATGGCAGCTTCATGTTCATGCGCTTGGCGCCCCAGAACTCCGTGTAGAACAGGGCCGAGTCAGCGATGGAGAATGAGCCGGCGAGATAGTCCTTGCCGGCCAGCGCCTTGTCCATCACGACAAAGCCTTTCTCCACCAGTTCCTTGCCGCGCTCCTTCACTTTGTCCTCGTCCGCAGGATTGGGCGTGTAGTTGGACGCGCGGAACAGGCGCGAAAAGCCTTGCATGTGGACCGTGCTGACGCAGTAATCCAACGCTTCAAACGCGCGCGTCTGCGCTTCGACGTCGTCCGACAGCAGCTTCTTGTCGGGATTGGTGCGGGCAAGCCAGTAGGCGATCGCTGGAAACTCGGTCAGCACCGAGCCGTCGTCGCGCACCAGCGTGGGGACTTTCGACTTCGGGTTGACCGCGGTGAATTCGGGCTTGAACTGCCCGCCTTCGCGCAGGTTCACCAGTTGGGCTTCGTATGGCTTACCGATTTCTTCCAGCAGCACATGGATGCCGACGGAACAGGCACCTGGCGAATACATCAGCTTCATCGTTTTCCCTCCGGTTAGTGACGAACCTCGCGCCACGCGTCGATGCGTGGGCGCTCAAGACCAAGGTTCTCCCGCAATGTGGTGCCGCGATAGTCGTTGTGAAGAAGTCCGCGGCGTTGCAGTTCGGGGACAACGTAGCGGACGAACTCCTCGTAGCCGCCGGGCACGTGCGAGGCCGCGACCACGTAGCCGTCGCAGGCTCGCGTTGCAAACCATTCCTCCATCCCGTCCGCCACGTCCTTCGGCGAACCGACGAAGCGTGGATGATCGCGGAAGGTACCGCGGTGGCTGACCTCCATGAAGTCTCGCGTGGTGGGGTTGCGCTTGCCTAGCACACGATAGACGCGATCGCGCAGGCCCTGCGCGCCGGTCCAGGTCTGGATCTCCTCCTCGGTCCACGGCTCATCCAGCGGTTTTTGGGAGAGATCGACGTTCAGGACCTCGCATAGCAGCGAGAGCTGGTCGATCTCCTTCGGCAGCTTGTCGATCATTGCCACCTTGTCTTCCGCCTCGGCGCGGGTTTCGGCCACCACTGTATAGACACCCGCCGCTACGGCCAGCTTCTCCGGATCGCGCCCGGCGGCGGCCACCTGCCGCTTGAATTCGGCATAGTCAACGCGTGCATGCTCCAGCGAGTGGTAGTTGACGAACACCAGCTCCGCCCAGCGCGCCGCGAACGCCCGGCCGCGTCCGCTCTGTCCCGCCTGGATCAGCACCGGATGGCCCTGCGGCGACCGAGGGACCGTGAATGGACCGCGGGAGCGGAAATACTCCCCTTGGTGATCCAGCCGTCGCACCTTGTCCGGATGCGCGAACGTGCCGGTACGTTTGTCAATCACCAGCGCATCGTCGGCCCAGGAATCCCAGTGCCCTACCACAACCTCCAGGAATTCATCGGCGCGGTCATAGCGTTGGTCGTGCTCGCCATGCGCGGCGTGGCCCATGTTCAGTGCCTCGCCATCGTTCATCGAGGTCACGATGTTCCATGCCGCCCGCCCGTTGGTCATCAAGTCCAGCGTCTGGAACACGCGCGCCACGTGGAACGGCTCGTAATAGGTTGTGGAGCACGTTGATCCGAGGCCCATCCGTTCCGTTGCCATCCCCATCACGGTCAGGATGGTGATGGGGTCCATCTTCACGCAGCGAATACCATTGGCCACTGTGTGCGCATGATCGCCGCCATAGCGATCCGGCATCGCCAGCCGATCATCGAAGAAGCCGACATGGAATTTTCCTGCCTCCAGCACGCGCGCGATGTGGCGGTAGTAGTCGGCGGTCATGAAGGCGGGCGACGCCTCCGGGTGCCGCCACGATCCCACGAAATTCGTGCAGTTCTGCGCCTGAAGGAAGGCGACGAGCGTCATCTGTCTCATGGGAAAATCTCTCCCAGGCGCCGGATGCTGCCCAATGCCTTGTCGAACTCCAAGCCTGGCCAATGGCAGCGCATCATGAAATGGTCGATGCCGAGCGCTTCCCGGTAGCGCGTGATCTCCTCCTTCACGAACACTTTGTCGCCGATGATGAAGCGGTTGCGCGCCAGTTCCTCCAGCGCCGGCGTCTGGCGGCCCGATAGGCCCCAGGACGCGTACGCATCGTATTTGTATTGCAGCGCCGCGCGGCATTCGTCCAGCGCCGTCTTGTGGTTGGCGCCGACGTAGCACTCGCGCACCATTGGGAAGCAGTCCGGTACGCGGTGGGCCAGCGCTTCGCGATAGATGCGCATCTGGGCGGTCAGGTCGTGCAGCGTGGTGCTTGGAACGATCATCCAAGCATCGGCCATGTGCGCCGCGCGTTTGATGGCCGCATCGGCGGTGCCGGCCATCCAGATCGGTGGGCCGCCGGCACGCAGCGGCTTGAGGCAGAGCGATGCATCCTCGACCTGGTAGAAGCGGCCCTTGTGCGTGACCTTGTCCTCGGTCCAGAGGCGACGGATCAGGGCGATGCTTTCCTCCAGTCGGGGCACGCGCTCCTTCAGCGTCATGTTGAAGGCGGTAAATTCGGTTTGGCGGTAGCCGAGGCCGACGCCGAGCACGTAATTGCCCCCCGTGAGCACGTCGAGCGTGGCGGATTCTTCGGCGACCTGCACGGGATTGAGGAGTGGCAGGATCAGGATGTTGGGGCCGACCTGCATGCCTTCGGCGTGTGGGGCGAGGTAGGCCATCATCGGCACGATCTGGAGCATTTGCAGCGGGCCGGTGAGGAAGTGGTGCGGGAACCAGAGCGACTTGAAACCCGCTTCGCGCGCGGCGCGGGTTTGCGCGATGAGGTCGGGCAGGTGTGCGGCGACGGACTGGCCGGCCTGGAACTGGGTGTTGAGGAACAAGCCGACTTTCATCGTCTGGTCTCCTTCGGGTTGGGTACCACCTTGAACCAGCGGCGCGAATGCGCCAACTCTTGCGCATGCCGCCTGAGATAGAATTGCTGCCCGATGGGAGTTACCGGCCCCGGCGCCCGCCGATCGCGGCGCGGATATTCGCGTGGGCGGCGGTTATCGCGGTGGTGGCGGTGGCGCTGATGGTTGCGTCATTTGCGCTGTGGTTCGCGGTGATCCTGATACCGGTGGTCGTGGTGGCGGGGGCCATCGCGTGGTTGGCGTTCCGGTACCAGGTTTGGCGGGCAGGGGCCTCGCGCCAGCGCAATGACCGGCGGGGATAGGGGGACGAGGAGCCAGGAACATAATCCTCTAGCTCACGCGGCCGCGCGTCAGGGCGGATTGTAGCCGTACGCGGCCGTCGGGCCGTCATAGCGTGGTCCGAGGAAGGCGTTATTTTCGGTTGCTGCGCACGAGATCAGCGACACAGTGGTGAGGATCAGCGCTGCCGAAGCGATACCAGGCATTTGGCGCGCGCTGCGACACGCCATCGCTCGGCGCGTCCAATGTCCATTGAACGTCATCGTAGTAACTCCTTGTGTAGATACGGCTGGATTGTTGACTGACTGAATTCGAGCGGGCGGCTGGCGCCCCGGTTATCCGTTCGGCCAGGTGCAATAGGGGTAGCTGTAGGGATACGGACAACCATAGGCGTAGGGATACACGCCGCGCCGATAGTTGCCGTGCCAGGGGCGATACCGCGCACCGCCACGCCAGGCGTAACCGCTGTGGAACCCGCCGCGACCGTGAGCGGCAAAGCCACCGAAATGGCCTCCGCCGCCCCGGACGAGATGCAGGGAAGCGGGCTGATCCGGTGTATTTGTGGCCATCGCCACTGGGGCGAGCGCCATTGTGGCCACCACCGCCGCCGCGGTGGCGAGAACTCGAACAAGATGCATGACATCCTCCTATCGCACCGCAACATGTGCAGGCGCGGCGGCTGCACACAGGCGGATTCGGCGAATAGGCGAATAAGCCAACGGAATGGCGGCGCCCCTCAGGCGAGGGCGGGCGCTAACCGGCTTACGGCGTGATCTTGCCGTCCTGGACGACCAGCCGCACTGGTTTGACTTCGACTTTCTGCCAGACGTTTCCCTTGGTGTAGGGATCATTCGCAATCATTGCGTCCAATTCAGCTCGATCGTGACAATCAGCCAGCAGGAATGATCCGATCGGCTTGTTGGCGTCGTCGAAAATCGGGCCGCCGAATACCAGCTTTCCGTTAGCGACAATGTTGGGCAGGCCAGCAAGATGCGCCGGTCGTGTGGCGGCGCGACGCGCTGGGGCCTCGGCATCGGTGCCATCGTAGAGCGTTACGAGGAACTGCATGAGCCAAACTCCTTTGCCAGAAGCGTGTACGAATGACGCCGCGCCTCGGGATCGTGCAGCGTGGTCAGGATGGCGATCTCCTCCACGCCGTGCTGTGCAGCCAAGGCGCGCAGCTTGTCGCCGACGACGACTGGCGTTCCGTAGAACGCGCGTGAGCGCATGCGCTCGGTGCGGGCCAATTCAGCTTCGGTGTATTGCTGCGCTGCCGCTTCTTCAGGCGACGGCAGGGCTGTATATACACCGCGGTCGCGGCCAAGGCGCCACATCTCGCGCGAGGTGAACAGGCGTGCGGCTTCGCCTTGGGTGTCGGCGGCCATCGCCCAGACGCAGAGCGCAGCATAGGGTTCAGGATGGCGCGCGCTGGGCCGATATGTTTCGCGGTAGAGTGCCAGTGCCTGTTCGACGCCGCGGCCATCGGTGATGAAGTGCGCGAAGCAGAACGGCAGGCCGAAATACGCGGCGACCTGCGGGCCGTAATCGGAGCTGCCCAACATCCAGACTTCCGGCGTGGTCGGACCTCCGGGTTGCGCGATGATGTCGCGGAAGGGATGGCCTTCCACCAGTCTTTCGCCATTCAGCCATGCCAGTAGATCGCGCACCTGGGCGGGGAAGTGATCGGCTGCGGTTTCCGCGAGTGGGTTCAGCGCGAATGCGGTGCGGCCGTCGGATCCGGGCGCGCGGCCCAGACCAAGATCGATGCGGCCGGGGGCTATCGCGTCGAGGACGCGGAATTGTTCGGCGACTTTGAGGCTGGAGTAGTGCGGCAGCATAACGCCGGCAGAACCGATGCGGATGCGCGATGTGGTGGCCGCGATGGCACTGATCAGGATTTCCGGTGCGGTGCCCGCCTGGCTGGCGGAGTTGTGGTGCTCCGCGCACCAGTAGCGGGTGTAGCCGAGAGCCTCGCAATGCTTCGCCAGCGCGAGACTCTCGCGGATGGAGGTGTCGGGCGAGCGGCCCGTCACCACGGTGGACTGATCAAGGACGGAAAGGCGAAGCATTAGTCTGTCCGTGTCACGTAGAGCGACGCGAAGCAATCCCGATCGAGATTGCTTCGCTCCGCTCGCAATGACAGATGTGCAGAGTCATTCGGTCAGTCTGGCAACTGAAAGCCCGGCGTGGATTTGGAAATCGCTTTCTCCTCGTCGGTCATGTCCGCGGCAATGTCGGCGAACAGCGGCGTGCTGAGATAGCGTTCGCCGGTATCGGGCAGCATTGCGAGAATGTTGGAGCCTTTCGGTGCCTCAGCGCAGACTTGCAGTGCGCCGGCGAAGGTGGCGCCAGCGCTGATACCAACAAAGATGCCTTCCTTCTTTGCCAGGTCCTTGCTGCATTTCATTGAATCAGGGCCAGTGACGAGCAGGAACTTGTGGATGTTGCCTGCCTCCACAGCGTCGCCCGTCAGTTTCGGGATGAAGTCGGGTGCCCAACCTTGCATTGGATGCGGCTTCCACGCGGGGTGCCCGGCGGCCGGAGTACCGTCGTCGTTGCGCTTCTGGCCTTCGCCACTGCTGAGCATGGCTGCGTCGGATGGCTCACAAACGACAATCTTGGTGTTCGGGAGCTCCTTCGCGAGCACGCGGGCGACGCCCTTCAACGTGCCCCCAGTGCCATAGCCGGTGACCCAGTAGTCAAGATGCGTGTCCTTGAAGTCGTCGACGATCTCGCGCGCGGTGGTGCGCGAGTGCATGTCGGCGTTGGCTTCATTCTCGAACTGGCGCGTCAGGAACCAGCCGTTTTTGACGGCGAGTTCCTTTGCCTTATCCACCATGCCGACGGCGCGGCCGGAGGCCGGGGTGATCACCACCTTGGCCCCGAGGAAGCGCATCAGCTTGCGGCGTTCGACGCTGAAGGGCTCGGCCATGGTGACGACGAGCGGATAGCCTTTGGCGGCGCAAACCATGGCGAGGCCGATACCGGTGTTGCCGCTGGTTGCTTCCACGACGGTCTGGCCTGGCTTCAGTTCGCCGCTGCGTTCGGCGGCCTCGATGACGCCGAGTGCGAGGCGGTCCTTGACGGAGCCAAGCGGATTGAAGGCTTCGATTTTCACGAACAGATTTACGCCTTCTGGCGCGAGCTTGTTGATCCGCACGACCGGCGTGCGGCCGACGGTCTCGAGGATGTTGGCGTAGCGTGCCATGTCCGCCTCCCTGTTGCCTATCGGGACATATAGGCAGACTGGTGGGGTGCTTGCTAGACGCAGGACCGGGTTCAGCCGGTAACGCGGGCGATGCTGGCGGTGACGGGAGTTTCTTCTCCCAGCGTGTGGCGTGTCAGGGAGAAGGAAATTCCCGCACCAACCAGCGACAACAAGCCTGCCAGGACGAAGGCGGAGGAAAAGCTGCCGGTGATCTGTACGATGTACCCGGTGACGATTGGTGCGAGCAGCCCGAACACATTACCGCCAAGCACCATGAAGGCGAAGGCGCGGCCGCTGTCTGCCTGTGAACGAAGCAGGTCATTGCACAATGCCGCGTTCGTTGCGGTTGCGGTGCCGCCGAAGCTGATAGGAAAGATGGTCAGTATGACCACCAAGGCGAGTGAGTTGACCATCGGAATGAAAATGCCGAGTGCGCTCAGCAAAAGACAGGCGACGACGACATTGCGGCGCGCGCCTTGGCGCATGGTTTGCGGTGTGAGGATGCGATCGCCGATCCAGTTGGTCGCGATGATGACTGCCGCGCCGACGAAGAACGGGACCGAGGTGAACAGGCCGGAATTGATGATGGAGAGACCGCGCGCGGTCTGCAGGTAGTTGGGTAGCCAACTCAGGTAGAGATAGACTGTATAGACGGCAGTGCCCTGGGAAATCGCGAGGCCCCACATCGATGGGGAACGCAACAGGCCACGATAGCCGATACCGCCCTCGGGCAGCACCTCACCCCCATGGCGTTCTGCGAGAATCTTGCGGCGCTCGGGTTCGGGAATCCAACTGGTCTTCTCGGGAGTGGATACGAGCACCACCCAGACTACGACCCACACAAGGCCAACGGCGCCGGTGGCGAAGAATGACACGCGCCATGAGGTGGAGGCGATCAGCCAGGCCACCAGCGGCGCACTGAGTGCCGGGCCGAGCAGAGTGCCGGCCTGGATGCACCCAACGGCGATGCCGCGCTCGGTGTAGGGGCCCCAATCGCGCACCGAACGATAGCTGACCGGAAACGTTGGTGCCTCGCCTACGCCTAGGCCTAGCCGGGTCAGCAACATGGTGGCGAAGCCGGTCGTGGCACCGCTGAGGATCTGTGCGATCGACCAGACGGTAGCACCGATCGCGGCAAGGCGGTGTGCGCCCAGGCGATCCACGAGATGGCCGCTGGGCAACATCATGACGACGTATGCCCAGAGGAAGGAGGAGAACAGATAGCCGAGTGCGACCGGCGACAGTCCGAATTCCTGCGCAACGGGTCGGCCTGCAACCGACATGTTGATGCGGTCGAGATAGCAGACGACGTTGAACAGGAAGAGCAGGAAGTACACCCAGTAACGGCGGTGCGTCATCGGCTTGGTCTCCGTTTCCTTGTACGTGCCATCGGTCGTAGTGCCGACGTTTCTGTTGAGTATGTTACGAGACGGAGACCCTGTCGATGTGCCCTTTCGCTAGTGCTCAGACGCTTTCGGATGATTCGCTGGCACTACATTCGCGTCATTCCTGCGAAAGCAGGAACCCAGGGCGAGGTTTGTGTCCGTGGCCCTGGGTTCCCGCGTTCGCACGAATGACGGGGGAGCCGGTGCATCATCCGCGTGAGTCAGAGCGCTAGGCTGATTTGATGGCTCCGCCGCCGGCGACCCAATCCTTGAAGCCGCCCAGGTTGCGAACATCGGTGAAGCCCATGTCTTTCAGCGTCTTGCCGGCGAGCGCGGCGCGGCCACCGCCGGCGCAATAGAGGATCACAGGATGGTCCTTGCGGAAGGCAGGATTGTGGTTCGGCGAGTTGGGATCGGCTCGGGATTCCAACGAGCCGCGAGGGACGGCAACCGCGCCTTTCGCTTTGCCGCTGGCGGCCACCTCGGTACCGTCGCGGACATCGACGATCACCGCGCCGGCTTGCTCGACCAGTTTGGCGGCGTCCGCGGCCGTGATGGCCGGCACTGCCGCATGGGCTGCCGCAAGGAGTTCCTTGTAAGTCGTGGGCATCGGTTCCTCCATTCCTTCTTGGTGTCAGAAACTAACATAGCCGAAGGTGGCCTTCAGCACCCAGTAGAGCAGGCCACCGACAAGAAAGCCGACGAGCGTGCCATTGACGCGAACATATTGCAGGTCCTTGCCAACCCGCAGCTCCAGGCGCTCTACGATTGTTTCCGAATCCCAGTTGGCAACGACCTGAGCGATGAAGTCGGACAGGCGCGCCTGGGCAGAGGGAAGCAGCGAAGCGACGACGGCTTGCGCACCATTGTGTACGCGCGCTCGCGCCGCTGGGTCAGATTCCAGCATGGCGCCGAAGTTCGCCAACGCACCTTCGATGTAGGCGACTGTGCGGCCGGACGATTTTCCTGCGTCCGCCTCGAGGGCCATGCGAAGGCGCGCCCAGACATCCCATAGCCATGCCTGTACTGTTTCGTGCGCGACCACCCGTCGAATGGCGGCACCGAGTTCGGCGGCGCGGGCGGGATCTTCTTCCAGGCGCACAATTTCGCGACGGACCCACTCGTCGAACGCCGCACGCAGCTCCGAGCCATCGGGGCTCATCTTGTCGAGTTCGGCGTTCACTGTGGCAAGCACACGGCGGGCAATGGACGCGCCGAGTGCCCAGCCGACAACGCGGCCGCCCTGTTCGCGTACGCGCTCCTCAATGGCGGTGCGCAGGGCTTCCTCCCTGGAGGCGAGCAGTTCCCGAAGCTGGTTGAGAACGAAGCCGAAGACCTCCTGGTGCCTGCCGCCTTCGACCAGGCCGTGCATCGCACGTGCGACGACCTGGCTGGCGCCCGGGCCGCCGAGAATGCGTGGCACGATGCGAGCGATGAGCCGGCGGGCGCGACCGTCCTCGACCGTGGAGAGGATGCGGGGAAGCGAGGCCGCGAGCGCGACTGCGGCAGGATGGGCCGAGGCCGGGTCGGCCAGGAAGCGGTGCAGAATGCCGGGGAGATCGAGGCGGTCCAGCACACCGGCAACCTCGTCTGCTGTGAAGACGTGGGTTGCGACGAACCGACCGAGGGCCGCGCCCAGGCGTTCCTTCTGGGTTGGAATGATGGCGGTGTGCGGGATTGGGATGCCGAGTGGATGGCGGAACAGCGCGGTGACCGCGAACCAGTCGGCGATACCACCCACGAAACCGGCTTTGGCGGCGGCTTGCAGCAGGTCGGCGATGGATGAGGCGGGCAGGGCGTAGGTGATGAGCGTCAGTGCCGCCATCAGCACAAGCAGCGAGGTGGCGAAGATGCGATAACGGCGGAGCGTGCGGCGCGCCTCGGCGTCGGGGTCGATCATGGCAGTCTCACCGGCGTCTCAATGCCCTTTGGGTGAGATTGATGGCGGCGGGACGCTGACACGGGGCGGACAGATGCACATGGAGTTCGCTGGCGCAATGCGGCGCCGGAGCCTTGTCTACGCGAGTTTAGCCTATTCGATGGAGCGGGGATCGTCGATGTCGGTTCGCGCGTGCTCGGTGGGCTGCGGCGTCGCGGTCATGACGCATACGCCGTCGGGCGCCTCGAACTGGTGCCAGGCGTTCTGCGGCACGATCGCCAACATGCCGGCGGTGAGGTGGATGGACTGACGGCCTGCGTCGGTGATCAGGTGCAGGGTCGTCGCGCCATCAACGATGTAGACGATCTCGTCGCCATGCGGATGGCGCTCCCAGGCGCTGGTGCCGGCGAACTTGGCGGTGAAGATGGCGCCGTCGCGATAGGGGGCGACGCGGCCGAAGGCGCCGGCGCGTTCGGCGTCGGTCGAGGTTGGCGTGCGGTTCTTGAGCATCGCCAGTTTGGCGAACTCGGACTTGAGATCGACGACGGCGATCATGCTTGCCTCCGTTTCGTTTGGCGGCGCCGGTGAGGACCAGTTTGGCACAGCCGAATGTGTTCCAGCTACGGGGCGCGCGACAGGCGTGCGTCGGCGGTGCTATCGGTACGCGCATCGTCCCCGGGGTGCGCGCGAGCCGCAATCGCCGGGTGCCTGATCTTGGAGTGACGTGCGCGCCGCCGGAGCCGATCCTGCTGATTGAGATCTTGTCACCGTCGAACGAGGCGGAAACGCGGACTAATACCAAACTCGCTGACGGCGACCTATTCGCTTTAATCGTCATGGCCGGGACACGCCCGGCCATGACGATTAAAGCGACGGATAAGTCATCGTCAGTGAGCTTTGGTATAACATCTGGGCCTATGCCAGCGTGCTGAGCGTGCGGGAGATCCCGGCAATCCGCAGCACTTGCATCGAGGCGGAGCTTCTGGTGCGGGCACCGGACGGATCGTAGCTGGCGGAGCCGGAGTTTATCGAGGCGGGCGGGATTGTGGTGCTGCCGAGCGTCGCACTCTCGATGCCGATCGCGGGGTTTTATCGGACGACAGCGCTGAGCGAGACGGGCTGAGAAGGCGTTCTGCGGCTGCGATATCCTGGAGCATCTGGCGCACTGTGTTGAGTTCGGGGCCGGTGACGACCAGTCTGGCACAGCCGAACGCCTCCCAGGTACGGGTGGAGAAGTCAGGGTGCAGCCGGACCGGTTCCGGACGGTTGGCGTAGTTGGTGCTGTCGTTGGTGTTCAGATAGCTCTCCACTGGCAGGCCTTCGGCGAGCAGCACGTCATGCTCGGCGAGTTCCAGGTGGTGATAGGTCACGTGGTTGCGTGGTGTTTGCGTGATAGTGCTGCCGTTGATCAGGTGTTTCACTGGGATCAGCACGTCGTTCACATAAATCGCGTGGTCGGGCGACACGAACAGGTCGCGGTGTGGCTGTCCCTCGCCGAATGCGCCGGCTTGCACGCGCACCGGCCAGACCTGTCGCGGATCCGGGTGGCGCGCGCAGTTCACCTGCCGTTGGCCGGCCCAGATCACGGTTGCCAGGCGATCGTGCAGGACGGTGCGGACCTGTTCGCCAACCGTGATGGATTCCACCGGCATCCCGCCATGCGCGGTGCGGATCTGCGTGCCGGTGACGAAGCAAGGATTGCCTGTCTCGGTGAGGACCAACGGTTGGCTCTTCGGTGACAAAGGCGTCATGAATGCCGTGCCGCTTGCGGCGAATTCCTGCACCGTGATGGTGTAGGTTCCGGGATTGATGGCAACCGTTCCGGTCTGCCACTGACCGTCGATGTCCGCCGTGCCGGTCGTGGAAGCAACCAGCGTTCCACCTGATTCAACCATGACGCGGGCGACGGTGAGCGCGTCGATCTTGTTGGTGTATTGGTCGACCCAGAGGGATGTGGCGGCTGCGATGTTGTCGCCGGTCCAGGCGAAGGCGAGGAATGGATCCGCCGTGGTGATGGTGTTCGTGTTGGGATTATCCTGGCCGGCCAGCGCGGTGTAGGTCGTCGTTGTTCCGCTCGACGCAAGCGTTCCGGCGACCGGCGCGTATGGCTGGGCGCCGACGGTGCCGCTGTTCAAGACGAAGAGCGACGGATCGACGGAGACACCGGCGCCGACGGCGAAAGCCACTGAGAACGTGGACGATGTTGCTTCATTTTGTGGAGGAGTGATTTGCGCGAGGCCGTCGATTGCCAAAGATCCTGGGGTGTCAACGAACTGAACGGTGGAATCTGTTGTTATCGTTGTTGTCGTGTACAGATTGAACGTCTTGCCGCCAACGCCGATCTGATACCACGATGTGGCGGTGGTGCCGGTTCCAGGGTTGGCGACCGGGAGTTCCAACAGCATCGAGCCGACCGTTTGTGGGCTGCCAGCAGGGCTTGCGGCTATCGTGCCCGCCGTGTCGGTGATGTCCCAGATCTGCCACAGGCCCGCGGTGCCGGCGGTCGATCCATCGAACGTTACGGTGCCGAATGCCTGCGTGCCGGCATTTTCCAATGTTCCGATGTTGAGGGTTATCGTATCGGTGCTGGCGGGAACGACGCCCTGCGTGTTGGGTGGCGCGACGGCGAAATTCAGCACAACGTTGGCGCCGGACATGAAGTCGTTCGGCAGGGCATAACCAGTCGGGCCCGCGGTGATGTTGTTGTAGATTTCTGGCTTTTGGTACCCTGTGGGCGTTTCGCCGTTGGCGAAGATGGTCAGGTCGATGCTTGGGACGTTGACGAACGCCGTGCCGCTGGTCGGTTTTTCGGATACGCTGATCTGCGGGCCTCCGACCGCATATTGCTGCATTAATGCATCGGAGTAGCCGGACCCGTAGGAATTCAATTCGGTGAAGAATATTTGTGAATACTTATCGTATGACTGATAGGCGGTTTGCGTGTTGCTGACGTTCTGTTCGAATGCGTATGAAGGATCCCAGTTCATACTCTTGTCGAGATCGATCGAACCGGAGAGCTGGGGGTTGATGTTTGCGGGATTGCCGTCCTCGCCAAAGAACCCACCGGTGAAGCCGGTGAAGAGTTCCAACAGGATCTTGCCCCACTGATTGTTCGCCCCGACGTTCATGCTGAGATAGGGTGTCGCGGTCGGATTGTTGGTCACTGCGGGGAAGATGTCCGCGGTGCCATTGGTGGCGTAGATGCTGTTTTCCAGGTCGCTTGGGCTGATTTGGATGGCACCCTGGATCTGGCTGCTGGGAAGCGGGACCAGCCAGAAATCGTCGTCGGTTGAATCCCATTGCAGTTGATAGGCGAAATACCCGCCGTTGTGATAGACGCCGTCGGGAAACGCGGTGGTGGCAGCGTCGGTGGCGCCATTGAATACGCCGGACAGGGTGATGTCGTTGGCCACGGTGCCTTCGAGGCTCATCACGTAGCCGTCCCAATCCGAAGCCTGGAAGGGAGGATTGGGTACCGGAGAAGGATTGGCAGGCGTACTCACGGACCCAGCGGGCGATGCGGCGATGCGGAATTGGCCCGTCAGTGGCCCTGAGGTGTAGTCGTAGGCGAAGGTGTTCGCGACATTGATGTTGGTAATGTCGTTGACAACCGTGGAACCGGGGACGTTGTAGCCAACGGTCGCGGTCGAATTGACTGTGCCGCCATTGACGAAATTCGTGTAGTCGATGCTGACCTCCATGGGGAGGCCAAAGCTGTTGACGGAGGTGAGATTGCCGACATCGGAGGACGAATTCTGAAGGGTCACCTCGAAGCTGTCGTAGCCGAAGTCGAATGCTGTTGCCGTCATCCAGTTGATCATGGACTGGGAGGTGATCAAGGTCGGGATGTCGGTGGGCACGCCGGTGCCCGCACTTTGGATGAGGAAGTAGACCTTGCCGCCGACGTATGTGCCGGGCAGTGGAATGTCCGCCGTGCCGTTGCTGATCAGGGTGCCGTTGTTGACCAGTGTGGTCCAGTTGGCGACCGTGTTTGTGCCGACGGTGTCGAAGTAAACGGCGTAGGCATTCACAGATCCCGCGGTCGCGCCCGTGCCCGCGGTGGTGAGTTCGTTCTTGAGGTCGGGGCTCAGGGCAACATTCAAATCCGTCATGGCGGCGTCCTTCCGCTGGCTGGTCGAAAGCCGCCGAAAGCGACTCAGTCAGGGACGCATTGGCGATCGAGGACGAGAGCCGGTCCCTTCAGGCCGACATTTCCCCAAATGCCGACGGACTCACGAGAGGTTCGTGGATGGTAACCTTCATTTTCGTTACATGACAAGGTGCGACGGATTTGCGCGCCGCGGCGTGGCTTATACCAAAACTCACTGACCCTGACGCATCCGTCGCCCTGTCGTCATGGCCGGGCCGAAGTCCCCGGGCTTGTCCCGGGGATCGGACCCGGCGATGACGGTTGGTTAGAGCGAATGGGTCACGGTCATTGAGTAGTGGTATTACTGCGCGAGTGTGACGACGGTTGGCGCGAGTATGGTATGTTGGCCGTCATCGCTGTGGAGCGCCGCCATGTCGATCCGTTGTTCGTTGTTGCTGCTGCGCTGACGTGGCCGATCCACCGGTGCGTGTGCGTCCACGCGAGCGTCTGGTCCGTTTGGACCGGTATTGGCTGCGCTCGACCGCTTTCACTGTTGGGCTGGTCGCATTGGTGGCATTCGCCATCGGCGCGGATGGTCCGACGACGGTGTCGTCGCTGGTGACCTGCGCGGTAGGGTTTGGCTTCTTTTATTTGCTGTTTCCCGGTGGGGCGCATTTCGGCATGACGGTCGCCAACTTCCTGGCGATTTACGCCTGCATGTTTGAGTTCTTCCGGCAGGCGAATTTCCCCATGGCGCCGCGGTCTTTCGCGTTTGGCGCTGTCGCGTTGCCGGTGCTCGGGTTTCTGGCTGGGTGTTTTATGCGACGGCGGCAGGTCTATTCGATCATCCACGCGCGGCGCATTCGCGAACTGGAGCGTCTGCCGAAGCTGACAAGTTGGTTCCTGGGTGCGCTCGGCGTGGGGGCTGCATCATTCGGATTGCCTCGACTGCAACTGGATGGCTGGGAGCAAGGAGTAGCGCTGCTTGGCGCAATGGCGATGATCACGCTGTTCGTCATGGCATCGGTGCGTGACGTGGTGCTGGTGATGATCGACGTGGCGATGGTGTTCGAGGGCGTTGGTGCGCGGCTTGATCGGCTGATCCGGCCGATGATCGCATTCCTGACGTTCTACGCGCTGCTGGTGGTGGTGTTCGCGTGCTTTTATCGCATCGCCGATCTCACGACGCCGGAGCCGCAGTTCACCCTGCATGCCCAACCGGCGCGGATCAGCTTTGTCGATTCGCTGTATTACAGCGTGGCGACGATCACGACACTGGGATTTGGCGACATTGCACCGGCGTCATTGCTGGTGCGGGCGCTGACGGGACTGGAGGTTGTGTCGGGCGTCCTGATGCTGCTGTTTGGATTCAGCGAGATCATGCGAAGTGCGGGCACCGATCGCGGCGAGCGACGGCCGCCGCATGGGCAGGAATGACAGTGGACCCGACGCAGCGGGGCGCTTGATCTGGGTCAATGCAATCACTCTCGTGGGGTAGCAGATTGCCGGCTAACCAACGCGGGAGAAGGAACATGACAAAGGCACTGGTCGGTTTCTTAGCCACCGCTTCCATCGGGCGTTCGACGATCGGTTACTGACGATGGATGCGCTGGCCAATTATCATGAATTTGTCGGCCGTCTGAGCAACGTCGAGAAGACTGTCTGCAATGATCTGCTGGCGTGGGAGACCAGATCGGCGATCGTGGCGGAGCGCCGAGCGGAACGGATTGCGGAAAAGCTGAGGAGGTTCTTCCGGCGCTTGCGGAAGGCTCGGTTCGGCTGAAAGCTTTCACGGGCGATCAGATGGTGTAGTCTGCGGGCCAAGCAGCAAGACGAGGCCCTTTATGCCGCTCAGCAACGCTCCCGATCCCGAAGTCCGCGCCGCCGTGGTGCGCCAGGACCTGAAAAATGTCCTGCATCCCATCGTCCAGCACAAGGTGCTGGAAGTCAAGCAGATGGTCGTGACGAGCGCGCATGGCTCGACGATCTATGACGCGGACGGCACCGCGTATCTCGATGCGATGGCTGGCCTGTGGTGCGTCAATATCGGCTACGGGCGCGGCGAGCTTGGCGGATGTCGCGGTCGATCAGATGCAGCAGCTTGCCTATTACCCACACTCGCAGATGAACGTGCCTGCGGCGGGGTTGGCGGAGAAGATCAACACGCTGATGGGCGGTGACTACCACGTCTACTTCGTCAACTCGGGATCCGAGGCGAATGAGGCGGGATTCAAGATCGCGCGGCAGTACCAGAAGCACGAAAAACCGGGCGAGTTCCGCTACAAAACGGTCAGCCGCTACTACGCGTATCATGGCACCACGCTGGCAACGTTGGATGCCGGCGGAATGGGCGACCGCAAGGCGAAGTTCGAGCCGTATTCGGGCGACTTCGTCCATGTGGCGCCGCCGTACTGCTACCGCTGCCCGTTCGGGCTGACCTACCCGAGCTGCGGCCTGGCATGCGTGAAGAACATGGAAAGCGCCATTCTGGGTGAGAACCCGGATACAGTCGCCGAGGTGATCGTCGAGCCGATCATGAGCGGCATCGGCGTGGCGGTGCCGCCTGATGAATATCTGAAGGAGGTTGAGGCGATCTGCCGACGCTACGGCATCCTGTTGCACGTCGATGAGGTGATCAACGGATTCGGCCGCACCGGCAAGATGTTTGCGCACCAGCATTACGGCGTTTCGCCGGATATTGTCGCTGTGGCGAAGGGAATCTCGTCAGCGCTTACATGCCGATCGCCGCGACGGTGGTGAAGAACTCGGTGTTCGAGAGTTTTTATGGCGAGCCGGAGCAGAATCGGCAGGTGTTCCAGGTGAATACCTATGGCGGTCATCCGGTGGCCGCGGCCGTGGCGCTGCGCAATATCGAGATCCTGGAGGCGGAGAAGCTGGCCGATCGTGCTGCGGAGATCGGCGCGTATCTGCTGGACGGGCTGCGAACGCTGCTGAAGCGACCGATCGTCGGCGACGTGCGGGGGAAGGGGCTGTTGCAGGCGATCGAGCTGGTGAAGGATCGCACGACGAAGGAGCCGGCGGATGCGTCGGTGATCGGCGCGGTGGTGGAGTTCTGCCGCGAGCAGGGGGTGATCGTGGGGCGCGCTGGCGGTGGACGGCGGTTCGGCAACGTGATCGTGCTGTCGCCGCCGCTGGTGATTACACGGGCGGAATGCGATCGGCTGGTGGATACGCTGGATCGGGCGATTGCGGCGGTGCCGGGGTAGGGGCCCCCTCCCCCTGGCCCCCCAGCCAGTGGCCTTGGTCTGCTTCGCAGCCCAAGCCCGCGAGGGGAGGGGGAATTACGTGGGCTGGGCTAGGTCTTTGGGTAGCCGACCGTCTGCGAGAACATGATGAACTGGGTCTCGGCGAGGTTCAGCGTGCGTGCCAGACGGTCGGTGTCGAGCGAGGCACGGAACACGCAGGCCAGGCCCTCGGACGCGCAATAGAGATACACGTTCTGACCAATGAAGCCGATGTCGGCAGCGGCGAAGCGGTGCTGTTCCGCGGGCGACACACCACTCATGTGATCGGCGTTGGAAACGTAGACCAGGTTAAGCGGTGCGGTGCCGACGAAGTCCTGGACGCCGGTCTGCGCACGTACGTCGCCGGCGAGATGCGGTAGCAGCACGTGCTTGGTGGGATCATAGCGCCAGACACCTTCGGCCATGACGGCCAATACATCGGTCTCGCGCGCGTGACGCCATGATGGGGCCGTGCGATCGGCTGTCGCGGAGCGATTGACGCCGTACGCGGACCAGAGCAGTTCGGAAAGCACTTGCGGTGAGAGCGGCTTTGGATCGTATTCGCGAAGCGAGCGCCGCAATTTCAAGGCCTGAGCCAACGACTTGCCGAAATCCTCGCGTGGCGGTGGCAGTGTGATCGTCGGCTGGGTCTGTGCGGCCGCCAAAGTGGGTAACATGGCCAGCGCGGCTGCGGACAGGATGGCGGCGCGACGGGTGGTGATCATAACGTGCTCTCCTTTGCGGCCGCTTGCAGCACGGCTCGGCGAACCAGCGTGGCGAATATCGGCAGCTTGTAGGCGTTGTGGTGGAGTGGGGCGGCTCCGGTGATGGCAGCCTGCCCGGCGGTGCGCGCGATGGTTTCGTTGATGATCTGGCCCATCAGGGCGGCTTCTGCCTGCGCTGCGCGCCATGGGATCGGCGCAGCGGCACCGAGCACGATCGAGGCCCGTTGGCAGCGTCCCTCCGGCGTGCAGTCCAGTACGACCGAGACATCCGCGATGGACCAGTCGAATGACGGCTTTTCCGCCTGCTTCAGGAAGACCGAGCGGGCGCTGGACGGTAATGACGGGACTATGATGGCGGTCAGTATTTCGCCAGCGCGTAGCGTGTTCTCGCGGGTGATGTCTGCGTCAGGGCCAATCAGGAATTCGCTCAGCGCTACACTGCGGGTCGTGCCCTGGGCATTCACCAACTCGACATGCGCGCCGAATGCCACCAGCGGCCCAGCGGCAGTCGATGGATGCACGATGGCGCAGCCGTATTGGCCGAACACCGCGTGGTATTGGTTCTCACCGACGAAGGCGAAACAAGGATCGCCGCCTTTGCGAGCGCAATAATGCGCGGCGGAGCGCAAATACCAGCAGCGCGGACGTTGCAGCAGATTGCCGCCGAGCGTCGCCATGTGACGGATCTGCGGGCTGGCGGAGCTACCGGCCGCATCGGCCAGCGCGGTGTAGTGTTGCCGCAGCAGCGGATGCGACGCGATCTGCTCCAGCGTGACCAATGCGCCGATGCCGACGCCGGCATCGTCCTCTGTGATCCTGTCGAGTCCTGGGACGTCGCGCAGGTTCACCACGCGGCTCGGCGCCAACAGGTTTTCCTTCATCAGGTCGATGAGGTCGATGCCACCGGCCTTCAGCACGACTGCGTCGGCCTCGCCAAGCATCGCATCGGCCACGGTGGTTTTCGTGAGCGATGCGGCCTGTGAGACAGAGCCCGCCGATTGCCAGGAGAAGCGTTGCATCGGCTCAGCTCCTCACTGGCAGTTTGCCCAGCGCGGTGAGAACCACGGTGGGCGTCATTGGCAGTTCGCGCAGGCGTACGCCAATGGCGTTGAATACGGCGTTGGCGATCGCTGGCGTTGTCGCAATGTTGGAAGGTTCTGCGATGCCATAGGCATCTGTCGCGCTCTGGCCCTGATAATTTTCCAGGAGCACCACGTCGATCTGGGGCGTCTCGCGCGGACCCGGCAATTTATACTGTTCGAGGTTAGCGTTGATCACGTGGCCAGTGTGCTGGTCGATGATGCGTTGTTCGAGCAGTGCATAGCCGATGCCCATCAGCACGCCGCCCTGTACCTGGCTCTCGATAAGTTTGGGATTCATTGGCCGGCCGCAGTCCTGAGCGGCGACAATACGCTCGACGTGGATCGCGCCGGTTTCGGTGTCCACGGCCACCTGCGCGAACTGCACGCCGCCGATATCGTTCTGTGCGGCGTTGGCATCGCCCATGCGGTGACGAAATCCACCGTAGTCGTCGGCGCGGGATTCGATGACGCTGATCTGGTCGGTGCGCAGTTCGGCTGCCGCGTCGCGGAAGCTCATTGAACGGGCTGGGTCGTCGCGGACGACAATGCGACCGTCACTTGCCATCAAGCGATCCGGGGTAACACCGAGCGTGGAGGCCGCCTGGTGGAACAACATCTGCTTTACCTTCCACGCGGCGGTGCGCGTGGGCGGCGTCATCGAGGCTGTGGTGCGGCTGCCGTGCGATGGAGGGCCGGCGGGGAAATCGGTATCGCCGATCAGAACTTCGATGTCGGCAGGCTGTAGGCCGAGTTCTTCCGCAACGACCTGCGCCAGGATTGTGCCGATACCGGTGCCGAGGTCCTGCACGCTGGACATCACTTGCACCGAACCATCGCGCAGCAGCCGCACCTCGCAGGAGGCGTTGCTCTGCACGTTGGCTCCCCAGAGCGACTGCGCCACGCCGATGCCGCGTTTGACCGGACCGGTATCGGCGCCAGGTTTGTGGCGCTGATCCCAGCCGATGCGTTGGGCGCCGATGCGGCGTTCCTCGCGCCGGACCGGGCTGGGGTCGATGTGGTCACGCAGTGCCAGCGGATCGATGCCGAGCTTATCCGCCAACTCGTCGATCGCCTGTTCCATGGCGAAAGCGCCGGGCGTGTTGCCGGGCCCGCGCATCGCCGAACCGCGGCCAGCGTTGATGAACACGTCGTTCTGGGCGGACGAAAAATTGGGGCAGGTGTAGAGGGACTGGGCAAAGTTACCGATACCGGCGCTCACACCGACACCAGCGGTGCCGTATTCGAGCAACGATATAGCGGTCAGTGTGCCGTCACGGCGCGCGCCGATACGCAGATGCTGCCAGGTTGCTGGGCGATTGCCGGTATCGACGTGTTCTTCCTCGCGGCTCATGACGAGGCGGACGGGGGCACGGGCCTGCTTGGACAGCATGACAGCGTAGCGTCCGTACGGGCCGAGTTGCGACTTCGAGCCGAAGCCACCGCCCATTGCCGCAACCTTCACTCGAACCTGGCTGAGCTTCAGATTGAATGCCTCGGCCAGTTCGCGGCGCACGCCGGCAGTGAACTGGGTGGAAATCCACACTGTCAGTCCATCATCGCGCCAGTCAGCGACTATGGCGTGTGGCTCCATACAGCAATGCGTCTGGATTTGCGTGCGGTACTCGCCTTCAACGATCAGGTCAGCTTGTGGAAAGCCCTGTTCGATGTCGCCACGATTGCCTTGTGTTTCCGGTCCACGGATGTTGCCGGAGATCGGAAGGTTGGTTGAGACCGGGATTTCCGCGACCGCGAGAGATGGCTGCTCGCCGGCGAGATAGACCAACGGCGCATTCGGTTTTCGCGCGGCGTCCAAATCGACGACGAATGGCAGCGGCGCGTAATCGACGTGGATTTGGCGCAAGGCCGCTTCGGCCGCCGCTTCGGTCGTCGCTGCCACGGCAACGACCGGCTGCCCCACATAACGCAGCATGGCATCTTTTGGCGCGATTATGAGGATAGTGCGCACACCTGATTGGTGAGTTACGGCTGACGTGTCGATTGCTTGGACGCGCGCATGCGGAAGTGGCGAGCGCAGCAGACGTGCGTGCAGCATCCTCGGCAGTTTGACATCCACGGTGAAGCGCACCGCGCCGGTGACCTTGGCGCGTCCATTCGCGCGCGACACGGGCTTGCCGATGAGGCGGAGCTTGTCGTTGACGGGGAGCGGTGGGGGTTCGTCGTCGGGGATCTGGCGTTCGATCTCGCTCAGGCCGACGCTGGCTATCCCGAAGGGGAATTTTTCCGTGCGCATGGCTCAGGCCTTCGCAATGGTGAGCATCGCATCGATGACATGGGGGTAGCTGCCGCAGCGACAGACATGGCCGCTGATTGCTGCCTGCACGTCCTCGGCGGTGGGATGCGGTGTGTGTTGCAGCAACGCGGCGCAGCTCATCACCATGCCTGGCGTGCAGTAGCCGCACTGCATTGCGTCGTGCGCGATGAAGGCCTCTTGCACGGGATGCAGTGTGTCGCCTTGCGCGAGACCCTCGATGGTGGTCACCGCGCGCGAGCCGACGTCGATCGCCAGCACCATGCAGGAGGCGACTGGTGCGCCGTCCAGCCACACTGTGCAAGCCGAGCAAGCGCCGCGGTCGCAGCCGATCTTGGTGCCGGTGAGGTCGAGATGATCGCGCAGGAGCTCGGCGAGTGTGACATTCGGTGCGACGGCTACCGCGCGACGTACGCCATTGACGGTGAGAGTGATCGTTGTGCGGTCCGGGCCGGTGATTGGTGGTTCATCCGCGGCGAGGGCAATGTGGGTCTCGCCAATCAACGCACCTGCGCCGGCGCTGCCGAGGAAGAGCCTGCGGGATATCGGCATCACCGCGTCTCCTTTGCGTCGTTCGGGCGAAGGCGTTTTTCCACCTCAAGGCGCAGATCCTCGATCATGGTCTGGGTGACCGGGTCGATCGCCTCAATCGCGGTCAGGATGGTCTCGCAGGCCTCGCGCAGGGCAAACAGCAGACCGCGTTCCATTTTGCGGAGATTGAGCTGGTTCTGGAGGTGATCGGCCTGTGCTTGATGGCCGCGCTCACGCAGGCGATCGATCAGGTGCCTGGTCTGCTGTGCGGGATCGTTTGCCATGAATGGCAGACTGGCGGGTGGCCGGCCGGAGGGCATTGATTTCGATCAAGGCCGACCCAGTTGCCGGGACTCCTCCGTGCCCGCTAAAAGTGCGGCCTAGAAGATGAGAACACAGCATGAACGATCTGTTTAGCGGCAAGGGGTCTGAGGGTTATTCGGCGAAGGACATCGAGGTCCTGGAGGGACTGGAGCCGGTGCGGCGCCGGCCCGGCATGTATGTCGGTGGAACCGACGAGAACGCGCTGCACCATTTGGCGTCGGAGCTGCTGGACAACGCGATGGATGAGGCGGTGGCGGGTCATGCCAGCTTCATCGAGGTGACGCTGGAGCCGGGCAACTGGGTGACGGTGCGCGACAACGGCCGCGGTATCCCGGTCGATCCGCACCCTAAATTCAAAAATCTCAGCGCGTTGGAAGTTATTTTCACCACGCTGCATTCGGGCGGCAAGTTTGGTGGCAAGGTGTATGCGACGTCGGGCGGACTGCACGGTGTCGGCAGCTCGGTGGTCAACGCGCTATCCGAGAAGATGGAGGTGGAGGTCGCGCGGGACCGGGTGCTGTGGAAGCAGAGCTACGCGCGCGGGAAGCCGACAACCAAGCTGATCAATGCGGGGGCGGTGCACAATCGTCGTGGCACCTCGATCCGCTTCAGGCCTGATTCCACAATATTTGGTTCCGCGGCGTTCAGTTCGGCCCGGCTGTATCGGCTGTGCCGGTCGAAGGCCTACCTGTTCCGTGGAGTGCAGATCCGCTGGGCGTGTGATCCGTTGCTGTTGAAGGGGGCGAAGGACGACACACCGGCAGAAGCGGTGCTGCATTTTCCCGGTGGGCTGCGGGATAGTCTGGAGGAGGATATCGGCGAAGTCCCGCGCGTGCTGGCGCAGCCCTGGGCGGGCGAGGCGGACCTGCCGAGCGACGCGGGCCGCGTCGAATGGGCGGCGGCGTGGCTGGAGGACGGCGAGGGGTTCGTCCACTCGTACTGCAACACGATCCCAACGACGCAGGGTGGCACGCATGAGGCAGGGTTTCGGGCGGCACTGCTGAAAGGGCTGCGCGCCTGGGGTGAACAGCGCGGCAACCGGCGAGCTACCCAGGTGATGGGGGAGGACCTGCTGACGCCGATGGCGGCGAAGCTGTCAGTGTTCCTGCGCGATCCTCAGTTCCAAGGGCAGACCAAGGAGAAGCTGACGAGTGGCGATGCGACCCGGCTGGTGGAGACCGCGCTGCGGGACCGGTTTGACCATTGGCTCGCGGGAGACCCGACCCAGGCGGACAACCTGCTGGCGTTTGTCATCGAACGTGCGGAGGAGCGACTGCGGCGGCGGGAGAACAAGGACGTTGCGCGCAAGTCGGCGACTCGGAGGCTGCGGCTGCCGGGCAAGCTGACTGACTGCACTCGAGAGAATGCTGCGGAGACGGAAATCTTCCTGGTGGAGGGCGACAGCGCCGGTGGCTCAGCCAAGCAGGCGCGCAATCGCGAGACGCAGGCCGTGCTGCCGCTGCGGGGGAAGATCTTGAACGTGGCGTCGGCCTCGGCGGACAAGCTGCGGCAGAACCAGGAACTGAAGGACCTGATCGAGGCGCTCGGCTGCGGTGTCGGCGAGCGGTTCGATCGCGGCAAGCTGCGCTACGGGCGCGTCATCATCATGACTGATGCGGACGTGGACGGGGCACACATCGCCTCATTGCTGATGACGTTCTTCTACCGGGAGCTGCCGGAGCTGGTGCGGCATGGGCATGTCTATCTGGCGCAGCCGCCGCTGTACCGGCTGACCCAAGGGGCGAAGTCGGTCTACGCGATGAACGATGCCGACCGCGAGGCGAAAACGAAGCGGGAGTTCAAGGCGGGAGCGAAGGTCGAGGTGAGCCGATTCAAAGGGTTGGGCGAGATGCCGCCATCGGCGTTGAAGGAGACGACGATGGACCCGGCCAAGCGGACGCTGCTGAAGGTCGTGGCGCTGCCGGAGGAGCGGGCCCTGAATAACGAGCTGGTCGAAAGCCTGATGGGGCGGCGGCCGGAGTTGCGGTTCCAGTTCATCCAGGAGCGGGCGAAGACGGTGGAGGTGGAGGAGGTGGATGTTTGAGCTTGCCCTGAATATCGGTTGAATACCGATGGTGTTCGTGATATTTGGGTGATGTGTTTGGATGATCAGGTGACTTATGCCCGCCGCTATCGTCATCTTCACCGCGCGGCCGCTGGAGGAGATCGTCAGAGACCGCGCGTCCCGTGACTGGCGGCTCGATCCGGCGCGTGCGCGTCAGGCAGAATTCCTCGTTTGCACACAGAACCGGCATAATCAGGGTTTCCGGGCGCCCGCCGCTCCGCATGGTGCCGCATTCCTCATCGCGCGCATCGCCGACGTGGTGCCGTCCTGGGAGCGGCCGGAACGTTGGGCGATCAGGTTCGGTGAGTATTTGGCGCTAAATCCGCCAATTCCAGGGGTTTGGGGAAAATCCGGCAATTTGCGCTATCCGGTCTGGTATACCACGCTGGAGAACCTGGGCATCGACCTGGCCCAACTGCCACCATTCAGCCGCGTTGCCGGGGGCATGGCGGAGTTGCCATTGCGTGCGGTGATCGCTCCGCCGGCCTGGACGCCGGGGGATGCGGATGCCGGACGCCGGATGGATGCGATCCTGGCACAGCTCGATCGGGTGCCCGATCTGTCCGCGCCGCTGGACCCGCTGGCATGGGATGAGCACGGCCTGCCGCGATGATCGCGGTCGATACTTCGGCGATTGCCGCAATCGTATTCGGTGAGCCGGAACGCGATACGTTCCGCCGGGCTATCCTGGAGGCGGGGAGGGCGCTGATCAGCACGGCCTCGGTGTTGGAGGTGAAGATGGTGGTCTATGCGCGCCGGGGGCCGCGTGCCGTGATGCTGGTTGATGATCTGCTGCGGCTGCCGATCTTTGAAGTAACGCCGCCGGGGCCAGCCGATCTTGAGGCTGCGTTCAGTGCGTTCGTTGTGTTCGGCGAGGGCAGCGGCCATCCGGCATCGCTGAATTACGGCGATCTGTTTGCCTATGCTCTGGCGAAGGTGCGCAACTTGCCGCTGCTGTTCAAAGGCGCGGACTTTGCTGAAACGGACATCGTGCCGGCTGTCGGCTGAACAGGCTTGCTGTGGCGACACTGTTCCTGTCAGAGCTGCGCCGGCGGGCTGACGTCGTGGTCGATGCCGAGCGCTTTCCGCGGTTGAACTTCGGGGCGATCTGGTGAACCGGGCCGCGTCGCCGTTTGGGGGGGCAAAGCAATGTTTCACACGGAGGCCGCGGAGAAACGTAACCGCTGAGGGCACTGAGAAGAAATCCAATGCGCTTCGCGCGAAGCGCATAACGGTTTCTCGGTGGCTTTGCTTCTCTGTGTGCTCCGTGTGAAACCTTGCTTTGCCGCGCTAAACACCGGTTCGGGATCGTTCACCCTGTTGACGCGGCATCAACCCTTTCGCTATACGCCGCGGCGGGTCACGCCCCCCCACCGGGGCGCTTCTCTTCTGAAAGGGAGAGCCGCAATGGCAATCGCCGCAAAACCGGACGTGCGTCCGGCCAATCCCAACTTCTCCTCTGGTCCCTGTGCCAAGCGTCCTGCCTTCACGCTGGATGCATTGTCGGGCGCTCTATTGGGGCGCAGCCACCGTGCGGGTGGACCGAAGGCGCGCTTGGCTGAGGTGATCGAGCGCTCGCGCGCGATCCTGGGCATGCCGGCGGATTGGCGGCTGGGCATCGTGCCTGCGTCGGATACTGGTGCCATGGAGATGGCGCTGTGGTCTCTGCTCGGCGCGCGCGGCGTCGATGTGGTTGCATTTGAAAGCTTCGGCGAGGGCTGGGCGACCGACGTGGCGAAGCAGCTCCGGCTGCTGGACGCGCGAGTGCTGTCGGCGCCGTACGGGAAGCTGCCGGATCTGACGGCGGTGGATTTCTCCCGGGACGTGGTGTTCCCGTGGAACGGCACGACCTCGGGTGTACGCGTGCCGAGCGGCGATTGGATCGCAGCGGATCGGCAGGGACTGACGATATGCGACGCAACGTCGGCGGCGTTCGCCATGCGGTTGGCCTGGGATCGGCTCGATGTCGTCACATGGTCATGGCAGAAGGTGCTGGGCGGCGAGGCGGCGCACGGGATGCTGGCGTTGTCGCCTCGCGCGGTGGAGCGGTTGCTGAGCTACAAGCCGGCATGGCCGCTGCCCAAGATTTTCCGGCTGACTTCAGGTGGCAAGCTGATCGAGGGCGTCTTCAAGGGCGAGACGATCAACACGCCCTCGATGCTGTGCGTCGAGGATGCGCTCGACGGACTGAAGTGGGCAGAAGGTGTGGGCGGCCTGGATGGGCTGATCGCACGGTCAGAAGCGAACCTCGCGGCGGTTGCGCGATGGGTCGGGCGGACGGAGTGGGCAGAGTTTCTCGCTGAAGATCCGGCGACGCGGTCGTGCACATCGATCTGTTTGAAGGCGCCGAAGGAGATTGCCGCGGTATTGGAGAAGGAGGGCGTCGCATTCGATATTGCTTCGTACCGCGATGCGCCACCGGGACTGCGGATCTGGGGCGGTGCCACTGTGGAGACTGCGGATGTCGAGGCGCTGCTGCCGTGGCTCGACTGGGCGCATCAGGTGGTGGCTGAGGCGGAGCAGGCCAAAGCGGCGGAATAGGGAGGAGCCCCAACCCCCTCCCCCTCCCCCTAACCCCCTCCCGCAAGGGGAGGGGGGACTCTCCCATCTCCTATCTCCCATCTCCGATCTCCGATCTCCGATCTCCGGTCTCTCTGGTATCCTTGAGCGAGCAACGACATGGCAAAAGTACTGATCAGCGACAAGCTTTCTCCGGCCGCGGTGGACATCTTCCGGCGACGCGGTGTCGAGGTGGATCTGAAGCCGGGGCTGTCGCCCGCGGAGCTGCGGGCGATCATCGCAACCTATGACGGGCTGGCGGTGCGCTCGGCTACCAAGGTGACGCGCGAACTGCTGGATGCTGCGACCAATCTGAAGGTTGTGGGACGCGCGGGCATCGGCGTTGACAATGTCGATATCCGCTCGGCGACGGCACGCGGCGTGGTCGTGATGAACACGCCGCATGGCAATACGATCACCACGGCTGAACATGCCATCGCCATGATGTTCGCGCTCGCGCGGCAGATTCCAGAGGCTTCGGCTTCCACGAAGGTAGGCAAGTGGGAGAAGAATCGCTTCATGGGGGTCGAGCTGACCGGCAAGACGCTGGGGCTGATCGGGTGCGGCAATATCGGTTCCATTGTCGCTGATCGCGCGTTGGGGCTGCGGATGCGGGTCGTCTCCTACGATCCGTTCCTGAATGAGAAGCGCGCGCTTGAGCTTGGCGTGGAGAAGGCCGAGCTGGACGATCTGCTCGCGCGGGCAGATTTCATCACGATCCATACGCCGCTGACGGATGCGACGCGCAACATCCTCTCGCGCGAGGCAATCGCGAAGACGCAGCGCGGTGTTCGCATCATCAACTGCGCACGAGGCGGCCTGGTGGATGAGGTCGCGCTGGCGGAAGCGATCGAGAGCGGACACGTCGCGGGGGCCGCGCTGGATGTGTTCGAGACCGAGCCGGCAACCCAATCGCCACTGTTTGCACTGGAGAATGTCGTGTGCACACCGCATCTCGGTGCGGCGACGGCCGAGGCGCAGGAGAATGTTGCGCTGCAGATCGCCGAGCAGATGAGCGATTTCCTGCTGACCGGGGCCGTGTCGAACGCGATCAATATGCCGTCTGTGTCGGCTGAGGATGCGCCTCGACTGAAGCCGTATATGGAATTGTGCAGACTGCTTGGTGCATTTGCCGGACAGTTGACGCAGGCGCGGGAGGGCGTGATCCGCCGAGTGCAGATCGAGTACGAAGGACAAGTGGCGGCGCTGAATACGCGTCCGCTGACCGCGGCGGCGCTGGCCGGGTTGATGACGCCTGTCATGGAAGGCATCAACATGGTCAACGCTCCGGTCGCAGCGCGCGACCATGGCATCGATGTCGCCGAGACGGTGCATGATCGGCCGAGCGAATACCAGACCCTGGTGCGGGTGACGGTGGAGACGGATCAGTTGGCGCGGTCGGTCGCCGGCACACTGTTCGCTGGATCACGCCCGCGCATCGTGGAGATTAAGGGCATCCGCGTCGAAGCCGATTTCGCACCACACATGCTGTACGTGACCAATCAGGACAAGCCGGGTTTCATCGGGCGGTTCGGTGCGACGCTGGCGGGCGCGGGCATCAATATCGCGACGTTCCATCTGGGCCGCGCCAATCAGGGCGGCGATGCGATTTGCCTCGTGTCGGTGGATGGGGAGGTGCCGGAAGACGTGCTGTCGATGGTGCGGACGCTGCCTCTGGTGGTGCAGGCAACCTCGCTGGCGTTCTGAAAGGTCAGACGGCCTCGGCCGTGAAGCGGCGGGGGGCGCAGCAGCTACAACCGCCCGGATGGGAACGGAACGGCGTGGTGGTCGCTGGCGCCTCGGTGGCGCCGGCGCCGATGGCCGGCAGGGTCAGAGAGCGTGGCGCCGGATCGCCGCAGGCAGGGCAAGCCTGTGGGAGATCGAACTCTGCGATCGGATGGCTCTCGCTGAACGGGCCGCAGCGTCCGCAGTCATAGTCGTAGGTGGGCATTCAGGCCTCTCGCGTGGGAACCGAGGCGGCATTGTGCCACTGGGCGCGGGCGCGGGTCCAGTCAATGACCGGTAAGCAGCGGTACGCGGCCGGCAGGGTGATGAGAGCCAGGATTGTGAGACGGAGTGCCAGCAGAGGGACCGGCGATGCCGGCTCGCCGATCAGTCGCGGCACGGCGAATGCTGCCACGGTGCCGACCAACGACATGGCTGCCATGGCGAGGCCGGCGCGTAATGGCCTTAGCGGTGACGTGTGCAGCACGTGTGCGTTGGCCCACAGGATGTACGGGCTGATGAAGATCTGCGCGCCCAACCAGACCAGCACTGCGTGGAGCGGCGTAACGGGACGGAACAACAGCACACCGAGCGCCGTCGCGGTGGTGCCCACGATGTTGGCGATCAGCGCGTAGCGTGGCTCGCCGCGCGCGACGACGGCGACACTGGCTGGGAATATCAGGAACAGCCACGCGGCAAGGGCGATCAGTGGCAGCGAGGCCATGCCGGACGGCGCCCAGATCGGTCCCAGGAGCAGCGCGACAAGCGGTTGGATCGATATCGCCAGCGCTGCACACAGGGGGAAACCAAGCAGGCTCGACCATGCAAGACAGCGATCGGTTGCAGCGTGCAGGGCTGGGATGTCGTCCTGACGCTCCGACAGCAATGGTAGCATCAGGCGCCACTGGGCGGTGAAGGCCAGCTCGCGCACTGCATCAATCAGGCGGAATGCCATGTGGACCTGGCCAAGTGCTGCTGCGCCCGCGGTGCCTCCGATCAGGAGGGCGAAGACGCGGTAACGTGCGTGGTAGATCAGCGTGCTGGCGGTGAGAGGTGCGCCGATGTGCAGCAACTCGCGGAGGCGATGCCAGTTGGCGGTCATGGTTGGGCGGATGGGGCAACGGACCAGCAGCGCAAGTGCCCCGGCGGCGGAGATGACGAATTGCTGGAGGATGAGCGCCCAGGCGCCAGCGCCGTGCAGCGCGGCGGTGATGCCGACGAGAGTGCCGAGGCCCTGGCCGATAACGGTGCGGAGGGCCAGCGCTCTGTACTCGCGGTTGCGGGTGAGCAGGCCCTGGACCGGGCCGGCCGCACCTACCAGTGGGAGCGGTACGGCAAGCAAGAAGGACATGGCGAGGAGGCGAGGGTCAGAAAGCGACCAACTTAGCAGCGGCCCGGCTCCTGCCTGTATGAGCATTGCGGTGCAGCCGATGGCGATCGACGCGATGAAGGCGCTGGAGAACGTGGCACGGTCCATGGTGATGCGTTGGACCAGCGCGTCGGCGAACAGGGCGTTCACGGTGACCCAGAGCAGGACGTGGACTGCGATGGCGGCTGCGCCGATGCCGACCTCGGCCGGGCCGACAAGGCGCGCGACAATGAAGGCGGAGGCGAAAGAGAGAAGAGCGGAAATTGCCGCTTCGGAGCTGGCCCAGGCGACGTTGGCCAAGGTTCCGTCGCCGATGTTCCGAATGGCCCCCCACCTTGCCTTCTTCGTCCCTCGGCGCGGAGAGGGGATTGGGAGTAGAGCGGTCAGCAGTACGAATGCTGGCAGCCAAATGAGACGGCTTTGATAGCGATCGTTTGGGCCGGAAAGGCCACCGGTCACGGCGGCGTTGATCAGAAGCGCGAGAAGGGTAGCCGCGGCGAAGGCGCCCGCACGGTTACGTCTGAGTAGAGCAAGCAGCAGTGCTCCGACACTGGTTAGTGCGATGACATAATGCAGGGCGCGCAGCCAAGAAGGCACGGGGAATGCATTCTGCGACTGGCGTGAAGCTGAGTAGCTGGCGAACTCGGAGGGTGGGAAGTCGCGCTCGATCCAAGGCGATACAGTGACTGGCCAGGCATGCAGGCCGTCACCGCTGGCGAATCTGCGGAGCTGAAGCGCCGTATTGGCGAGCACGGCGCGAAGCTCGGTGACAGGTTCGGCGTTCAGCGCGGCTCGGATGATCGCACCGGCTTCGGACGAAACGCGCTTGGCGCCGCCAGCCAGCACGACTGGGCCGTCTGTGCGCCAGAGGAATTCATCGGAGTTTGGCGGCATCTGATCGATGAAGGCACAAAGGCGCCAGCCGCTGGCGGGGCAGTCTCGGTGCAGAATGTCCATGCCGGGACCATCGTAGATCACGCGTGCCAGCAAGAAGACGTTGCCGAATGGCGACAGCGATACGCTGCCGAATGCGATCAGATTGACTGAGAGCAGCGCCATCACGGCAAGCAGCAGAGGTGCGGCGGCCTGTACCATGCCGCGAGTACCGAAAGGCGAGGCGCTCCGGAACCAACGCCGCAGCAGCGGAAGCGTCAGCAGCAGCGCCAAGGCCAGAAGGACGTGCGACTCGTGTGCCGCGATCATGAAGCTTGCGAATGCGACGAGGAAAATGCGTTCGCCCCGCGACAGGCGTTCAGACGCAAAGATCAGCAGTGCGAGAACGGTACCAGAAGGCCGGTGAAGACGTCTGGCATGAGCTGGGCGGCAAACCAGGGCAGCGATGTGCCGATCGCCAACAGGGCGGCGATCGGCAGCAGCCACCACGCGGAACTTCCAGGCCGTAGCGTTCGGTGCATCAGGTAGAGCGTATATACGACCAGTAAGGCCTGGACGGCGATCGCCGGCCAGGTGGTGATCGTCATGTGCAAGGGCAGGAGGAAAAAACTGTAGAAGACCGGCCGATCCCAGCCAACGTAGTGTTCGATCGCCTGTGAGAGATACGTGCCGGTATCAGAGAAGACGAGTGGATATCCGTTCCACAGTGCTGGCCACAACAGCAACGTCGCGGCAAGCAGGATGGGTATGAGTACCTTTCGCCGATCAGTGGCCATAACCGTTGGGGTGCGCCTCGCGCCATAACAGCGCGGTGCGCACGATCTCATCCAGATCGGCGAAGCGTGGCTTCCAGCCAAGTTCGCGCTGCGCCAACCCGGATGACGCAACCAGTGCCGGTGGATCGCCGGGGCGGCGCGGACACATGCGGTATGGTCACTCGACGGCCAGACACGCGATGCACGGACTCGATGACCTGCATGACGGAATAGCCGATGCCGATGCCAAGGTTCATCGTGATGCTGCCGCGCTCCAGCCGCTCCACGGCGCGGATATGGGCGTCAGCCAAGTCGGTGACGTGGATATAATCGCGGATACATGTGCCGTCGGGGGTGGGATAATCGTTGCCGTAAACATCGAGCTGCGGCCGCCGTCCGAGCGCGGCATCAATGACCAATGGGATCAGATGCGTCTCGGGGCGATGATCTTCGCCAATCCGCCCGTTCGGATCAGCGCCAGCCGCATTGAAGTAGCGCAGCGACGCGAAGTGCAGGCCATGAATGCGTTCGGCCCAATGCAGCGCGCGCTCGATGAAGAACTTGCTCTCGCCATAGGGTGACTCAGGATGGAGTGATGCATCTTCGCGGATAGGAACGGCCGCGGGTGCACCGTACACCGCACAGGTGGATGACAGGACGAAGCGCGTCACGCCATGGCGCACGCACGCTTCGATCAGACGCATGCCGTTGGTGCCATTGTCGATCAGGTATTGGAATGGCAGGCGCATGCTCTCACCAACCTGCGTGAGCGCGGCGAAGTGGAATACGGCGTCCCAGGGACCCTCGGCGAGCAACGCATTCACGGCATCGATATCGGCGAGATCGATTGCGGCTAGCTGCACGTTGTTCGGCACGGCGGCACGATGGCCGGTGCGCAGATTGTCGAGCACGACGACCGTATCGCCACGCTCGATCAGAAGCGCCACAAGGTGGCTGCCGACATAACCAGCCCCGCCAGTGACAAGGAACCGCTGCGCCATTTTGCACTTACTCCCGGAAGTAGCCGCCGTAACGCGGATGATACACCTCCGCATCGGCATAGCCCGAGCGGACATGGACGTTCACATCTACCTGCGTCAAGGCCGCACCGACCACGTTGGCGTGCGCTTCTTCCAGTAGTTCGAGAGCATGCAGCGCGACGTGGCGCGACGTGGCGCGCCAGCAGACGCAAAACAGCGTGGCATCCGCCAGGCCGGCGACGACGCGGGCATCGGTAATGGCCTCGGCCGGTGGCGTGTCGAGCAGGACCAGGTCATAATCTTCGCGCAACGTCTGTACCAGGCGTGCCATGGCCGCGGACATCAGCAGGCCGAGCGCGTTGGTTTGGCGCCTGCCGCACGGGATCAATGCCATGCCGGTAGTCGGGTCCTTGCGGATGACGTCGGCCAGGTCCGCGCGCTCGAGCAGGCAGTCCACCAGGCCGATCTCAGTGCTCGGTGCAGGCTGGCGGATGTCGCAATCGATTACGATCACCCTCTCGCCGTTAATCGCTGCGAGGCGACCGAGTGCTTGCGTGATGACGGTCTTGCCTTCACGTGGCCGGGCGGCGGTGATTGCGACGACACGCGGCCGATTGGGCCATAAATACAGTCCAGCGCGCAGGGCGCGTAATTGTTCGGCGAACGGCGATAACGGCTTGAGGGCGGCATATTCCTCGATGACGGTGTCCTTCAGGCCACGCCGACCGACATGTGGGATCAACGCCAGGCAGGGCAGGCCCAGCACGGCACGAATATCGTCGCCGCTGCGGAACGTGGCATCTGCCAGCTCCCAGATATAGACAAGCAGCAATCCGAACAGGATGCCGAAGGCGGTGGCGCCGGCCATCCAGGGGCCGGTCCTGGGGAAGCTCGGCTGCGAAGGCGGCAGGGCCAGTGAGATTTCGTGCGCGTCAGGCGCCTCGATCGCCGATTGCTGCGCGGTTTCCTGGATACGTTCCAGCACTGATTGCAGCAGGCTGCGCGAGGCGTCCGCGTCGCGCTGCATGGCATTCAGTGGAATTTGCGCTTCGGCGTCCTGCTGCAATCGCGCGCGCGCGTCATCCAGGTTTGCCTGAAGCGCGGCGACACGCTCCCGATCCCCACGCACCTCCGCTTCGGAGGCATTCACCACGCGCATAATCTCGGCTGCGATCGAGCGCTCGGTCTCGGCGAGCTGCGTGCGGGTGGCGCGCACGTCCGGATGACCAGGTCCGAGGCGGCCGAGCATGGATTGCAGCTCGGCGGCCAACTGATCCTGGCGCGCGCGGAGCTGCATAACGGAGGGCGCAATCGCTGCCTGCGCAGCCGCGCCGGCCTTGCCGCTGGCGGCGTCGAGCTTTCCCTCGGCTTCCGCCAGCGCGTCACGGGCACGGGCGAGATTTTCGGTCATCAGGGTGATTTGCTCGCTATCCAGGCCGGCGTGCATGCCCTCGACCATGCCATGGGCGGCGCGGTAGCGGGCGATCGCGTCCTCCTCGCGGCGGACTTCATCCCGGAGCTCCTTCACGCGCTGTTCGAGCCAGTCCCGTGCCTTCATCACGGCGCCGTATTTCGCGCCCAACTGGGATTTCACGTAGGCGTCCATCGCATGGTTGGCCGCGGCGGCTGCCAGCACCGGGTCCGTGGCGGTAAACGACACCCCGAGCACGTGGGATGCCTTTACCGGCAGGACGACCAGTGCCGCCTGGACCGAGGTGAGAGTTGCGTTGCGGGCTGGATCAAGCTGTGGCCCTACCGTGGCGGTCGGCGCAGGAGGCGACGGCCACAGGTGCTGTAGTGCGCGGCGCCACCAAGGGCGAGGACGAAGCGCGGCATTGAACTCCGGGTCTGTGTAGAGGTTCAGCCGATCGGCGATCTGCTTGACCACCGGCATGCCATGCAGGACTTCCGCCTGGGTTGCCATCACAGCGTCGGTGATCGGGTCGACGCGCAGAATGCTTTGCAATTCGCGGACCTTATATTCACTGGCGTCGTAGAGCAGCGTGCCGCTGGCGGTGTAGCGGGGCGTGAGCTGGCTGAGCGCGATGAAGGCCAGCAGAGGGCAGAGCAGGATCGAGGCGAGTAGCGGCAGCCTGCGGCGGCGCAGGATGGCCAGCACGGCTGCGGCGTTCAACGCAGCGGGATTGTCTGAATCTCGCCCGCCGCGCGGCCGTTCACGCCGCGCGGAGACAGGCGCATCAGGTGGTACTGTGGGTCGGTCGAGCATCGCCGTCCTGGATCGGGGGGTGAACGGCGGCCTTCCTGGCCGGCGAGCTACCCAATCTCCCTTACAGTTACCCCTCGCGTCTTAATCACGGGCTAATGCTTTCCGGCTCATAGTGGTTGACGTGTCAGTCGTCCGTTTTCTGTTGATCGTGCTCCTGCTGGCTGTGGCAGGTTGCGGCGGCCCGGGCAGCCGGCTGCCAGTGCTGCCAAACGCGGATCAGGAGTCGTACAGGCTCGGCCCGGGTGACCAGGTGCGGATCATCGTGGTCGGCGAGGACAACCTGACCGGCGAGTTCCGGGTCAACGACAGCGGCAACGTCGCGTTGCCGCTGGTCGGCGCGGTGCATGCCGCGGGACTGACTTCCAGCGGGCTGGAGACGGCGGTCGGGGCGGTGCTGCGTCGGGACAAGCTGGTCAGCAATCCTTCGGTTGCAGTTGAGGTGATCGCATACCGGCCGATCTACGTGCTGGGCGAGGTAACCAAGCCTGGACAGTATCCGTATGAGCCAGGGATGACGGTGGTGACCGCCGTTGCGGTTGCCGGCGGCTTCACTTATCGCGCTGTGGAGGGATATGCTGCGGTCGTTCGCACCGTTGACGGGACGGCGGTGGAGGGCAGAGCAGGCAGACAGTCCTTCGTGCAGCCAGGCGATGTCATCACGGTATTCGAGCGACAATTCTAGCCGCTGCATTCGCATTCTGAGCATCGTGCTCGCCGTGATGTGCATCGCGGCGGGGCGTGATACGCCTGCTCCCGGGGCGCTGCATATCATTGGCACGGACAATGCTGGATGCATCGCCGGGGCGGTGCGGCTACCGGAGGCAGGGGAGGGGTTCCAGACCATCCATCTGGGCCGCAGCTCTTTCTGGGGTGCGCAGGTGACCATTGCGGGCATCGAAGAGTTGGGGAAGCAGGCGCATACGGCGGGGTTGGGTGATCTCTACGTCGAAGATATCGCGCGGCCTCGTGGGGGGCCGCTGCCTGGCGGACATGTCGGGCACCAGCTTGGGCTGGATGCCGATGTCGGGCTGGATGTGACACCCAAGCACACGCTGAGTGCCGCGGAGCGCGAGGTGGTGGAACTGCCGAGCATGGTGCGGGCGGACCAGCGGGGCGTGGATACAACGCGACGGACGCCTGACGTGGTTACGGTGTTACGCCTCGCCGCGGGCCTGCCGGGCGTCGACCGCATCCTGGTGAACCCGGCAATCAAGAAGCAGCTTTGCGATACGGTGCAGGGTGACCGCTCGTGGTTGCGGATGATACGGCCGTGGTACGACCACACGGCGCATATGCATATTCACTTCCGGTGTCCTGCGGGACAGCACGACTGTGTAGACATTCCGCCGCAGCCGGCGGGTGATAGCTGCGATGCCACGCTGCAATGGTGGTTCGACCAGTTGAACGCGCCGCCGCAGCCGGCAAAGCCGTATAAGCCGCCGTCGTTGCCGGCCGCGTGCAAGGCCGTGATGGATACGCGTTGAGTGTCGTCGTGAACGATTGATGGGTTTCGCTGGTCGCTCAACCCATCCTACGAATGGCGCTGCAACGTAGGATTGGTTGAGTGCAGCGAAACCCATCAAACCCTCAGCGCGCCTCGGTCCAGCTTTCCGAGAAAGCGAGTGCACAGGTGCTGAACGGACGGCCTTCGCGCTCGCGTGGCCATGCCTTGCCCTTTGCGTGGACGCCATTACGCGTGAGGCGCGCGCCGAGAGCGGGGATCAGCACGGTGCAGACGCCATAAAGCCGGCCCGGTTCCGCATTCGGCTGGGTATGAATCAACAGCGGCTCGCCGATGCTGTACCAGGTAAGCGCGATCTCCTCGTCATGCGCGGAGACGTTCTCGGTCCAGAAATAGCGCGGGTCGCCGTCCTTGTAGAACGACGCCTCAGTCACAGGGATCGACTGATCGGCGAGCTCTGCGTTCAGCATGCCTTGCACGGTGGATTGGAGCCAGCGCGCCATGGCGATGTTGTCCGAGTATATGTGCCAGCGATCGTTGGTGAGCTCGCTCTTCATATACAGCACGTGCCCTGGTCCGGCCGGGCACGTGATGATCCGCCAATAGCTGGCGTTGGTGGTGAAGTTGGTGCCGTTGTCGGTTTCGCTCAGGCGCAGGAAGGGATTTTCGCCAGTGAGGATGAGATGATTCGGGTCGGCGACGCTCATGATTTTGCCTCCTCGGTTCAGTCCAGGATCAGGCCACCATCGACGTTGAACGACTGGCCGGTGATGTTGCGCGCACCTGATGATGCCAGGAAGACTACCATGGCGGCGATGTCCTCGGGATCATTGGCACGTTTCAGTGGGATGACATCGGCGCGCCGGCGCTCCATTTCCTCGAGCGTCACGCCCTGCTGTTGGGCAGCAACGGCTAGATTGGCGTCGGACAGCGCGGTGCGCGTGACACCAGGGCAAATCGCGTTGACGTTGATGTTATGCTTGCCGAGCTGCAAGGCAGCCAGTTTTGTCATCGCAATCACTGCGCCCTTGCTGGCGGCATAGGCGACGTTCGATGCACCGACATAGCCCTTTCCGGCGATCGAGGCGATGTTGATGATGCGCCCGTTGCGGCGTGAGATCATTTCCTGGGCGACGCGTTGGAGGCAGAAGAACACGCCTTTGGCGTTGACGCGGTGAATGCGATCCCAGTCGGCCTCGGTGATGTCCATGATGTCGGCACGGCGGGTGACCCCCGCGTTATTCAGCAGAATATCGATCTGGCCGAAGGCCGCGAGGGACTCGCGCACCATGCGATCGATTTCGTGCAGGTCGCCGACATCCACCTGCACAGCAATGGCGCGGCGCTGGCCTTCGGTGATGGTCTTGGCTGTGGCTTCGGCTTTCGCGCGGTCGATATCGGCGACAATGACGTCGGCGCCGGCCTCGGCCAGGGCGATCGCTGATGCCTTGCCGATGCCCTGTGCGGCGCCAGTGACCAGTGCTACCTGATTGGTCAGGTCCATATGGCGTTCCCTCCTGCGACGGACAGTGAAGCTGCGATTTGGCGTGGCGTCTACGGAATGTCTTGTCGATTGCGCGGCTGAGGGCAATCTCGTATTCGTCATTCGCGATCAACCGGCCGCGCGGATTAGATGAGCTAACGGTACGATTACAATGAGCGGGTGATGCCCTTTCTTCGTCGCTTCCTACCGGTTGTGCCCGAGGCGAATCTAGAGGCGCCTGATCCGGGGCGTCCGATTCCGCTCTACGACCCCGAAGGGGTTCTGGGTCAGTTCAATAGGACGTTCAGGCGCCGGCTGGGGGATCGCGTCGAGGATCTGTTCCAGGATGCCTGTGTCACTGGCGACCTAAACACGGCCGAGGAACTGCTGACGGTATTGGAGAATATGCAGAAGCGCCGAGATGCGGCGGGGCAGGATCGTCGTGTCGATGACGGTGCCTTCGCAGCGGCGCGTGAGGAGCTGGCGCGGCGCAGGAAGGCTGCCGAGCGAAAAAGGCGAAGGGAATAGCCTTATTGCCTCTCACGATGGTTGCGGTGACACTGACGTGATCCATCCGTGGGAGGAAACAACATGGCGGTACAGTCTCGTCGTCAGCATCAATGCGATGCCAGGGAAGGGCGGCGAACTTGCGCAGGTGTTCAAGGCACGCTGCGCCGAGTGCATGCAGGAGCCGGGCTGTGAGCAGTTCGAGGTGTTCCAGAGCGCGCTGAACCCCGACAAGCTCGCGCTGCTGGAACTGTGGACCGACCAAGCCGCGCTTGACGCGCATGCCAAGCTGAATGCGACGCGGCCTCCAATGCCGTCAGGCCTGCGAGCCGGCGGCGGGGTGCGGGAGGATTACACTTATATGGTTACGCGCTCGTAGCGGTGCTGGCTCAAGGCCGGCCACGACGTATCAGGGGCGGGACAGGTTCAGAGACCGCTGGCATTGCACCGGGCGTTGCAAGCTCGCGACGACGCACCAAGTACCCCATCGGGTCTGACGGGGATTTATCATGCGCTCGGGGTTTCCAGTCGTCTGTGGTCTGGCCGCGCTGCTTGGCGGTTGCGCGGCAATAGCTCCTACGCCCGCGGGGCTCGCGGCCCTGCCGGGTCAACCCGTCGGCTATCGCTACTACGACAACTTCCATCCGAACTGGGTGAACAACCCGTCCCCGGAAGCGATCGCCAATGCCCAACGGGGGACGTATCTGTGGCCACCCGCGGATAACATGCGGTAGGTGTTACGCGGTCGCGCCGCCGTCCACCGGTAGTGCTACACCGGTGATATAGGACGCCTCGTCCGAGATCAGGAACAGCGCTGCGTTGGCGATTTCCTCGGGCTGAGCGGGGCGGCCCATCGGCACCTGGCCGCCGCGTTTCAGCACCAAGGTTTCCGGCGTTTCACCGGGCGGCAATTGGCTGTCGGGTCGCGCGACGAACACTCGCAGCATTGGCGTGTCGGTCGGGCCTGGGCACACGGCGTTCACCCGGATTTTCTCGCGTGCATACCGCTTGGCCAGACCGTGGACGAGGCCTACGACGCCGAACTTGGCGATGTTGTAGACGGGGCTGAATTGCGATCCGACCAGACCGGAGGTGGACGCCGTGTAAAGTAGCGCGCCCCCGCCGCGGGCGCGAAGTTCAGGAATGGCTGCCTCAGTGGTGACCAGTACCGTGCGAAGGTTCAGGTCCATGGCTAGCTCGAAGTCCTTCCAGTCGATGCCTTCGATTGCGGCTGGACCGGGATGGCCGACGTGATTCCAGACGAAGTCCAATCCGCCGAATGTATTGGCGGTGCGGCGGACGATCTCGCGGGCGAATGTGTCCTGGCGGAGATCGCCCGCGAGCGCGATCGCTTTGCCGCCGGCATCGGTGATCTGCTTCGCAACTGCGCTGGCAGCGGCTTCGTCGATGTCCACCACAGCGACCGCCGCGCCTTCCTTTGCGAAGCGTGTTGCGCCGGCGCGGCCCATTCCGGAAGCGGCGGCGGTGACGATGCCGACCTTGTTGGCGAGACGCATGTTGTCCTCCCTTATCCTCGCATGCGGGCGTTCAGCCAATCCACCATGATGCGGTTGAACGTGTCGGGGTGTTCGACGTTGGGGAAGTGCCGAGCGTTGGCGATCTGTTCGTAACGGGCACCGGGAATGAGGCTGGCTATGCGCTGGTTCTCGGCGGGGGGCGTGCCGGTGTCATCGGCGCCGCAGACCACCAGCACCGGCAAGCGCAGCGTCGACAGCCGATCGACAAAGCTGAAATTCCGGATGGCGGCGACGCAGCCGAGGTAGCCCTGGGGCGTGGTGCCGATGATGGTCTCGCGGATCTGCTTCCAACGGCTGGGCCGCGTTGTCTTTACGGCGTCGGTGAGCCAGCGCTCGATCGTGGGGCCGGCGAGGGGCGCGAGCGAGTTGGCATTGCGCACGGTATCGACGCGCTGCTGCCAGACTTCGGATGCGCCGGCAGGGCTGGCCGGGAGCGTGTCGCACCACATTGCGGAGGCGAGCTTGCCGTGGTGTTCCAGCGCGAAGGCCTGGCCGAGCATTCCGCCGATGGACAGGCCGATGAAATGCACGCGTGGGATGCCGAGTGCTTCCAGTGTTTCGGCGACATCGTGAGCGAGCTCGCTCATCGTGTAGTCGCCGGCGACGGGGGCGCTGCCACCGTGACCACGCATGTCAATACGAAGGACACGGTAGCCGGTACGGAGCACGGCAGGCACCTGCTCGGCCCACATGCCGCTGTCGCTGGCGAGCGAGTGCGTCATGCACACGACGGGCGCGGTTTCAGGGCCGATCAGGTCATAGGCAATAGTGCGTCCGTTCAGGGTAAGCAGCATGCGAGTTCTCCCGTTCGTTCTGTGGGATGGGCCCCCACCTCACCCTAACCCTCTCCGCCCCTGGGGCGGAGAGGGGATTTAGGCGGCGGCGGTTTCCATTGGTAGAGAGGGATCCTTGGCCCATTCTGATAATGACGCGTCGTAGAGCTTCACGTCGTTGTGGCCGAGCATGATCAGGGCGAGTGCGTCGGCGCTCGCAGCGATGCCGCCCCCACAGTAGTTGATCACCTGGCGATCCATGGCGCCGACGGCTTCGAAGCGCTTGCGCAGTTCGTCGGGTGGCAGGAACGTGTTGGTCTCCGGATCGAGCAGATGCGCGGCGGGCACGTTGACACTGCCGGCGATGCGGCCGGGGCGGCCATAGCTGTTGCCTCCGGCGCCGGCATGCTGCTGCGGCTGCAACGCGTTGATAGTGCAGATCGCGCCGTTGTCGATCGCACGCAGCACTTCATCCTTGCCGACCATCAGATTGCGCACCTTGCTGACGGTGAAGTTGCCTGGAGAGCGGGACCGCGCTGGACCGGTTTCGGTGGGACGGCCTTCGCGCTGCCATTTCTGCCAGCCACCGTTCAGCACCGCGGCGTTGTCGTGGCCGAACTCATGGAGCAGGAACCAGAGGCGCGTCGCCCACCAGACATTTGCCGTACTGTAGGTGATGACGCGCGTGGTGTTGTAGACGCCGAAACGGCGCATCGCAGCGGCAAACTCGTCGGGGGTCTGGCGCATGAAGCGGAGGCTCTGCGAGGTGTCGGAGACGTCGCGCAGCATGTCGACGAATTGCGCGCTGGGAATGTGGCCGGTCTCGAAGTCCTCGCGGCCGGGTTGCACCTGGTAGGTGATCTTCGGATCGGGGATCAGGTGCGTGGTGCAGTCGAATACCAGCAGGTTTGGATCGTCCAGGTGCTGGGCGAGCCAGTCGGTCTCGACCAGGTATTCGGGATGCGCGAAGCCGGTCATGCGGGTAGCTCCGCCAGCTCGATCAGGACATTGCCGGTGGAGACGGGATCGATGAAGGCGATGCGGGCGCCGCCGTGGCCGATGCGCGGGCTTTCGTCGCGCAGTTTCACGCCTTTCGCCTTCAGTTCGGCAAGGGCGCCGTCGATGTCTTCCACTTCGAAGCAGATGTGGAACAGGCCTTCGCCTTTGTCGGCAATCCACTGGTTCACACCGGAATCCGGCGCCTTGCTTTCGAGCAGTTCGATGTAGGTTTCGCCCACGGGAAGCATGGCGAGGCGCGTTGCCCCGATCTGTTCCTCGTATTCCAGCGGAATGCCGAAGGTGTCGCGCAACATGTTCATCGACTTGTTCAGCGAGTTCACCGCGATGGCGATGTGCTCCACGCGCTTGATCTTCATGGCTGTCTCCTCAGGAAATCGTGACGCCGCTGTCCACAGGATAGACCTGACCGGTCACCATGCGCGATTCATCGGAAGCAAGGAACACCGCCATGTTGGCGATGTCGGTTGGTTCGATCAGGCCTAGCAGGTGGGAATCCGCCAGCTTGGTCAGAGCAGCGTTGCCGGCGACCAGCTTGCGCACGCGCTCGGTCATGGTGGCGGATGGTGCGATGGCGTTGACCCTGACTTTTTGTGCGGCAAATTCGACCGCCATTGAGCGTGTGATCGCCGAGACGGCACCTTTCGCCGCAGTGTAGCAGTCGCGGCCGGCAATTCCCATCAATGCGACGTTTGATGACATGTTGATGACCGAGCCGCCGCCGGCGCGGATGATTTCCGGAATGGCGACGCGGCAGCCGAGGAATGTGCCGAACAGGTCAAGACGGATTACGCGCCAGAATTCTTCGAGCGGCGCGTTGATCACCGTGTTGTCGTGTGGTGTCGAGCCGCCAGCGTTGTTGTGCAGCACGTGCAACGCGCCGAACTGTTGAACCGTGGTGCGAACAGCGGCCTGGACACTGGCTTCGTCGGTGACGTCGGTGCGGATGGCGATTGTGTTGTTGCCGGCGAGATGCGCGGTTTCCTCGCCGGCGGCGGCGTCGATCTCGGCGATGGCGACGCGAGCGCCTTCGCGGGCGAATAGGATCGCTGTCGCTCGGCCGATGCCGGTGCCGGCTCCGGTGATCAGCGCGACTTTGCCTTCCAGTCTGGGCATGGCGTCCTTCTGTTCTTATGGATGAACGACGATCAATCCAAGGTATTGCTCCATTGGATCGTAGTCACGATCGCTGTGCAGCAGAGCATGACGGTGCGCGATGCAAAATGTACCGATGAGCATAACGATCGTCTTTCGCACCGTGGCTCCGCGAGAGCGCAGTGTCCGGTAGTTGGCGGCGGTTTGCACCGCGAGAGTTCTCGTTCACCATCGGCACCACAGTAAATCGGCGCAATGCCCTGGCAACGGCCTGCGCTTCACGATCGGTCGCGAGGCCCTGCAGGACCTCGCAGAGGACCAGATCGCCGACAGCGAGCAATGCCAGATGCTCGCTGATAGTATGGCGCAGCAGAGACACGTGCGGCGTGAGGCTCTCGTTCAGGTGATCGATCCAAACCGTGGTGTCGACCACTATCACCGGGCGTTGCGACCCTCACGGCTTGCGGCGAGATCCCCTTGCCAGTGGTACTTTTCCCGCCAGCTTCAGTATTTCCTCCTGTTCCTTCAGCCGGACCAGCAGGCGCAAGCCTTCCTCGACGGCGGCCTTCTTGGTGGCAAGACCGCTCGCCTTCTGTGCTCGCGCCATCAGGTCGTCGTCAATGTCGATGTTGGTCCGCATGATGCATCCGCAATGTGTATTGTGTAGCATATTTATACACACCTGGCTTGGGTGGCAAGTTCGCATGATTACGCCGGAACGTACGTCAACCTAATCGCGTCCTCGCCAATTGGATCGCTGGCCACAAGGCGGAGCGGCGGCCGGGGGCCGGCGAAGAATGGCGTTCCGTGACCAAGCACGAAGGGGCGGAAGTAGAGTCGATACTCATCAATAAGACCAAGGTCGGTCAGGCTTCGTGCCAGGTCTGGTCCGGCAACTGCAATCTCTCCAACGAGCTGAACCTTCAGCCCGCGTATCACCGCCTCGAGGTCATCATCGACAAGTATGGCGTTGGGGCCGACTGACTTCAGCGAGCGCGACACGACCCACTTCGGTTGGCGCCGCCACGCCGCCGCGAAGTCGCGTTCCGCCGCGCTCCAGTCAGGACAGTCTTCGTCCCAATAACGCATGACCTCGTACGTGCGGCGACCATACACACTGCCGGACAGGTCGCGCACGTGCTCTACGAAGTGACGAAAGAGCGCGGGTGCTGGCCGCATTTGCAGGTGGTCGACGTAGCCGTCCAGGGACTGCGACAATCCGAAGACGAGCTTCGCCATGCTGCAAAATCTCCACCAAAGGGTATTCAGAATAGCTTGAGCCGCCGTTACGCGGAAGTGAAGTTGGGCACAAACTGCGGTCCTCGATCGATACGTCGGAGACTGTCATTGCGAGGAGCGACGCGACGAAGCAATCTCGGCAAGATTGCCCAATTTGTTCGAGATTGCTTCGTCGCTTCGCACCACATGGGGCCGGGTGACTTCACGCTCTTACGACTGCGGGTACTAGTGGCTCAACTCCCGCGCCATTTCGTCGATGCCGTTGACCGTCAGCGGATACATGCGGCCTTCCATCAGCTCGCTGGCCATGCCGATGGAGCGCACGTGCGCCCAGCTCGCACGCGGTGTCGGATTGAGCCACGCGGCGTGCTGGTAATGCGAAGTCAGGCGCTCCAGCCAGAGGCGGCCTGGTTCGTCGTTCATGTGCTCGACGCTGCCGCCGGGCATGGTGATTTCGTACGGGCTCATCGCGGCGTCGCCGACGAAGATCAGCTTGTAGTCGGGGCCGTAGGTGCGCATGACCTCGAAGGTGGATATACGCTCGTCATGACGGCGGCGGTTGTTCTTCCAGACACGCTCATAGGGGAAGTTGTGGAAGTAGAAGTATTCCAGATGCTTGAACTCGGAGCGTGCGGCGGAGAAGAGTTCCTCGGATAGCTTGACGAAATCGTCCATTGAGCCGCCGACATCGAGGAAGAGCAGCACTTTCACTGCGTTGTGGCGCTCGGGCACCAGCTTCAGGTCGAGCGTGCCGGCATTCTTCGCGGTGGAATGGATCGTGTCGGGCAGATCCAACTCGGTCGCCGCGCCCTGGCGCGCGAAACGGCGCAGCCGGCGTAGAGCGAGCTTCAGATTGCGCGTGCCTTGCTCGACCGTGTCGTCGAGGTCGCGGAAATCGCGCCGATCCCAGACCTTCACCGCACGCCGGTGTCGCAATTCATGCTGGCCGATCCGCACGCCTTCGGGGTTGTAGCCATAGGCTCCGAATGGCGATGTGCCGGCGGTGCCGATCCATTTGGAGCCGCCTTGATGGCGGCCTTTCTGCTCGGCCAGCAGTTCCGCGAGACGCTGCATCAGGGCTTCGAAGCCACCGATGGCAGCGATCTTTGCCATCTCCTCAGGCGACAAAAGCTTTTCCGCCAGCTTGCGCAGCCATTCCTCGGGGAGTTCGCGTGGCAGAACGCCTTCGGGCGCTTCCAGACCTTTGAAGCATTGTGCGAATACGCGGTCGAAGCGATCGAGGTAGCGTTCGTCCTTCACCAAGGTGGCGCGGCTCAGATAGTAGAAGTTGTCAACGCTCCATTCGGCGACGCCGGCCTTCATAGCGCCGAGCAAGGTCAGATACTCGGTGATTGAAGTGGGCAGGCCGGCTTGACGGAGGCCCTCGATAAGATGCGCGAACATCAGGCGCCGCGGCGCGCCAGGAAGGCAAGTCGCTCGAACAGATGCACGTCCTGCTCGTTCTTCAGCAGCGCACCGTAGAGCGGCGGGATGACGAGGTGCTTCTCGTTGGTGCGGAGCGCTTCGGTGGGCAGGTCCTCCACCATCAGCAGCTTCAGCCAGTCGAGCAGTTCGGCAGTGCTGGGCTTCTTCTTCAGGCCTGGGACTTCGCGGATCTGGAAGAAGACGTTGAGTGCCTCGCGCGCGAGATCGTGGCGCAGATCGGGGTAGTGCGTCTGGACGATGCGCTCCATCGTCTCGCGGTCGGGGAAGCGGATGTAGTGGAAGAAGCAGCGGCGCAGGAACGCGTCGGGCAGCTCTTTCTCGTTGTTGGAGGTGATGATGACGATGGGGCGGTGCTTTGCCTCGATGTTCCGGCGTGTCTCGTAGACGAAGAAGCGCATCCGATCGAGTTCGAGCAGCAGGTCGTTGGGGAACTCGATGTCGGCCTTGTCCACTTCATCGATCAGCACGACGACGGGCTTGTCCGCGTCGAACGCTTCCCACAGCTTGCCGCGCACGATGTAGTTGGCGATGTCGTGCACGCGCGGATCGCCGAGCTGGCCGTCTCGCAGGCGGGAGACCGCGTCGTACTCGTAGAGACCTTGCTGCGCCTTGGTGGTGGACTTGATGTGCCACTCGATGAGATCGAGGCCGAGCGATTGTGCGACCTCGTGCGCGAGGACGGTCTTGCCGGTGCCTGGTTCGCCCTTCACGAGGAGGGGGCGCTGGAGTGTCACGGAGGCATTGACTGCCACTTCCAGGTCGCGTGTGGCGATATAACGTTCGGTACTCTTGAATGAGGCGCTCACTCCAGGCTCCTTGTACGTGCGGGAGGCGAGTTTCGGGCGGGAACGAGCAGCCTGCAAGGCTACCGGATGGGCACATCTTGCGGTCGGTTGCTCGGCGATGAAAATTCCTCTCCGTCCCTGGGGGCGGAGAGGTTAGGAGAGGTGGGGCGACATCCCGGAAGGGCTTTGTGCTGGGAAATCAGTGCGCATCTCCGCCGGTTTGGCACGCGGTCTGCCCCCACCTCACCCTACCTCTCCGCCCCCAAAGCGGGGGCGGAAAGGGGATTCTTCCCCGCGATCGAGATGTGTGAGTCCATAGGCCAGCAAGGCGGAAGGGAATTCGCGGATGCCGACGATGCGACCTTATGGCTCCTGGCTATCGCCGATCACGTCTGAACTGATCGTTGCGGGCTCTATTGGGCTGCTGGGCTGCCGGTTCGACGGCGCCGACGTGTATTGGGTGGAAAGCCGCCCGCAGGAGCAGGGCCGCAGCGTACTGGTGCGGCAGCGCCCTGGAGGCGTTGCGGAGGATGTGACGCCGGCCGGGTTCAACGCCCGCTCGCGCGTCCACGAGTATGGCGGCGGGGCAACGGTGGTGCACAAGGTCGTAAGCTGGTTTTCCAACATGGCGGACCAGCGGCTGTATCGGTGTGAGCCGGGTAGTGCGCCGGTTCCCCTGACGCCGGATGACGGCGTGCACCGCTATGCGGACGGCATCATCGATCCGCAACGTGGCCGCTGGATCGGCGTGCGCGAGAGCCATGTTGGTGGTGATGTGGTCAACGCCATCGTCGATGTCGAACTGGCGGCGGGTGGCGCGGGCCGCGTGCTCGCCGACGGCAGCGACTTCTACGCGGCGCCGCGGCTTTCGCCGGATGGGCGGCAGCTTGCCTGGCTGAGCTGGCGGCATCCCAACATGCCGTGGGTCGAAACAGAGTTGTGGCTGGCGGACGTTGGGGCTGACGGGAGCCTTGCCGCGGCACGCATGATCGCCGGCGGCGCGGGCAAGTCAGTGCTGCAGCCTGAATGGTCATCGGATGGCACGCTGCATTTCATCTCGGACCGAAGCGGCTGGTGGAATTTGTATCGGCTGAACGGCGGCGTTGGCGAAGCGTTGTGTCCGCGCGAGGCGGATTTCGCGCAACCGCCTTGGGTGTTCGGTTTGTCCAGCTACGCGTTCGCTGGACGTGATCGCATCGTCTGCACTTACTGGGAGGATGGGCTGGCGCGCCTGGCGCAGCTTGATACTGCGACACGGGCGTTGGTTCCGATTGATCTGCCGTATACCGACTATGGTTCCGTGCATGCACGAGAGGGTGAAGCGGTATTTCGTGCGGCATCGCCGAATGAGGTGGCCGCGATCGTCCGTCTTGATCTGGCCAGCGGCAAGGCGGAGGTGCTGCGGCGTTCGTCGTTGATCCAGCCGGAGATCGCCCGATATTTCTCGACGCCTGAGCACATCACGTTTCCCACCGAAGACGGGCGCAGCGCGCACGCGTTCTATTATCGGCCGACCAATCCTGATTTCCTCGCCGAGGCAGGTACGCGAGCACCGCTGCTGGTGAAGTGCCATGGCGGTCCGACGGCGTTCTCGGCCGGGGTTCTGGATCTGCGCACGCAGTACTGGACCAGCCGCGGTATTGGCGTGCTGGACGTGAATTACGGTGGCAGCAGCGGCTACGGCCGTGCGTACCGGGATCGGTTGCGCGGGCAGTGGGGCGTGGTCGATGTGGACGATTGTATCAACGCAGCGCGTTTCCTGGTGGCGCGTGGCAGCGTCGATGCGGATCGCATCGTGATCACGGGCGGCAGCGCGGGCGGCTACACCACGCTGATGGTGCTGACGCGCAATGCGTTTGCCGGCGGCGCCAGCCATTATGGGGTCAGCGATGTGGCTGCGCTGGCGCGTGACACGCACAAGTTTAAGTCGCGCTATCTGGACTGGTTGATCGCGCCGCTGTCAGGCAACGAGCAGTTGTACCGCGAGCGTTCGCCGCTGCACTATGCCGACCGGCTCGACAGACCGGTGATCTTCTTCCAGGGCGATGAGGACAAGGTCGTGCCGCCAAACCAGACCGAGGTGATGGTGGAAGCGCTGCGCAGCAAGGGCGTTCCGGTCGGGTATCTGCTGTTCAGCGGCGAGCAGCATGGGTTCCGCAAGGCGCCGAACATCATGCGGGCGCTGGATGCTGAGTTGTACTTCTATGCAGCACTGGTGTTCCGAACGGGGCTGGCATTCTAGTGTCCTGAGTTCGAGGTTCCCCCTCCTCATCCGCCGTGCCGTCTGGTCCACTCTTCCCAGGTTGGTCGATCCATGGCGAAGCGATCAGACGTTCGTGTATACCAGCGCGCGCCGTGCATACCACCTATAAGATCGAGTGCGGGCGTGTCTATGTCTTGCGGCTTCGCCCCGATCGCTGATTTTGCAACGTGCACAAGCAGGATGGATGCCAGCAGGATGACCTGGTTAGGGCCGGGCTCAATGGCCTGGTGTAGTTTGCATTCAAAGGTTACCGGGCTCTTGGCAATGCGCGGGGACGCCACACGCTCTGAAGGACGCATCGCGAGGCCAGCGAGCGCGGCCTCGTCAACGCCACGCGGAGCATCGATGCAGGTGGTGTTCATTGCCTCTGACATGCGCTCTGAAACCAGATTGACTACCAGTTCGCCGGTTTCCAGGATGTTCAATCCGGTGTCCTTCAGTTGCCCTTCGGGATGCGGCAGCACGCCGAGGGCAAGCAGCGGTGGGTCGATGGCCACGGGAGCGAAGAAGCTATATGGCGCCACGTTTAGCCGGCGCCCGCGGAGTCAATGCTTATGACCAAAGCGATGGGGCGCGACATGAGGGCGAAGTCAAAGCCCATGGTGCGTTTCCTTTCGCTGAATTGTAGCAACAGTGGCCGATATGGACTGAGACCGCACAGCGGGAGCATAGCCACGTGAGACTACGTTATGGAAGCGGCGCGACCGTGCTGGACCTGCCGTGGAGCGCAGCGACGAGGCAATCCAGGGATGATTGCGTAGTGACCGCTAGATTGCTTCGTCGCGTTCGCACCTCGCAATGACGGTTGATCGTGATGCATGCTTCAATGATTCCGGCTACTAGCGATGAGCCAGCCACAGACGACGATACCGAAGGTGCGTAGATGACCGATCTTATTGAACGCAAAGCGTTGAAGCTGCTGGTACAGGCGAATCAGAGAATGAGCGAACTGGTTGGAGAGGGGCTGTGCGATCAGCCGCAGAAGAAGCTCATGCGAACGATGCTCGGCGAGCTACGAGCGATGCTGGATGAGTTTGAGGATGCGTATTTTCCACCAGGCTCGTAACAACAATCCGGATGACCGTTGGAGACAGTTGTGGCCATTCGCAATCGCCTGACACAGACGCTTGGGATCGAGCACCCCGTCTTACTGGCGCCGATGGACCTTGTCTCCGGTGGCAGACTGGCCGGGGCGGTCAGCCAGGCGGGCGGACTCGGCATGCTCGGCGGCGGCTATGGCGACGGCGAGTGGATCGAGCAGGAATGGGCGCGCGCGGGCAACTCCCGGATTGGCTGCGGCTTCATCACCTGGAGTCTGGCGAAGCAACCCGGCGTGCTGGATGCTACGCTAGCCCGTCAGCCCGCGGCCGTGATGCTGTCGTTCGGCGATCCGCGTCCGTTTGCTCCCGCCATTCACGCGGCCGGCGCGCGGCTGATCTGTCAGGTTCAGACTGTTGCGCAGGCACGCGAAGCTTTGGACGCTGGAGCTGATGTCATTGTCGCACAGGGCACCGAGGCAGGTGGGCATGGTCAGAGTGAGCCGCTTTTCGCTCTGTTGCCTCAGGTGGTGGATGCCTGTCCCGTGACACCTGTCGTCGCCGCGGGCGGGATCGCCGATGGCCGTGGGTTGGCCGCAGCGATGATGCTGGGCGCTGAGGGCGTGTTGATGGGTACCCGCTTCTACGCCTCGCAGGAGGCGGATGGCCACCCGGAGGCCAAGCGGCGCATCGTCGAGGCGGCGGGTGGTCAGACTGTTCGGTCGATCGTCTTCGATCTCTCGCGTCGCAATCGGTGGCCGGCGCCGTATACGGGCCGACTGCTGCGCAACGCGCACCTCGAGCGTTGGTTTGGCCATGAGGACGAGCTCGAGGCGCGGTCAGAAGAGATTGGCCGCGAGTACGTGGAAGCACGAGCCCGAGGCGATTTCGATATTGCTGGAGTCATCGCTGGCGAAGCTTGCGCCTTGATCCACGATATCCCGCCCGCGGGCGATATCGTGACGCGCATCGTCTCAGAGGCGGAACGGCTGCTACGCCGGGGTGCTGACCGGTGATCCTGTGGGCGCCGAACATCATGCGGACGCTCGATGCCGAGTTGTAACTTGTACGCCGCACTGGTGTTTCGCATACCGCTGGCGTTCTAGTGACGATTGGCAAGAAACTCCGTGACGTGTGGGAGCACGCTGCTGCTCTCGACGAAGGCCTGCAAATGCGAAAGCCCCGGCAGGGAAAAGAAGCGTGCATTCGGGATGAGTTCGGCTGCCATTTTCGCCTGTGCGAACAGCGGATCGGCCTCTCCGGCATAGACGCAACATGGCATCGACATTGCCCCCAGCATGTCCTCCATGCTGACCCGGTCCTGCGCCGCCGCCAAATACGCTTCAAGATCGGCGGAGCGCAGGCGCGCCGCATCTGCTGAGGATATTGGCCCGGCCATTTTCTCGAAGGCAGCGACAAGAGTGTCGCGACCTTGGTTAATCCCTGCGCGGACCAACTGCCGGAGACCGGCCTGGTCGCGCGCATAGGGATGCTGGCCACCAATCACCAACGCATCGATCCTGTGAGGCGCATGCCTTGCCATTCCGAAGCCGATATAGCCGCCCATCGAGTAGCCCCAGAAATGGGCTTTCTCAATGCCAAGGGCGTCAAGCACGGCCGTCACGTCGGCTACTCGGCGGTCCAGCGCATAGGACGCTTCATCGTGCGGTTTGTCGCTGTCGCCATGGCCTCGCGCATCGACCAGGATCAACCGGTATTTTGACCGGAGTGCCTCGACATAGCCGCACTCGAACCAGTTTTCGAGACAGTGCGTGAAGCCATGCTGAAGGACCAGGGCCGGACCGGCGCCCTCGACCTTATAGTGAATTCGGATGCCCGCGTTGCTTGCATACGGCACGTCACCCTCCCGTTTTGACCCGCTTAGGCAAAGAGAAATGTGCGCCAGTCGGGGCCAATTGCAACTCGGGGTTACGATAGAGTCCAATCCGCTATTGGTCGAATAAATCAAGGTTTTTGCACGCTGTAGACGGAGCCGTGCAGCATCAGGGATCGCTCGTTGCCGACGTGAACAGTGTTAGCAGCCAACCGCGGCGCGCAAGTAAGCGGTCTGGGGATGACGCGCCCGGGCGCTGCAAAATTTAAGATTTTTGCAGTGCCACGCCGCTCCAATCAGGACAAGGGCTTAGCCGTTGCATAAGTCCGCCGCAAAAAGCCGCAGAGGTATCGGGACTGCCGCTCCCCTGCCGCTGCTGGGTGGCAGAATTGGTCCGTCAGGCCGCGATTCCCTCCACCGGCTCCAGCGGTGGCCTGCCGCGGATCATGTCGGACGCCTTTTCGGCGATCATCATCGTCGTGGCGTAGGTGTTGGCGGATGGCATGCTCGGCATGATCGATGCGTCCGCCACGCGCAGGGCCTGCATGCCGTGGACGCGCAGTTGGTCGTCCACGACGGCGGTGGGATCGGTTGCAGGACCCATGCGGGCTGTGCCGATCAGGTGATAGGCGGTGGAACCATACTGCTTCGCATAGTCCAGCAATTCGTCGTCGCTCTGCACCTCGGGACCGGGCAGCGTGTCGCTGTGGAAGTAGTGGGCGAGTTCGGACGTGTGGAGCAGCCGGCGGGCCAGCCGCATGCCGGCAATCAGCACGCGACGATCCATCGAGTTTGCCAGGTAGTTCGGCTGGATGATGGGATCGTCGAACGGATCGGCTGAGCGTGCGCGGACATAGCCAGTGCTCTCGGGACGATGCTGCCAAACGCCGCAGGTCATTCCTGGGTAATCGTCGAGCAGACCAACGAAGCCTTGCTTGTAGCTGGCGGGACTGAACACGCCCTGCATGTCGGGCTGGTCCATGCTCTCGTCCGACTTCCAGAACCAGTGCACGAGCGACGGGCTGAGCGCGAGGATGCTGGGCCGCCCCATCGCCCATCGCATGATCTGGCCTGCAAGACCGATGCCGCGCGACATCTCGTTGATGGTCGTGCTGTTGCGCACACGTGCGACCACGCGCACTGCGTAGTGGTCGCGAAAGTTCTCGCCCACGCCTGGAAGTTCGTGCACCACTGGAACACCGATGGAATCCAGCAGTGCTGCTGACCCGACGCCGGAGATCTGCAACAGCCTGGCCGTGTTGGCGGTGCCGCAGCACAGGATTACCTCGCGACGCGCGCGCACGACGTGCTCGGTGCGGTCGCGATCGTGGACGTAGCGCACGCCGATGGCACGCTTGCCTTCGAACAGCACGGCGGCGGCGCGGGCGTAGGTGCGAATGTCCAGACGGCCGGTCACCTTGGCCGGATGCAGGAACACGCGGGCGGCCGAATGACGCCAGCCTCGGTGGATTGCGCGCTGGAAGTAGCCGACGCCGGCCTGCTTGTCGCCGCTGTTGTAATCGACGCAGCGCGGGATCCCCATACCGACGGCGCCTGCGATGAACGCGTCGCATATCGGATGGATCCAATCGATGTCGGTGACCGGCAGGTTGCCTTCGCGGCCATGGATGCGTTCGTCGGCCACACCGAGGCGGCGTTCAGTGCGTTTGTAGTAGGGCAGCATATCGACATACCCCCAACCGCGATTGCCGCGCTGCGCCCAGCTATCCAGATCGGCGCGCTGGCCTCGGTTGTAGATCATGCCGTTGATGGAACTTGAGCCACCCAGGGTGCGTCCCTGCGTAGTGGGGATTGGGCGGCCACCGCTGCCCTCGGAGGGTTCGGTCTTGAACTGCCAGGTGAAGTCCGGATTGAACAGCATCTTGATGAAGCCGGCCGGCACGTGGATGTAGGGATGCCGATCGGGCGGGCCGGCCTCGAGCACACAGACGGTCGCGCCGGGCTGTTCGGTGAGGCGATTGGCGAGGACGGACCCGGCGGCACCGCTTCCGAAAATGACGTAGTCGAACGCGTCACCTGAAATGTTCGTCATCCGTTTCCCCAGTCCGTTTGATTGTCGGCCCGCTTGATCCTAAGCTGCGCCCGGATGCTAAATCCAGGCCGGGAGGGATAAAGACGATGGAGTACATCTGCGACGCTCCCGGTCAGAAGGCGTGGTTCCGGCTGGCCAGCGAGGGCGAGGCCACGATGGAATCAGAGGTGATGCGCCACGCGGTCGAAAAATACTTTCGCCGCGAGTGGGAGAAGGCGGCGGACAGCTACAAGCCGCTGAGCTCGGTGTACATCGAGCAGGATATCGGCAAGGGTGATCACATCCAGCGCGAGATGCCGCTGTTCCTGACGTTGCGGGACGACGAGGGGGCGCCTCTGGTCACGGCCATGCTGCCGCCGGGTGGGCGGCGCGACAGGTCGTTTGGCTGCATTATTGTGGGGCCTGGCAACAGCGATCCCTACAAGCAGCATGCCGATGCGATCGAGACATTGGCGGAACATTTTGACATACCGCTCGATAGGGCACACTGCTATCCGTACAGACGCGAATGAGGAGATGACTGCAATGGGTTACACGCTCGAACAGTTCGCCGCGAAGTGTCATGACGCGTTGAAGAGCAAGCCGGGCAGCGAGGGCCGGAAGGCTGTCCGCGGCCTGGTGGGGGATGTGCTGACGGACAAGGAGTTCGTCGCGAAGTACATCCCGGAGGGCACGCCGGAGCGCAAGGTGCTGTACGAGGATCCCGAGCTTGGGTTCACCATCCTGGCGCACGCCTATGTTGGCGCGAAGAACAGCAAGCCGCACGACCATGGGCCTTCGTGGGCGATCTACGGACAGGCTTATGGCGAGACGATCATGACGGATTGGGATTGCCTGGCGCGTCCGGCCGAAGGGCAGCCGGGCAAGGCGAAGCATATTCGCGATTACACGATGAAGCCGGGTGATGCGTATCTTTACGATATTGGCGTGCTGCACTCGCCGCGGCGCGAGAACTCGACGCGGCTGCTGCGGATCGAGGGGATCAATATGGATAAGGTGAAGCGGTTCCCTTACGAGGCGGTCGATACGGTTGGTGTAGCGGCGCAGTAAGCCCCCACCTCACCCTACCCTCTCCGCCCCCAAGAAGGGGGCGGAGAGGGAGGTTAGGCCAAGTTAGGCGGCCTGATCCATTGTGGACAGCTCGCAGGCGACCGTGGTGCGATGCATGTCGCGAACCTCGCTGTTATCGAACGGGCGGGCGCGATGCATGGTGACGCGGTTGTCCCACATCACCAGGTCCCATTGCTTCCAGGCATGCGAATATACGAATTGGCGCTGGGTCGCGTGATCTGTCAGGTCACGGAGGAAGGCGCGCGCTTCCGGGACAGGCCACCCGAGGATCGCACCGGCATGTGACGCAAGGTACAGCGACTTGCGGCCGGTGACAGGGTGGCGACGCACCAGGCGCTGACGCACCGGCGCGAACTTGCGGCGTTCGTCATCCGTGAAGTCGGCAAAGCCAAGGATGGCGCGCGAGAATAACTGACTGTGCTCGCAGATCAGTTGCTCGCACTCGGCCTTGGTCTCGTCGTCCAGTGCATCATAGGCGGCGCGCATGTCGGCGAATTCGGTGTTGCCACCGGCAGAGGGAATACGCCGCGCCGATAACAGCGAGTATTTGGCCGGCACCGCCTTAAATGAGCTGTCGGAGTGCCACAGTCGATTGCCAAGTCCGAACAGACGGCGGCGGTCGTCGCGTGCCAGGAGCTGGTTGTTCTTGTCGAGGTTGGAGATGTCGTTGACATCCATCGAAAGGCGGCGTTCCGAGCCTTGGGCGATGTCGCCGGTTGCTTGCTCCAGGCCGCCGAAGTTGCGGCTGAATGCAAGCTGCGCCTCGTCGGTGAAGTGCTGGTCGTGGAAGACCAGCACTCCGTAGTGGTCCATGCCGGCCGAGATCGCTGCGACGTCGGCATGCGATAATGGCTGGGTGATGTCGATACCGGAGACTTCGCCGGCAAAGAACGGACGCGCGGTCGGGTCGGTTGGGCGGATCGTAGTCGTCACTGCAACGCAACCCCCATCGCATCACCGAAGCGGCGCGCCGGTTCCAGCGGATCGCCATACTTGCGGTGCATGGCGGTGTGATAGGCGGCGGCGAGCAACAGCTTGTCACGCTGGGGATGCCGGTTGGTGCCGAAATCCATCAGCATGCACTGGGCGATTTCCTGGTTATGCGGATCGTTGCCCAGCTTCGTCGCGGCCAGCGCGATCCGCTCGACCAGCGGCTTGCGATCGCCGACGTTGTCCAGATAAGCCTGCGTCCAGGCGAGGCTCTCCGGTCCGTTCAGCGCACATACGGCCGTATCGACCCGCTCAAGCAATTGGCCTGCGGTCAGCTTGTCCGCGCCGCTCGGTTTCTGGATCGCGACTGGCTGTAAGTCGCCAATCCCTTTCTGATGCTCCGCGACGTGGTTCAGGAAAGAGGCGAGCAGATAGATCAGCCGCAAACGACGCGGGTGGTCGAAGTTGTCATAGAACCAGGCGAGCGTGTTGCAGTACTCATAGCAATGATGCGGCATCGAGAAATTATTCGGGCCGGTCGTTTCCATCACCACCTGGGCCGCCGCGATCTGCATCACGTCGAGAATGCGCCGCGGAGCCTTGCCGGATTTCAGCAGCTTCGTGACGTAGTGCAGGTTGTCGGGCTCGTGGCCGCGGATGATCGCGTCGATCAGGCCCGCGGATTCTTCTTGGTTCAGCGCCTCCTTGTTGTCGCGCAGAACGGCGAGCTCGGCTTCGCTGACGCCACCGTAAGGGACGGCGTGCAGCGCCTCGCCCTCGATGTTCATTTTGACCAGGTTGCAGGCCATCTCGTAGGTCGAGTACCAGCGTGGGCCTACTGCGATGTCCAGCGCGCCGGCGTACAGCACGTGATGTGCGGCGGGATCGTCCCAACCGATCGCGTTGCCGATCTCAACTGTGGAGCGCGCGCGATAGGCCTTGTGACCGGTCGTGTAGGAGCGGTTGAACAGCATGCGATCCTGCACGTCGATCAGGCCGGCGAACACGAGTTCAGCCAGCACCGCCTTGCGGTTTGGCACGTCCTCCATCAGGCCCAGGAATGTGCGATAGGCATCGACGACCTGTCCGCGGTGCACCAGTGTCATCCAGTTGGACAGACGCTCCTTCAGCGGGCCTTCCTGGTGGATCGGCTCCTGGTCGGGCCAATACACGACAGGCGCGGGCGGCTTTTCCGTGACACCGAGATTGCCGCGCATCCTGGTGTAGTGGCCGGGCGCCTTGTCGATCTTCTGGTTCCAGATATCGAGGCCGCTTGGCATGTACCAAATGGTCTGTGCCATCGGCAGCATGGCCAGACGTTCCGGCACCATCTTCGTGAGATTCACTGTCGCGCGAGCGCTCAGCAAGCAGTGGTCGTTGTTGACGAAGTTCGGATAGCCGTCGTCGATGCGCTCGTGATATGGCACGTGCGTGTAAGGTGCGTGGATGCGAACGCCTTCGGCGACGATTTCGTTCAGTGGCCGGCCGGCGCGGACGAGATCGTAGTAGACATTGCTGGCGCCAATCTGGTCGCGCGCCATGACGCGCTCTTCCAGCTTGGCATAAAGCGTACTTGTGGCACGGTCTACCTGCATATCCATCGTTCGCGTCCTCCGGCAAGTTGCGCTGATCTTAAGCTTGACAGGCGGGTTTCGACAACCATGGTGGCCATTGCGGGAGGGATTGGACGATGGCTTGGACAATGAGCACGGTGGCGGGGACGGGTGAGCAAGGCTACGCGGGCGATGGTGGATCGGCGACGCAGGCGCTGCTGAACAACCCATTCGACCTTGCGTTCGACCCTGCTGGGAACCTGTGTTTTTCCGATACCTATAATCACCGCATCCGGCGGATCGATGCGCGGTCGGGGATCATTTCGACAATTGCCGGGTACTGGTGAAGCCGGGTTGGCGGGTGATGGCGGGCCGGCGACCACGGCGCAAATGAACCAGCCATATGGCATCGTCATCGATCGCTCGGGCAACATCTACGTGGCGGATCGGCTGAACAAGCGGGTCCGGCGGATCGATGGTGCGACGGGGGTTATGTCAACGTTGGCCGTGTTGGTGGAACCGAATGGACTGGCGCTGGATCGCGAGCATCGCCGGCTGTTCATTGCAGACGTTGCCGATCACCGCGTGCAGGTGGTGGATCTGGCGTCAGGTGCGATCAGCACGTTCGCGGGTACTGGCGAAGCGAAGCATGATGGGGATGGAGGTTCGGCCACTGCGGCGGGTGTGTTTGGTGCGAGGGCCGTCGTGCTGACGCCGGATGATTTGCTGTATATACTGGAGCGGCAGGGCAGCAGCCTGCGGCGCGTGCGCGACGGGATCATCGAGACGATCGCCGGGACGGGCGCTCGGGGTTATGCGGGCGATGGAAACGATGCACGCCACGCGGTGTTCGATGCGCCGAAGGAAATGGCGATCGATCCGGCAGGCAACGTGTTCATCGTAGATACGGAGAACAATGCGGTCAGGCTGATCGATGCGCGGAGCTGGATTGTGACGACGATATTCACTGATCTGGCGCGGCCACATGGGGCTGTGGTTGGCGCGGATGGCGCCGTCTATGTTGGTGATTCAGAGCATCATCGGGTGCTGAAACTGGTGCGGACGTAAGAAAGCCGTGGACGGCGTGGCCAATCCTCGGGTCAAGCCCTAGGACATGGCCACGCCATGACGGTGGTACCGGTAGTGCGCTATTGCGCTATTCCTCGACAGCCGTCTCCCGCAGCACATCCAACGCGACCAGGCGTCCGTCGCGCTCGAAGTGCCAAAAAGTCCAGCCGTTGCAGGCAGGGGCGTTCTGCACTGCCGCACCGACTTTATGGATCGAGCCACGCACCGATCCCGCGACGATTGTGCCGTCGGCGGCGACCACGGCACTGACCCGGCGCATGCGGTCGAACAGCTTGGTCCCGGGCGGCAGCAGGCCGCGTTCGACCACGCTGCCGAAAGGCACACGTGGCGCGTCTCGTTTCGATATGGCGCCGGAGAGGCCGTCATCCGGCGCGGGCTTGGTGGCGCGGACGCGGCCGATCGCGGCCTCGGCGTATGCGGGATGGCGCTCGATGCCGATGAAGTGCCGATGCAGACGCTTTGCCACGGCAGCGGTGGTGCCGGTGCCGACGAATGGGTCGAGGATAATGTCGCCGGGTGAAGTGGAAGCGAGCAGGACACGGTGCAGCAGCGCTTCGGGCTTCTGGGTCGGATGCAACTTCAGGCCGTGCTGGTTGCGTAGCCGTTCCGCGCCGGTGCATAGCGGGATCCACCAGTCGCTGCGCATCTGGATGTCGTCATTCAGCGCCTTCATGGCCGCGTAATTGAATCGGTAGCGCGAATCGCGGCCACGAGCGGCCCAGATCAGCGTCTCGTGGGCATTGGTGAACCGCCGGCCGCGGAAGTTCGGCATTGGGTTGGCCTTGCGCCAGATCACGTCGTTCAGCACCCAGAAGCCGAGGTCCTGGAGGATCGCGCCGATGCGGAAGATGTTGTGGTAGGCGCCGATGACCCAGAGCGTGCCGTCCTTGCGCAGCAGGCGGCGGCATTCGGTTAGCCACTCGCGGGTGAAGGCGTCGTAGGAGGCGAAGTCGGAAAAGCGATCCCAGTCCTCGTCCACGCCATCGACCAGGCTGTCGTCGGGACGGCGCAGCTCTCCGCGGAGCTGCAGGTTGTACGGGCGGATCCGCGAACACGCAATGAACCGAGGCTGGCGGCAGCATGCGCATAAGCTGCACGCAGTCCCCCAGCATGACTCTGATCGAGCGGCAGTTCGCGGACGACTTCCACGTGGCTCCCGGGCGGGAAAATGGCTGCGCCATCGTGACGGGCGCCCCGAAGCCGCGTCAATCGGGTCTTGCGGCTGCCTCCTCCAGCAGATCGAGCGTCAATTGCCCCACGGTCCCAAAGCTTGGCCGATGGTGGCGTGTGGGGCCGAGGCGGCGGAGTGCGGCGACGTGGAACTCCGTGGCGTAGCCGACATTGGTATGCCAGCCATAATCGGGGAAGCGCATGGAGAGACGGGTCATGGCGCGATCGCGCAGCACTTTGGCGACGATCGAGGCGGCGGCAATCGACAGCGATCGGCCATCGCCGCCCACCACGCATTGGATGGCACAGTTCAGGGGGGGCGGTTGGTTGCCATCCACCAGGACCATGTCGGGCGGCGAGGGCAGGCGGGATACGGCTCGGCACATCGCCAGGAGAGCCGCGCGCAGGATGTTGAGCCGGTGGATTTCCCCGACCGAGGCGGCTCCGACGCCGATCTCGGCACGGCCCGAGGCGCGCAGGGCCTCGAACGCGGTCTGGCGCTGCTCGGCTGAGAGCTTCTTGGAGTCGTCGAGCAAACTTGCGAGCCGGCGCGGCACGCCAGTGGGAAATACCACGGCGGCCGCGACCACGGGGCCGGCGAGTGGGCCTCTGCCCACCTCATCGACGCCGGCAACCCGTCCACCGGCACGCTTCTCGAGCACGAAGTTTGGCACGCGCGACGGTTAGCAGGCGTTTGGGAGTCGGACCAGATCAGTTCTGAGGGCCAAGCTGTGTGGTAAGATGGTTGACCAGGCTTCGTACCTTGGGGGAACTGGCTCGATAGGAAGGGCTTACCGCGTGCAGCGTGCCGCCGGCGGGCTTCTGATCGGGTAACAGGCGCACGAGGCGCCCGTTGCTTAGGTCGTCGGCCACCAGATATTCCGCACATAGAAGAACGCCTGCACCGGCGCGGGCGGTGGCGCGTCGTAGCAGTGCGTTGTTCACTTGCAAGCGGCCGTATATTGGGACCTCGGTGTCGCCCTGTGGTCCGTGAAAGGTCCAGGCAGGCGCGAAGCTCTCGGTCCCGGTGATACAATGATGGTTGCTCAAGTCGGCTGGTTCCGCTGGCGTTCCATGTCGCTCGAGATACGACGGCGCGGCGCATACCAGGTAATCGAGCGGCATCAATCGCCAGGCCACGAGGCCGCTGACATTTGTCGGCGCTGTCCGGATCGCCAGGTCATAACCCTCTTCGACCAGATCAACCGAGCGATCCGATAATTCGACATTCAGCGAAAGCTCAGGGTGCAGGTGGAGGAAGTCCACGACAAGTGGTCCGAGGCGAGTGCTGCCAAACACAACCGGAGCGGTGATCCGCATGCTGCCGCGAACGGAGGCCTCTGGCTTGGCGGCGGAACGTGCCGCCTCCATGTCCTCCAATATACGCGCACATTGAACGAAGAAGCTCTCGCCGGCTTCTGTCAGGGCCACGCGCCGTGTGGTGCGGTGCAACAACCGAGTGCCAAGCCAGCATTCCAGCGTCTGCACATGTTTACTGGCGGTCGCCTGCGATATGCCGAGTTCGCGGGCAGCGCCGGAAAAGCTCCTGGAGCTGGCAACTCTGGCAAACACAGTCATGCTCGTCAGTCTGTCCACATCAACCTTCCCGTGGGCGAAAGAGCCCGGCAACAGTATTGGCGAGCAATTCGATCATTCACTGTCTTAACAAAAGGTTCAAGACGGGGCTTATAAGCGAAAGACGATCGTTTCGAAACCTATAACGGTAGGCTGCTGTCGGGGCAACATAGCCTCGTCCCGCTGCCATTCGGACACAGTGAATTGCGATCGGAGGATCGGAATCTTCACGCTGTGCTCAATGATGTTGAAGACTGATGTATCGCTGGGAGCGATTTGGTACCGTGTGCCCGCGCCGTCGTATCAGTTGTTAGCGGTTTGCAAGGTAAGCTCGGGCAGAGACATCCAGGTAGGAATTTTTGGGATCAGTGTTGCGCTGTTGCACGCCAGCTTGTCGTGCAGCGCCTCGATGCGGAGCACGGCGAGACCAACCTGATCACGTCCCGAGCGCATGGTGCCGACCTCCGTTCCGTTGCGCGTCACGGATGTTCCGGGTGTCGGCAGGTCGCCTGTGATCATTACGGGGACGAGGCGACGCTTGACCAAGCCTCGGTATTTGGTTCGTGCCGTAAGCTCCTGGCCCATGTAGCAGCCTTTGGTCCAGGAGACCCCGTTCAGCTCATCGAAGCCGGCCTCCAGCAGGACGGTCTTCTCGGGCTCCAGGTCGCGTGTGCCGTCTGGCAAGCCAAGAGCAATGCGGTGCCGATCCCAGTCGACCGCGAGAGCTGTGGTGGGCAGCGGAGTGCTGGACAGCAGCCGCCATCCGGCGTCGGATAGGCGTGGGTCGGGGGCCGACAAGGCATCCAAGGCGGGCGTTCCATCCCATGCAGCATGAACGTGGTATTCCTCGGCGGCCCGCAATGTCACTTTGGAGCGGAGACGAAACCGCGACAGGCGTTGCGTGAGCATCGCGACCTGGGTGCGTTCGCAATCCAGCAGCAGGCGGTCCGGTTGCGCAAAAATGAAGAAGTCGGCCAGGTACTTGCCCTGGGGGCTCAGCAACGCTGTCCAGATCGCTGCACCGGGCGCGGCCTGGGCCACGTCGTTGGACACCAAGCCTTGCAGGAAGGTCACGCGATCTTCCCCGGTCAGTTCGATCACGCCCCGATCGGGCAATGCGGCCAATCGAGCCATAACGGGGAGAGTGGGCGTTGCGGGTCCAATCCGCAAGGAGGCTGGCGCTTGGGACGAGCCTGCGGCTACACAATCGGCCCAGGTATGAGTGTCACCTCGTTGCACGATGCGCACGCGGACCAGGTTCCTGGTCTTCCCCTGCTGGTTTATCGCGATCGTATCGGATCGCCATCCGAGATTCAGTTCCTGCGCCGTCAGTACCTGGGGTTCGCGCGGTTAACGCCTGTGTGGGTCGGCCGGCATGTAATGGCTGACGCATCGGCGCTTGGCGGCACCGTCCTGCGCTTAGGCGATGGAACCCCCGTTGGTGCCGTCGAGCGACTGCTGTTTCGCCATTTCGGTCGAGTGCCGCGGCTGAATATCGGTACAACTGCCAATGTCATCCATGCCCAGTTTGCCCGCGGAGGTGCATTGGCTCTGCCCCTTGCCCATGCGCTCGGGAAGCGACTCGTCGTGACGTTGCATGGGGGAGATGTGAGCAAGACCCGCAACTGGCGGCATACTGTTCAAGCGCGGCGCTGGCCGTCGGTGGTCGCGGCTGCGGCCCGCTTTGTTTGCGTGTCGCAGGCAGTGGCCGAGCTGGCCTCGGCGCACGATGTGCCAGACAGCAAGCTCACCGTGCTGCCAATCGGCGTGGAGCTGCCGCACCACGCTCCGGCGCCGCCGGCCGGCGCGGGGAGTTTCCTCTTTGTAGGCCGCTTCGTGCCGAAGAAGGGGATCGAGACTCTGGCTGCCGCAATTCGTCATCTGCATGCCAGCGGCACATCCATTCGCATCGTTTGTGTCGGAGATGGCCCGCTGCGGCCAGTGCTGGAAGCCGCCGCACGCGATACAGGTTCGGTGGAACTGGCTGGCTGGCTGTCGCCCGAGGCGGTGGCGCGCCGGATGGCTGAGGCATGGGCGCTGCTGGTTCCCAGCGTCGTGGCACCGGACGGCGATGCCGAGGGGTTGCCGAGCGTGATTCCCGAAGCAATGGCGCAAGCTTGTCCGGTTATTGGCTCCGCGGAGGGGGGCATCGCCGAGGCGGTCGAGCATGAGAAAACGGGACTGTTGGTGCCGCCGCGTGATGCTCTCGCCCTGGCTGGAGCGATGCGGCGGCTGGCATCTGAGTGGGAATTGCGGCATGCCCTGGGGCGAGCAGCCTTCTCGTTTGCCTCGGAGCGGCTCAATGCTCGCGTGCAATCGGCTGCGCTGGAGAATTTGTTGTTGGAGGTTGCGGGTTAGATGTGCGGAATTGCCGGACTGATTCTGTCGAGTGGCGCGCCACCGCCGGACCCGACCACTTTGGCTCGGCTGATCGACAGCCTGCATCATCGCGGCCCTGACGGTACTGGGCACGCGGTGGTCGGGCGCGTGGCATTGGTCCACAACCGGCTGTCGATTATCGATCTGGTGACCGGTGACCAGCCGTTCTTTGCGGGTCCCGCCACGTTAATCTGCAACGGCGAGATCTATAACTACCGCGAACTGCGCGTCGCGATGCCCGACGTGAAATTCACCACCAACAGTGACTGCGAGCCTCCGCTGCATCTGTGGCTACGCGAGGGCGCGGACTACGCCCGTCACCTACGTGGCATGTATGCGGTCGCGATCCATGAACGGGCGCAGCGCACGGTGACGCTGACGCGCGATCCGTTCGGGATCAAGCCGCTCTATCTGGCGCAGATCGATGGCGGATTGGCATTTGCTTCGGAGCCGCAGGCACTTCTGGAGGCTGGACTTGTGGCGCGGAAGGTGCGTCCCGCGGCGCGCGAGGAACTGCTGCAACTGCAGTTCACCACCGGCACAGAGACGATATTCGACGGCATTCAGCGGCTGCTGCCCGGCGAGACGCTGACCTGTGCCGAGGGGCACGTGTTGGATCGACGGCGCATATCGCATGTGCCGGAAGGTGGGCCGGAAAATATCGATGAGGATGCGGCGCTGGAACGGCTGGATCGCGCGCTGGAGGAAAGCGTCGATCTGCATCAGCGCAGCGACGTGCCGTATGGGATGTTCCTTTCGGGTGGGATCGACAGTTCGACGTTGCTTGCGCTGATGGCTCGGCTGAACAGCCAGCCGGTACTGGCATTCACTGCGGGGTTCGATGCGCCTGGTGCGGCCGATGAGCGTGAACATGCGGCAACAGTGGCCAAGGCGCTGGGCGCGAAGCACGAGACCATAGAGATCGATGAGACGATGGTCTGGCAACATCTGCCGGAGATCGTTGCGTGCATGGACGATCCGGCCGCGGATTATGCAATCATTCCGACGTGGTTCCTGGCTCGGCGGGCTCGGCAGGACGTGAAAGTGGTGCTGAGCGGCGAAGGGGGCGACGAGATTTTCGCCGGATATCCCCGCTATCAGAGCGCGATGAAGCCATGGTGGCGCGGCGGGCGCGCGATGTGGGCCCGCGGCAGCTTCGATCGTGTGGATGTCCTGCGTACCCGGCCGACGGCCTGGCGCGATGGGATTGCTGCGGCGGAAAGCGGATCAACGGAGGGTGGCCGATCGCGTCTGGCGGCAGCGCAGGCCACGGACATGACCGATTGGCTGCCGCACGATCTACTGCTGAAGCTGGATCGGTGCCTGATGGCGCATGCCGTGGAAGGACGCACACCGTTTCTGGATCCTGGTGTCGCGAACGCGGCGTTCCGGCTGCCGGATGCGATGAAGCTGCGCGATGGGCTCGGCAAGTGGATTCTGCGCAAATGGCTGGAGAAGCACCTGCCGGTCGCACGGCCGTTCGCGCCGAAGCAGGGGTTTACCGTGCCCGTGGGTGAATGGATCAAGGGGCAGGGGACGCGGCTGGGGCCGCTGGTGGCGGCACAGCCGGGCATCGTCGAGATCGCGGACCCTGCCAAAGTGCGCTCGCTGTTCGGTGGCATCCGTCGCTGGCGGCACGGCTTCGCCTGCTGGAAGCTGCTGTTCTACGCGCTGTGGCATCGGCGGCATATTCTCGGGCTGCCGCCTTCGGGGGATGTGTTCGAGACGCTGACGGCGACATGAGCGATCGCAGTCGCCTGATTCGCGATATTGTCATCAATGCCGGGCTGCCATACGCGACGTATCTACTGCTGAGCTATGAAGGTGTGCCGACGGTAAAGGCACTTGCGGCTGGTGCGGTGTTTCCAGTTGGCGCCATCATCTTCGGGTTTATCCGCGAGCGCCGCGTGCAGGCCATCGGCATGATCGTGCTGGCAGCGACGGTCGCGTCAATTCTGGCCGCGTTGTATTTCACCAGCCCATTCCTGGCGTTGGCAAAAGGCTCGGTATTTAGCGCGATATTCAGTCTGCTGTTGCTCGGTTCACTGCTCGCACGGCGTCCGTTGGTGTTCCACCTGGCCGCGGTCAGCCAAAGCCCCGAAGACAAACAGCAGGCGGAAACGCTGTGGGAAACCGAACCGCGCTATCGGCGCCTGATGCGCAACATCACAGCGGTATGGGCGGGCGCCTTCCTTGCGGAAGGCAGCCTTCGCCTCATGTTGATTCCGCTGCTGCCGATTGCGGCGTTCCTGCCGATCAGCGAGGCGATGTCACTCGGCTGCATTGGCCTGATGGTGGCCTGGACGTGGCGCTACGCGAGCCGCCAGATGGATGCGATCGAAGAGCCCGCGAGCGTTACGGTCACTCCAGACTGATCGTACCTGCTTCGGGTCCCTTGGCGCCCTGGACGACACCCATCCGGACGGTTTGTCCCTCCTGCAATGGGCCAAGCCCAGCGCGCTCCAGGACGGTGGCGTGAATGAACACGTCCTTGCCGCCTGACTGGGGCGTGATGAAGCCGAACCCCTTGTCCGGGTTGTACCACTTCACCGTGCCGACCATATCGACGGCGGTGCTGAGGTCGACTTGCCGGCGCGGGCCATCCGAGCGAGGCGGACGCGATTGGAAGCCGCCGCCGCCTCCGCCGCCGCCCGGCCGGCGCGGCGGCGAGGCGGAGGCGGTGCTCTCGTCAACCGAGACCACCTGATCCACCTGGCGGCCTTTTTGGCCTTGGCCGACGCGAATGCGCAGCGTCGCACCGGGGCTGACGGTCTGGACGCCGGCCGCCTGCAACGCGTTCACGTGCAGGAACACGTCGCCTGAGCCATCGCTCAGGGCGACGAAACCGTAGCCTTTTTCACCGTTGAACCATTTCACGGTTGCCTGCGCTTCAGGACCGGCGGCGGCCATGAAGGAGGGAAACGACGGCGGCCCCGAGGGCGCGTTGTCGTAGAAGTTGTCGTCGTCAAAGCCGCGACGGCGCGGCGGCCGCTGGCGATCATTATTCCTGGGTGGGCGCAAGGGAGTCCTGTCCTCTGTAGTCGGCTATGTCTGAAGCAACAGAATACCCAAGATTGCGCCGCGTTCATAGCGGCACTCGGAGCGGGCGAAATTCTTAATCGAATGCGCGCTTGATGCGGGCCCAATCCTCGATGGCTTGCTCCTGGCCGGGCGTGATCGGAATGACGAGTTGACTCCAGCCTGCGTCACGCAATGCCTCGATGCGCTGCTTCAGTTCCTGCTCTGTGGCGGTGAAGGTAGTACGGCGAATCAACTCGGCGGTTATGAATTTCTGTTCTTCTGGCTTGAGAAAAATGAAGTGGCCGCGGTGATTGTTCAGATAGCGCGCGTCATGCGGTTCGAAGCCACGCGCCATTGCAACGTAGCCATCGATCTGTTGCTTCACGGAGTCTGGGACAGGCGATGTGTTCTGCCAGCCTTCCATATCGAGATCGGCCGCACGGTGCAGCAGCACGGCGGCGCGCGGTCCGGCCTGGGCAACGGCGCGCGGACTGTCGGCGGGTTCACCAACTTGTAACACGCACCCGCAGGTCCACGCGGTGGCGTAGAGGTCGCCGGGGTTGCGGCCAGCATCGCGCCAGCTTTGCTGCATGCTGTCGAGGGCGGTCAGGGCGCCGGGGACATCGGAAATGAAGCTCTTCCATCCAGCGTTCAGTTTGGCGGTGAGCGCCTGCGATCTTGGGCCGTAGGCGGAGACGTGCAGGCGGATCGGATCGCTCGTGTTGATCAGGCCGAAATCTGGATTGAGGAAGCGGATCTTCTTGCGCTTGCCCTCGATGGTGGTTTCCAGGGTTTCGTTGTTCAGGAGGGCGTAGACGACGCGGATGTATTCCTCCATGTCGGCGAGCTTCATCGCACCGAGGCCCATGGCACGGCGGGCGGAGAAGCCGGTGCCGACGCCGAAGTCGATGCGGCCGGGGGCCATGGCGTTCAGGGTGGCGAAGGCGTTGGCGGTGACGGCGGCGATGCGGTTGGAGGGGACCAGCACGCCGGTGCCGAGGCGGATCCGGTTGGTCTTCAGCGCCGCGGCGCCCATGGCGACGAAGGGGTCCGCGGTGATCATCTGGGTGTCGAAGAACCAGGCGTGGGTGAAGCCGAGCTCCTCGGCGCGCTGGGCGAGTTTCCAGGAGTCGTGCGATGTGGCGATGCCGATGCCGAAGTCCATTGGTGCGTTCCTCTCCGTGTGGGGGAGGATAGCACGGAGTTGGGCGACGCGGGGGAGGGCGGGAGTCTCACGGATGTCTCATTGCCCTTTGGGTGGGATTTTGGGGCGAGGAGACTGGGGTGGGGCGGTGGTGGGGGAGATGGCCTGGTTGCCAGCATGGGGGACGCGCGGTGGGGCATGGGGAAGGGCAAGTAATACCAATAGCCCAATGCGCAAACTCATGCGCGCGTTGGTTCTTTCCGTTATGGCGGGCCTGACCCGGCCATGACCGGGGCGATCGCATTTCGGAAATGCGGAGCTGGCTGGGGGAGATCGGCCGGGCCAGTGCCTGGGGCGATCGTGCAAGATTCTCAACACGGAGTGCACGAAGAACCACGGAGGACCACGGAGATAAGATTTTGGCGGTTCGCGAAGAGCATTCGTCTTCTCCGTGGTGCTCCGTGGTTCTTCGTGCACTCCGTGTTGAATCCTTCTCTCGGCACCGCGCCGCGTCTGGCCAGGCCACGCCCGGCCAGTTGCGTTCGGTGCCGGGCGGCACGAAGCGCGAGGCGTTTGGCGATGTGGCGATCGTGGCGGGGTTCTGAGCCTCCTTCCTCCGTGGGGAGGCGCAGAGAGCTAGTCGCCCGAGTCATTCAAAGTGACGGGTAGAGTCGTCTGAGTTTTATCCGGGCATGCTCATTGGTGAACTGCCAGTTGGCCTTGGCGTGATGTTTGTTTCGATGTTCACGCCAGGCGGCGACTTCCTCGACAAGGCTGCCTTTGTCCTCGATCCGTCGATCCAGACATTGCGATGACAGAACGCCGAGTTCTGACTCCGCCATGTTCAGCCAACTGCCGTGCTTCGGCGTGTAGTGCCACTCGAACCGCTCGGCGAGACGGCGCGCCTCGGCCGGTGCGAAGGCGGCGTACAGCGACGCCGCGGTATGGGTGCTGAGATTGTCCTGCACCAGAACGATCTTGTTTGCTGAGGGGAAATATCGGTCCGACAGGTCGCGAAGCATGGCGGCATAATCGGCGGCGGCATGGCGATCCGTCACCTCGACATGCCGCCAACCTTCCAGCGGCGCGAACAGCATGAACAGATTGGCGGTGCCGTTGCGTTCGTACCTCATAATCGACGCGCCTCGGCTGACCACGCTTCATCGGCAACGGCGCGCGAGTTTCCCGGATCAGTTGTTTCGAGGTCTCGTCAAGACAAACCAAGGGCCGGGCTGTATCACGCGGCCTCGTGTAAACCTCCAGCACCTCTTCCATCGCGGCCACGAACGCCGCGTTGGCCGACGGCGGAATGACCCACCGTTGCTTCAGGTGCGGTTTGAGAAGGTTTTTTTTAGCGTCCGCCCGATCGTGTTGTCACTGGCCTTGGCGACGATCCCCAGTTCCACGACCTGCTGTTCCAGCAGGCGCAGCGACCATTTCGCGTGCCCGGCCGGAGGCTTGGAGCAGGCCAGCGTGATCAGTCTGGCTTCCTTTTCGCCGTCGAAGATCCGCAGGATCGACGGTCTCGCGCGGGGCTTACGGGCGAGCGCTACGTCGAGCCCCTCCTCAACCAGACACTGGCGAACCCTGTGGACGGTCGCGAGGCTGGTGTCGAGGGCCTTCACGATACGGCCGTCGCTCCAGGCTTCGCCGACCTCGGAAATGTCTGCCTTGAGCAAGATGCGTGCCCTGAGGATCGCGCTGGCCGAATGTTTGCCCTTGCCGATAAGCGCTTCCAGCCGCGCGCGTTCCTCCGCGTCCAGCCGAACCACATACTTCTTCACGACGACCTCTGACATGTCCCAAATCCTGGCAACGTTGACGACGTTGCGAGTAAGTCACAAACTGCCGTCAGGTTCAATGACGCGGGCGACTAGTCCAGTCCCGCCCGGCGGAACCCCTCCAAATAGTGCTGCCGCTCGGCATCCTGCTTGATCGGCAATTGATTTGCGATCCATGCGAGTGAAATATTGGGCTGCGCGCGGCGTAGCTCTTGAAGTGCGGTCGTGGCAACCTCGGTCTGTCCGATCATGCCCGCGGCCGCGGTAAGCACGCGGTGTGCGCCGACGAAATCGCCACGCTGACGGATGGCCTCGCGCGCCAGCCGCATAGCCTCGCCGTAATTGCGTCCGACGAAATGCGCGTATGAATCAATTCCATAATACAGCGCCGAAAACGGATCGCGCGGGCTCAGCCGCAGGGCCCGACGCGCGGCCAAGTCGCCTTCTTCCCAGCGCCCGCAATAGGACAGCGCCAGGCCATAATATCCCTGCGCCAGGGAGAAGTTCGGATTGAGCCGCAGCGCCAATTCGAACTCGGCCAGCGAGTCGTCGAGGCGCCGCCCGAACAGGTAAACGCAAGCCAACGCGAGGTGCGCCCAGGAATCCTCGCCATCGGCCAGAATCGCTGCAAGCGCCGCACGCTCTGCGATCGGCGCCACAGTCGCCATATCCGCCCAACCCATGTGAGCGCTGAACGTATAGCTGGCGGCAAGGACGCCCAGCGCCTGACCATAGTTCGGATCGATAGCGATCGCCTTTTCGAGCAGTGCCTGCGCGACGACATTGTCCTGTCGCGTGAGCCGCCAATAATGCGACAGTGCCCGCATTACCAGATCCCAGGCATCCATGCTGTCCGGCGGCTTGCGCTGGGAGCGAAAATTTTCTGCGATATAGAGCTGGGGCTCGATTGCAGCGACGATGGCCTCGGTGATCTCGTCCTGCACGGCGAAAACGTCGGCGAGGCCGCGGTCATACCGTTCCGCCCAGAGGTGGCTGCCGGTGACGACGTCGTTGAGCTGCGCGGTGATGCGCACACGCTCGCCGCTCTTGCGCACGCTGCCCTCGACCACGTAGCGGACGCCGAGCTCCTCGGCGACCTGTTTCATGTGGACTGATCTACCCTTGTAGATGAACGAAGAATTGCGCGCGATGACGAAGAACCAGCGGAGCTTGGCTAGCGCTGTGATGATATCTTCGCTGATGCCGTCGGAAAAATACTCCTGCTCAGGATCGCCACTCATGTTGGTGAAAGGAAGAACGGCGATTGCGGGACGGCCTGGCAGCGGCAAGGTCGTGCGTAACGGTTCATTGATTTCATCCGGTGGCGTGGCGGTGAAATGTCCCGGTTCGTTGCGGGTTGAATGAGTGTGCACCTCACCGGCGAAGCGCAGCCCCTTGCGTGCGATCGTGCGGATCAACTTTTGTTCGTCGCCGCTATCGCCGATTGCCCTTCGTGCGGCGTTGACGCGGCTGGTCAGGGTCGAGTCCGAAACAATCCGGCCGCCCCAGACCGAAGCAATGAGATCGTCCTTGCTGACGACGTGGTCGCGATTATCAAGAAGGTAGATCAGCAGGTCGAAGACCTGCGGCTCGACGGCAATGGGCTGCGAACCACGGCGCAGCTCGCGGCGATCGGTATCTAGCGTATGGCCGGCGAAGAGAAATTGCACTCATTGCCCCTGACCGGGCCGTGATGGCCTCTCACGAGATAATCAAGCCAATCTCAAGGACAAATCAAGCGACCGGCAAAGTCTTCAGGTGAGGCTTTCGGCATGCTGCGAAGGGTGACGAGGAGTTCGGCTGACTTACCGAGGTACCCAACCAGTAGCGTCGATCGGAAACAAAGGGAGAAGACCAATGCCACTCATTCAGGTGCGCGTCATCAAGGACGTGTTCAGCAAGGAACAGAAGGGTCAGATCATCAGCAAGCTGACCGACGCGATGGTCTCGATCGAAGGCGAGAACATGCGCGGCGTCACCTGGTGCGTGGTCGAGGAGGTAGAAAGCGGTGACTGGGGTATCGGCGGCAATGCTCTCACCACCGCTGACGTACACGCGCTCGCACGTGGAAAGGCTGCTTGATCGGTAAAGGCGAAGGGCACCTGACTGTGCCTAATCCCACGCGGCCTGCGGAGGTGAGGGACAAGTAAGGTGTTTCACGCCGATAAAGGGCAGATGCTTTTCTTTCCGATACCGCCGACGAATGGCCGTCCACTACGTTTTAACCACGAAGTAAAGACGTGGATGGTCGGCCCGGCCGTGACGGCACTAACCCGCCACGACACTAACACGGCCGGCGCGACGGTGTCGGAGCCTAGTAGTCAAAATCCAACGGATTGAGTCCGGTCTTCCGCTCGAACAGATGTTCGCTGCCCCCGCCTGTCATTGCGAGCGAAACGAAGCAATCCCCAGACAAGTGCGAAACGCCAAGGGGATTGCCGCGTCGCTTCGCTCCTCGCAATGACAAGGCGGAGCCAATGACACGGTGGAGCCAATGACTAGGCGGAGCATGATGATGCGCGGGACCATCTGTCAGATTCTAACCACTATAGCTCCTTTAGATCGCTGATGATGCGGGTCACCATGCCGTGGGCGACCGCCTCCTCGGCGCTCATCCAGTAATTGCGGTCGGTGTCACGCTCGATCTTTTCCAGCGGATGGCCGGTCTCGCGGGCGATGATGCCGTTGATGCGGTCGCGCATCTTGATGATCTCGATCGCCTCGATGTTGATGTCGGTGGCTGGGCCTCGCATGCCGCCCATGGGCTGGTGCAGCAGGAAACGGGTGTTGGGCAGGCAGAAGCGCCGATCCTTGGCGCCGCCGAGGAAGATCAGGGCACCGGCGCTCGCGACCCAGCCAGTGCCGATCACGCGGATTGGCGCGATGGCATCGACGAAGCGGATCCATGTCGTGGGTGGAATCGCCTTCAGTGTCCTCCGTGGCTTCATTTCTCCGTGGCCTCCGTGTTAAGATCTTCCTTTGCCGCACGCGCGGCGATGCTGCTAAGTTCACCCAATTGCCCTGCTCCCGCGGCACGCAGCGCTTGACTTAGGCCGAATGGAGCGTATCTCTCCGCCAACTGCCTTATCTGCAACGCGGCCCGCGGCCTCCACCGCGGGCAAGACGTGTTCCCAGCGTGGAGCGCGCACACCAACGGCTAATCCCGGACATCCCGTCCGGAACCACCCGTAACGGAACACAACCACCACATGGCATCAACCGCTACCGTCGCCCGCACCGCACCCCCGCCTGCCCCGATGCAGGACCATTTCAAAGGGGAAGATTTCTCCGCCCTCCTTGATGAAACGCTTGGTCAGGACACCGGCTTCGACGGCTCCGTCGTCACCGGACGGATCCTGCGCCTGACCGACGAATTCGCCATCGTCGATGTCGGCCTGAAGTCTGAGGGCCGAATTGCCCTGAAGGAATTCGGGCCGCCGGGCACCAAGCCCGACATCAAGCCGGGCGACGTCGTCGAACTCTATGTCGAGCGCTACGAGGATAAGGATGGGGCGATCATCCTGTCGCGCGAGAAGGCCCGCCGCGAGGAAGCCTGGACCAACCTGGAGAAGGCGTTCGAGTAACACACCGTAGCCGCCGCGAACCACAGTCTTCTGATCCCAGCTGTAAGCAAATCCGAGGCGCGGAGAGAACTCTTTCGTGTCCAATGGGGAGTTATTCCGGCTCGTGTTTGGACCGTTTCCGACCAGCACAGGGTCACCGAGACAAGGCGATCTGGGAGTACCGTTGCAGCCTGTAACCGTTGCATTGGTCACAGTCGGGTCCCAGTAACTCAAGCGGTTGAAACGCTCTGACCACGGCCCCTGAAGTTCATACCGCAGGCCCCAGTTTAATGTCAATTTGGGGGTGTAGTGCCAGGTGTCACCCGCATAAAGCGCACGGTAGGTCTGACGGCCGGCGGTTTGCGCTGGAACCTGGGCCGCGCCCTCCGTCTGGTTCACGAAGGTAGCAGGCCCGTTTTGGGCTAAACCCAACAGGAAATCAGCAAAAGCGAACCCGCCGGCAGCGGAGTTAGCAACAGTAGGTAAGCCCGTGCTACTTGTCCAGGCTCCCGAGAAACCGAATGCGCCGCTGGCGATGTTGGTTTGGTAGTAATTGTCGAGACCCAACTCATACTGGGCCCCGAACTGGAAGGTGTGTTTGCCATGAATGACGGTTACAGAAGGCGAGATGTTGTATTGGGTATTATGGTCGCCAATCGCGCTGTTGCCTTGGCTTCTGCCAATATCGCCGGGAAACGGAAATGCCGGCGTAGGAGGTGTCCGCATGATCTCGGGAACTTCACTGTTGTAGCTCGCCGGCCATCCCAGTTGAGTGAGATCGTAACCAGCAAGGAGTGGCGCGCGGAGGTAAACAAAGCGGCTCCCTGAAATATTCAAATCGCCGATGACATTCGGACTAAAGACGTGGTTGAGATCAATCGCGAGAGCTTCGTGTGGTAATCCTCGGCGCAGCGGTCCAGGCACAAACCCGTGCCCAAAGGATCGGTCGGAAGGTCAAGCAGACCAAAATAAGTAAAGCGCCCGAACAGGCGCGTCTTGTCGGTGATGTTGTAGTCGCCGCGCGCACGAACTGTGTGTGATTTCCGCCGCTGCTGCTTGCCGAGGTAAAGTTATCGGGACTGTTGTTATTGAATTTCGCAGCAGCCACGGGACTGTAGGCTGATCCGATAATACGGTCGCGGCCTTGCTGAACTCGCTGGTCGGA
>CAVTEC010000025.1:0-146211 GCA_963733475.1 uncultured Alphaproteobacteria bacterium | reverse complement strand
AGAACGTCTGCGTCCCCGCCATCGGATCGATCGCCGCGCGCGGCAGCAATCCCGTCGGGGGCAGCAGCGAAAACACGTCGGACGCGCGGAACGTGGTAACGCCTCGCGTCGCGGCGTCCGCCATCACGTCGGTGTAGAGCTGCGTGTAGTCCCGCGCGAAGTCATCCGTCACCGCGTTCGTATCGTCGGCCGCCCGCAGGGGGTGGCGCAGCAGCGTCGGATCGAACCAGCTCGGCAGCCCCTGCTTCATCGCGACGATGCCGAGTGCGATGCTGTCGGACGGCAGCGACGGCATGTTCTGTCCGCTGGCGAACTGCGCCGCCAGTTGCGCGCGGGCCTGGAATGGCGTGCCCGACGGAATCGGCTGAGCCAGGCCGACAAGCGCAATCTCCACCGTGTCCACGATCGACTCGGGGATGACCCGCGTGCTGCTCAGATCGCGCGGGAACACCTCCGCGATCCCGCTCCCTTGCTGGCCATGCAGCAGCACCACGGCGTACAGCCCGTCCGAGATGCCGCTGAAGGTCGGCCCGTTCAGCGTCATCAGCGTGCCGATGTCGCTCAGGTTGACCGACAGCGGGACGCCCGGCGTTGGCGTGGCGGTATACGCGATGACCCGGCCGCTCGGTGCAACCCCGCGCCCCTCGGTCACGCTGATCGTGGTGCCGCCGATAAGGCTCGCGACCAGGCCCTGGATAACCCCATCACCCAGCGCCAGCCCAAGGTCGAGCAGCCGCCGATCGAGGTAGGCATAGTCGCGGTTCAGATCCACCGCGGTCAGCAGCCGGCCATCCTGGTAGTAGGTGCGGCTGAGCTGCGGCTCCGCCTGCGCGACCTTCAGCACGGTCGCGCTGGCCGTCGTGGCGGCAGCCCCCTGCAACGGGGTGAACTGCACGGTGGTTCCGGAGCTGCTTGCGGACATCATGGCCTCCGGTCAGGGCAGCGACAGCGCTGCGAGCAGGGCATTGGCACGCACGAATGGCCGCACCAGGTTGTTGACGGCGGTGCCCGCCGTCGTGGGCGGCGTGGTCAGGCTGGCGAGCGTCACATGCACGCTGGCCAGCAGCAGGCGTGACGACTCTTCGTACGCCGCGTCGGAGCCGGGACTGTCGTCGAATGGCGGGAACGTCCGTCGCAGCAGCCAGGACTGCAGCCGAAGCGCGTTGGCCGCCCCTGCATCGGCTATCCCGCTCAGCGTCGTCTGTTCCCGCGCCGTCACCAGCCCGGGCACATCAGCCGCCGCCGGTGTCGTCTGGTCAGGCGACCAGGTATCCAGCGGACGCGCCGCCGTGTCGCCCATCTGCCGATGTCGCCCGACACCTCCAGCAGGACGCTGTCGGCGATCCGCGCCGGCACCACCGGATCCAGCCCGGCGTCGAACAGTTCGGACACCACCGGCTGCAGCGACTGCGGCGCGGCACGAGACCGCACGGTGACCCGCAGGAACAGCGTTCCGCCCGACGAAGTTGCCCGCGACATCCGGGCTAGCGTTCTCGGCCGCCAGCCAGTCCCGCAGCGAGATCGCATAGCCCTCGTTGACCAGTACCTCGCGCCCGAGCCCGTCGATCGCATAGCCCGGACTGACTGTCAGCCGGACGTCGGTCGCGTCGGCATACGATCCCGGCTGCGTCGCCGCCCCAGGATTGGCGGCGAGCGGATAGGTGAACTGCGTCGCCGTCGTGATCCTGCACGCGAACGTGCCGTTGTACCCCGCGGGCACGGCCCCGATGATGGTGACCTGAGCCGTGCTGCCGATGGTGAACCCATGCAGCGCGGCCGTGGTCGCCGTGACGGTACCGCCCGCCCAGGTCAGCGCCGACAGCGGCGACGTGGTGTCCACCCGCAGCCCGAACACCGTGCCCGGCCCGATCAGCCAGCGCTGATGCCGGGTGAGACGGCGCAGATGGTACGCCTGCTCGGCATTCAGCGCCTCCGACCCGAGCAGGATGCCGGGCTGGAACGACACCCGCTCCAGCATGTCGCTGAACTGCGCGTCGGTCGCCAGTTCGTCCTGGTCGACGGTGGTGGTGGCGTCACTCATGCGGGCACCTCCGTCATTGCCGCAGCGCGGCCGGGTCGCGCACGATGGCGTCGCGCCCCACCACGCTCTGGTCGAGCGTCAGCGGCGCCGGCGCCACCGGCGGATCGAGGAACGTATCCACCCCGAGCAGCGGCGACAGGCCAAGGATGAATCGCGGCTGCGATCGGCGCAGATCTCGAAATGCAGCTGCGCCGGCAGTTCCGCCTGCAGCACCGCCGTCACCACAGGTGCCAGCGATGCCGCCGCCGGACCCTGCAGAATCACCGCCACCTGCACGCGGTCGGCATATTCGTCGAGGAACTGCGAAACCGTCGCCGCATCGGCGCCCTTCGCGACCGACGGCGCCAGCAGTGCGAGCACGTCGATAGCGCGCTCGGCCGACAGGATCAGCGTGTCGCCGACGATGCTGTTGCCGCTCGGCACGCCGAACTGGGTCAGATCATTGCGCCCGCCCATCGGGATGCCGAGCACGGTCGCATTGGTCCGTCGCAGCCGGTGGGTCTCCAGCAGCACCACCTCGCCGCGCGCCACCGCGCCGTCGGTGGCGATGTCGAGCGCGAGGCAGACGCCGCGATAGGTCCCGCGCTCCCGAAGCTGGCGCCCCGCCATGGCGAGCGCCCGCCGGCGCCGTGCCTCCGGCCAGCCGGGGTCGAGCGTCCGACCCAGATAGCTGCCGAGCCACGGCAACATGGCGGCCGGCGCGGCATACGGATCGAGCAGGTACTCGGCCGCCGCCACCCGGTCCTCCATCGGCGTCAGCATGCCCTCCAGGTTGGCCAGCAGCCGCTCGCGGAAATCCGGCGGCGAGGGCGACGGCGACTGGTCCGTCTCCTCCGACATCGCCGTCTGGTGGAACAGCGCCGGCAGGTACTCGTCCTGGTAACAGAACCGCGGCGATAGACGCGGATCGCCCGCAGGCACGGGCTGTGCCGCCCGTCGCCCGCCAACACCGCGGCGATGTCGAACAACGCGCCGGTCAGCCGCCGGTTCGCGCCACCGGTCCGCTGCAGCAGCAGCTCGTAGAGGCTCGCCCGGCATGCCCGCCAGCGCCGCCAGCCCCGGATGGAACGGCAGTTCCGATGCCAGGTTCACCAAAACCGGCACCGGCTGCAGATGGAACGGCGCTTCGTTGAGTGACGCGATCAGCGAGCCCGTCAGGGTCGGAACAACCCCCACATTCGCCCGCGCGATCGCAGCAGCCACGCCAGCGTCGATCCGCGGTCGTGCCGATCGGTGCATGCAGCAGGGTCGTCAGCAGCGCCGCCCAGTCGGTCTGCGCGACCGAATGTTCCGCCGCCCGCGCCCAGAAGCTGAGTGAGGTCCCCGCCGGAAGGTCCGCCTCGGCATACAACCGGTGCCAGACACAGTCAGGATCGTTGCTCGACAGACCGAACCCGCCAAGCGCGCCGCTGGTGAGGTAGGCCGGATACGGCAAAGGCAGCAGCGAGCGCGGCCCGGTGGCACTGAGGTACCGCACATCCGGACCGGGGACTCGCGGCAAATCGTGGCGCCGACTGGCTCAGCATCGGATACCGGTACGGGGCCAGCGTCACGTTCGCCGGCGGGTTGGGCGTGACAACGGCGCAATCGGCCGGTCCGGCGGGCGTGGCATCCGGCGCCATCAGTGCGACCAGCCCGTCCGCCAGCAGCGCCACATCGGTCATGTAGGGGAGTACTGGCGTGCCACCGGGCACAGTGACCGGCGCCGTGGTCCACACCCCGCTGACGCGATCCAGCATCGCCAGTGTCTGCGCCTCGCTCCCCTGGTCCGACAGGATGGCAACGCGCGTCGCATCGACCGCCATCGCGATGGCCGCGCCGCCCGGACGGTTGGTGACCAGCGCGGTCCGCCGCAGCGGATCCGGGTTCGGCGCAACCGGCAGGAACCGGATATTGTCGATCGCCACGAATTCCTCGATCGGCCCACCCTCGTAGATCGCCAGCCCACCCTGCACCACAAGGTAGATCGGTCCGTCCGCCGCCACCGCCACGCCCACCGCCAAACTGGTGGGATCGAGTGTCACCGGCACCGCCGGGTTCTCCGGGCTGTCCAATCCCCACCGCCCGCGCAGGTCGAACAGCTCGAGATAACTGTTCGTCCCGTCGCTCGCTAGCAGCGCCAGCCGTGCCCCGCCCAGCGCCATGCCGACGAACCGTCCCGCCTTGGGCACAAGATTGTTCCCGTCGATGTCGGTCAGCGGCACCCAGTTGGCGCCATCCTGCGATTCGATGGTCAGCCCATCGGCGGCAATCCGTGCGATGCCGCCGAACTCGTCCACCACAACCGGCACCGTCGCGCGCAGCGCGGCCAGGGCTGCGGCACTGGTCATTCTCGCTGGCAGCAGCCAGTTCTGCTTGCCGGCCAGCGTATAGGCCGCACCGTTCCACGCCACGCCCTGCGCCAGCGTCCGGTCACCAGGTTCGGCGAGAAGCACAAAGGAGCTGTTGTTGACGTCCAGCATGGCTCCCTCAACAGACCTTCGGCACAACAGGCACCAGGCTCGGCCCGGACGCACCGCCACCGCCCGTGCCATCGGCCGGCGGCGGCGGAACCATCAGTCGACACGCTGACACCCTGCAGCGCGGGAACCTGCCACGCCTGCAGCGGCACGGACGGCACCGGCACCCAGCTCGATCCCGATTGCAGGTAGAGCGTCGCCGGCGGCTCCACCGCCCGCACGCCAGGAACGCGCGCCGCCTGCGTCAACAGCTCGTCCGGCATCACGGTGCGCCCGAGCGGCCAGCCGCCGCCGTCCGGCCCGCCCGGCGGCAGCGCCCACAGATACGCCGCCAGCGCCTGCTGCACGGCCTGCACCGTCGCCACGCTGTCCGCCCCGCTCTGCAGCTCGATGCTGATCCCCGCATAGACCGGCACCGGTTCGGCGCTCAGCACGAAGAGCTGCGTGCCGATCAGGATCCGCTGCCGCAGATACGCGAACACCTCCTGAAGCTGTGCCAGCGTGGCGACCGGGCCATTGCCCATCGCCACCGGCTGGTCCGGGAACACGAACACACTGACCACACCGGGAACGCCGGTGCGTGTCGCCGCCGGCGTTGCGCCCGGCATCAGCCCCTGAACCACCTGCGCACGCCCCAGCGTCACGCCCGGTGTCGCGAATGACAGAGCCTGGAAGTCGTCCACCGTCACCGCCCGGTCGCGGTGCGCGAGGAAGGCCGGAATGCGTCGCTCGGCGTCCGCCACGCTTTCGCCGTCGTTGCCGCCGCTGGTGGCCCACTCGTGCCGCACGGTGCCAATCGCCGGCTGCACCGCCTTGATGCTGCCCGCCGCGAGATTGCCGGCGCTGCCCCCACCAAAGGCATAGGTCTGCGCCACGATGATCGCTTTATTGGGCGGACGCTGGCCGCGGATCCCGTCGCCGAACGTCACCGTCCCAGCCGTCGGATCCAGCACGTAAACCGTGTCGTTGCGCCCGGCGCGCCCGAAATTCTCCACCTGGGACCACGTCGCCGCCTGATTGCTCTGCCACACCTGGATCACCAGGCTGGCCGGATCCACCGGTGTCCCGGACAACGTGAACGTCGCATCGCTCGCGCCCGTCGCGGTGCCCAGCGGCTCGTTGTTCTCCGTCGCCTGGGCGATGATTCCCACCGCGTTGACCGCCAGGTAGCCAAGCGTCAGCGCCGGCGTATCGGCGCAGCTCAGCGTCAGCCACATCACCACCCGATCCGCCGTCACATCGACCGGCAACTCGGGCGGCATCCCCGCGGTCCCGGCATACATCGGATCGCCGCCATTGATCGCGGTGGGCGGCGTCAGCAGCGTCGCATTGCTGGGCAGCCGCAGCAGCGCCACGCCCGTGGTGCGTGCGCCATCCGATGTATCGGCCTGCACCTCGAGCGGAATCTGCTGCACCGCTCCGGTCGGATCCTGCGTCACCACCGCCCAGTTCAGCGTACGTGTCGGCAGCATCGGCCGCCTGGTCGAATGCCTCGTATCCGGGAATGTCGGCGTCCGGCGCCAGCCCGATCGACAGCGCCGTCCCGGAAGCCGCCAGCGCGGCGAGCGCGGTCCGCACATTGGCCGCGGGGAAGGCGAAATTCTTCGGCGTGACCAGCGCCAGCCAGATCTGCCCATCCACCGCACTGCCGAGCTGCAGCCGTGCCATCCGGACCGAACGCCGGCTGCGCCACGAATGGCAACGGCTGATCGACGTTGTACAGCGTGCGCAAGCATCGCGATCAGCTTCGCCTGCGACGCCGCGTCGGCCTCCTGATGGGCTGCCTTGATCATCGGCACCAGTTGCAGCGGTGTCGGCTGCAGATCGGTCGTCGACGTGAAGGTCACCGGACCAACGGTGAACTGCGCCTGCCCGGCCGCCAGCGGCCGCGGCAACGGCAGTTGCGTCGCATCGACGCACACCACGCCGATCGCTGGCGCCGCCGGACGCAGCGGCAGCGACAGCAGGTTCATGAACGCACGCCGCTGCCGCAGCGGGATCAGGTTCTGCCGGTACAGGATCGTTTCGGCCAGCCACGCGAACATGTCGATCAGCGCCGAACCCGGATCGCCTGGCGCGATGTTGCTCCATTCCGGCGTGTGCGCCTCGACCCGCGTGATGGCCTCCGCCACCAGATCGTCGAACCGCCTGTCGTCGAGATTGGGGACTGGCAGCGGCATTACGCACCTCCCCCAAGCGCCAAGGTCAACGACAACTGCGCCGGCGCCGCCCCCGGCTGCCCGCGCGCCGTATACGACAGCGTCACGACAACGCTCGCGGCATCCGTCGCATCAGGCACCACGGTGACGCTGGTGAGCACAACGCGCTGCTCCCATTTGCCAACCGCCGCGGTGATCGAGGAGGCGATAAGCTGGCGTGTGCTTTCGGTGTTCGGCTGGCCGACCCACTTGTTCAATCCGGCGCCGAACGACGGGCGCATCAACCGTTCGCCCGGACTGGTCATCAGCACGTTCCACAGCGCCTCGCGCAGGCATTGCGAGTCAGCCGCATAGTCCAACCGCCCGCCACTGTCGGGCGCTTCGAGCGGCCAGCCGACGAACAGTGACGCGCTCATGGCGGCTTGCTTGCTCGGCACACGGCAGACAGATCTTCACCCAGGCCATCCAGCCCAGGAAGATGTTCAGCAGGCCGATGATCACCGACAGCATGATCATCGCGCAGATCGTGATCACCGGTAGGCTGAACGAGCACAGCAAGCGGATGCCAGGCCGCCGGATGGACTGCCTTTGCCGGTCATCACGTTCTGCGTCGCCTGATTGTTCGACAGGCTGTTCATCAGACCGGCGAGATCCGGCGGCAGGTCGAACGTCGCGCCGCGCGCCGCTCCCTTCATCGCGTCCGCCAGGCTCGGCATCTCGATCAGCGACGGACGCGCCGCATCGGGATCGAACGCCGCGGCGACGGCGAACGGGTCGCTCGGGCGCCCCAGAAGATCTTCTCACAGCCATCGGGCCGCACGGTGCGCACGATACGGCACGACGAAGTAACGACCCAGTCGGCCCCGATGTCAGCTTGGGCACCGGCACCGCCACCGACGACGTCGCCACCGCCTGCGCCAGCCGCAGTCGCAGCGCGGCGCGGAACTGGGTGGCGACACTGTCGGTCACCAGCAGATTTTCCCCTCCAGCCTGCAGCTTCGCACTGCCGCGGAATTGTCACGACTGTCGCCGCCCGCCGCCTGCATCAACGCGCCGAGCAGCGCCTGCGCGTTGGTCTGCCGCCGGCAGGAACCGGCGACTGCCTGGCCGGCGAGCGTAGTCGCCGCATAGTCCGCAGCACCGCGCCGAGCGTGCTGCCCGGGACCGCGTGTGCCGCCGCCCAGTCGCGCAGCGGCTGACCAGAGAGCCCAGGCGTCGGCGGATCGGTGTAGAAGCTCAGTCGCGTCGAGCATGGCGATGATGCGGCGCATTCAGCGGGTCGTCCCACGCCGGTTGGTCCGCCAGTTGATAGCGTCCGAGCAGCACGGCAAGCATCGGCCCCAACCCACCGACGCCCGTTGGCACGGTGATCTGTCCCGACACGATCTGCTGATCGAAGCTGTAAGTCGCGGCACCGGCCCGCTGCTGCGATCCGCCACGCCGAACGGCCACGGCAGATCGTCGCGGCTGGCCGCCGACATCCGGTGCCGGCGGCGTCGCCGGCGCGGGCGGCACGTAATCGCCGCCGCCGATCGGCAGATAGCCGAACAGCAGCGTGTGCGACGTCGTCGCCGTCCTGCACCGCCAGCGGATGCAGCGGGAACGTTTCTTCGCCGGTATAGCCGCGGATTGGGCGTCGCCTGCCGCGGCACCAGCCCGAGCGCCTTGACCTGCCGCGCCGCATCGGGATCGGCCACGGGCTCCACCGCGCTCCAGCCCTGCGGCTTGCCCTGCACGATCTGGAATCCCTGCGGCGCACTGGCCGTCGCCGGTGCGCATCACGAACCCGGCCGAGGCGATCTTCTCCGGCGCGATCGCCGGCTGCCCACTCGGCGCATTCGGCATCTTGCAGCGAGGCCTCCCACGCGACGACGTGGAACGTGCGATGCACCGGCCGGCGCAGCTTCAGCAGGCTGCCCTGCGACGGCGGCATGCGATCTTCCTGCTCCCAGCCGAACAGCGCCGGATTGTTCTGCGGCGCGTTGCTGGCGTCGGCCTGGAATTGCGCGACGAACCCGGGTCGAGGTAGCGATGGATCGCCACCTTGCGCGGCGCCGGCGCGTACCACGGCGCCACGATCGCCACGTCATGCGCTTCGGGCACCGTCACCATATGTTGCCCGCCCCCGGCGTATAGCTCGTGCCCACCACGGAGTTGGCGATCATCGTGTCGCACTGCACGACGCCGCTGAACTGTCGACTGTCGCCGCGTTCACCGTAGACCGAGGAAGCGGTCACCGTCAGCGTCGACGGTCTCCAACTCGATCGACGAACTCGTGGTGACCGTCACGCCGCTCGTCGTCGCCTGTATCGTCGTTCGCGCCCACCGTCACCGTGCAGGTGTCGCCGGCATCGGTGATCGTGATCGAGTTGCTGTCGCGGCGTGGTGACGCTGAACGACGGCGCGCGCTATCGTCGAACAACATCTTGGTGCCCGCCTCGGTCTTGATCGTCGTAGCGCTGCGCGACCGGCGCCGCCTCGTCGGGCAGGCTGCTCCGGCCGGACCACACCGAGCCGATGACGAACGGCTGGTCCGGCGACAGGAACGCCACCAGCACGATCTCGTCGTTCTTCGGCAGCAGCGCCACGCCATAGTTGACCCGGACGCCGACCGCCGACGGCACGACGCAGGCGGCCCACATATCCATGTCGGTCGCCAGCAGCGTCACCTGCACGCGGCCGCGCGACTGCGGGTCCGCGGTGTCCTTGACCCGGCCAAGCGCCAGTCCGGTCGGCGACGCAAACAGATGCTGCATTCCGTCCATCGGCTTCAACCGCTGTCAGCGCGCTCGATGCGCGCATAGGTCTGGTAGCCGGCGCTTTCGTCGAACACGTGCGCGCAGGCGACCACCGCGATAGATGCCGGTCAAGTCGTGGCGAGACGCCGGTCAGCGACACGCGCCGCGCCGACCATCACATCCGGATTGCCGACGCAGACCAGATCGCCGTGCAGAAACCGCCGGCCCTGCGCATCCAGCGCCGCATTCGCGTAATCGGTCGCCTCGGCCTGCGTCGCCGGCGCGGGAAACGCGAACGTCTCATCGCCGTCCCAACCAAGCCCGCGCAGCGAGGACGCCGCCGTCGGCCCGGACGCCGGCACCAGCAGCGTCGTGCCGGTGGCCGAGATCGCCTGCCCCGGCGGTCAGATCCTGGCCCTTCACCGTGGTCTGGATCGGCTGCCGCGCCAGATCGGCGATCACGCGCAGCCGCTTCAGTGTGTCGCCAGCATCGAGCGTCACCGGCGATGGCGGCTTCTCGCGCTTGCGGCACGTCAGCGTCGTGTCCGCCACGCCGCGGCCATGCCGCGTAGCGCGCGGCAAGCCGGCGCAGGAAATGCAGGTCGCTCTCGTTGAGCTGGATAGTAGTCGCCGGGCGTGTCCGAGAGCTTCGCGTCGGCTTGAGCCCCGCATCCGACGCCAGTGTCGATACGATGGCATTGGGACTTTGCTGCTCGAACGCGCGGCTGACACGGTGGCGCGCCAGGCGATGCAGCGCGTCCTCGGCGAGCAGCACGATCTGCGGCACGCCATCGCCGTAGCGCTCCTCGATCCCGGTCACCTCGCCCTTGAACACGGTCTTCTGCTGCGCCAGGCCGAACGCGATCTCGATCTTGTCGCCGAGCGCCACCTGATTGAACATGAAGCCGATCGGCCCGCTCGCCTGATTGCCCCAGTTGACCAGCCGCACTTCCGCCGACGCCATGCCCGTCTCCGGCGCGCGCACGGCGATATCCAGCAGCGCCGTGCCCATGTCGTCGTTCGCCGCCCCGTTGAGCGGATCGCGGGTCGTGACGAGACATAGGGCGCGCCGTCCGGCATCGCTCAATCCACCTCGAGCCGATAATGCCGATCGGCAACGATCGACAGTTCCATCATCTCGTCGGCCTGACCCGGCAACGTGACGGCGTGGTCGGGCGCGGCACCCTGCGCCGCGGCGGGCGCTCGCGGCGGTTCGGCTTCGACCAGCAGTTCATCGATCAGAATTGGCATCGCATTCACCCAAAGTTCGCGCCGGCACTGGCGCTGATGCCGAAGCCCGCACTGTCGCTGGCTGCTCGCCGCCGAACCGGCGGAGAACGCCCCGGCGATCCCGGTGCCCAGATCGCCCGACGCACCGACCGAAAAGCCCGCGCCACCAGCCGCGTTCGCGCCCGCCGCGAAGCCGGCACCGATGCCGACATTGATGCTGCCCGACGCCGAGAACCGCGGCGTTTCCATGCCGTTCGCCAGCGCGGTACCGCGCCAGTCCGTCGGGATCCATGCCGGCCGCCGTCAGCGCCAGCCCGATCTGGCGCGCCCGGCGGAAGTGGCTGCGACTGCGCCCGGCACGCGTTGCGGGACGTTCGTCGATCTTGTAGCGGTTCTCCGCCAGGGACATGCTGACCGCCGCGCGCAGCGGCACGCCGCTCGCCGAGAAGAACTCCAGCGTCTCGTTGTAGCTGTCCACCATCCCGATGAACTGGAACGTGCCCCACAGGAACAGGCACGGATTGGCCGGAATGGGTTTGCCCGCCGCCGCGCCGTCCGGCGCCGGCGGAGCGACGAACGTCTCGACGATCTTGTTGGTGACCTGCTTCCTGACGTCGGCACCGTCCTGCTGCGCCTCGAACAGGTCCGTCGTGTCGAACACCAGGTCGACCGCCAGCTTCGCGCTGCTGCTGCTCGACTGCTGCGCCGCCTGGTCGGAGCTGTTCTTGCTGCCGGTGTCGGCCTTCAGGTTGACAGTGTAGCTGAGCTTCAGCGTGTCCGGGTTGAAATGGACGGTGATCGCCTGGTCCATCCGCGCCTGCGCCGCGTTCTGCCCCGTCGGATCCAACGGGATGAGCTGCGCCTTCTGGAGTGTCGAGCCCGACATCAGGCCACCACCAGCGTCAACTGTTCGAATGCAAGTTGTAGCTCCTCGATCGCCACCTGCGTCGATGTGGCGGAAAGATCGGGGGCCTTGAACTTCACCGGCAGCACTTTCACCAGCATCCAACTGAACGCGATGCTCGTGCCGGAATAGATGTCGATCTTGCCGTTCAGCAGGCGCCCGAACCCCTCGCGGTTGGTGACCAGATCAAACCACGTCCACAGATCCGTCGGTGTCGCCAAGCCGCGCTTCAGCGTCAGCGTGCCGAACGCCGTCGGTCCCGGCCGCTGCGTCTGGCCGAAGTTGCGCCCGCCCTCGCGGATCGCCCGCGGCGTCATCGTCGCCTCCAGCCCGGTGACCTCGCTGAAACTGCCGCCGCACAGCGGCGCCGAACCAAGACCCAGCAGGCCGCTGCCGGTAAGGCTCACCTGGAACCGGAACGCAGAGAACGGACCCGTCGTCATGCCGCCGCCTTCAGCGTTGTCGTCAGCGTCCCATCGAGGAACTGTAGCTGGATGGTTTCCAGCGCAACGGCAGCGTTGATCCTGATATAGTAAACCAGCGCGCCATTGATATCCGGGCTGCGCGTGATCGACACCGCGTCGCTCACCTGCCGGCCATTCAGCGCGCCGCGCTCCAGCAACTCAGCGAACAGGTCCGTCAGGATCAGTTCCACCACTCCGCCGTCCAGCACATTCTCGAACACAAGCTGTTCGCCGAAGCTGTGCAGGTTGCGCAGCAGCCAGCCCATCAGCCGCCGCGTTCCAGCCGAACGGCGCGGCGCGGCGCCCGCCGCGTCGGTGACCGCCAGAATGTCGTCGTCCAGCACCATGCCGCTGCCGTCGAAGCGCAGCACCGCGATGCCGCTGCTGCGCAGTTCGGCGAGCGCATTGCTCTCGATCCGTCGCAGCGGCGTGGCGCCAAGCGGCAGCGGACGCCCGGTGATCGAACGCCACACGCCATCGGTTTCCGCCGTCGCGCTGAGCACGCCGGCAATCAGGCCGCTCGGACTCGCAACCGCGCCATTGGCATCGCGCATCAGCGGTGCGAATGCCTGCACCTGCGGCAGGTCCGGACCCGGCGACGCGTTGGCGTGGACATAGGCCTCCGCGCGCTTCACCAGCGCCGGGACACTCACCGTCTGATCAGCGCCAATCGGCAGCGCGAACAGCCAGAGCATGTCGGGCCGCAACAACGCAAGCGCGGTGGAGACGCGCGACAGCACCGCGCCTGGCAGCGACCACGGCCGTCGTCACCGGAGGCAGTGGCACCAGTGGAGGCGGCGGCGCCACGAAATCGCTCAGCGGCCGAAAGCCGATCGGCACCGGCGGCGCTTCAGGCACCGTCGGCGGCGGCAGCGACGAGGCAAGGCACAGATATTCAAGATCCGGCAGCAGCAGAAGTCCCGCGGTCGGAACCTGCATGGCAATCTCGACGCCGGTCGGCGGCAGCGTGGATCCGATCGGCGGATTCGGCCGCATATACGCATCGATCGGCGTGGCGGGCGCCACCTCGACCCGCACCACCCAAGCGCGCACGCCGCCCGCGTTGAAGAAGTCATGCACGCCATGCGCCAGCCAACTGTCATCGCCGGGGAACGCAGCGTCGAATGCGGCGGCACTGGAAAACGCCAGCGGCAGATTGTTCAAGCTGACATCGCCCTTGTCCGGCACGAACCCGAGCTGCACCGCCGCGGAAACCGCCGCCGTCGCCGCGCCAAAGGCCGGCTGCGCCGCCGCCGCGCCGACGAACACCGCTTCCAGTTCCGGTGCCGCGGCAACCGCGAACTGGTCGGCCAGGCGCACGCGTTGATCGGGCGATACGAGCACTGTTGTCCCTTAGATGAGAGTGAACTCGATCCTCTCGGCGGAGAGGACCAGTTCCTCCATCGCGACGTCGGCGCCGCCCTTCGCCGCCAGCGTCGGACCGGTCCATTTCATCGGCATCACCGAGCGCAACGTCCAACTGGCAACCGGTTGCCGCGTCTCGTCGAGCAGCGTGATCACCACCGAATCACGCTTGCCCGCAACGCCGGTCGTGCGCACCAGCTCGACCCAGTCGTAAATGTCGGTATTGCGCATCAGGCCACGCTTCAGCGTCACGTCGCCGCGTCTTGTAGATGGCCGGAAACTTCGACGTGTGGTTCTGCGCGAAGTTGCCCGCGCGGTACTCCGCCACGGTGATCTCGTTGTTCAGCCCGCTGACGTCGGAGAACCCGCCCACGGCATCGGTGCCACCGCCCGACTGCAGGGCAACGATGAAGTTGAAGCCAAGATACGGTGTTGTGCGGTCGGACATGCTGCGCCTCTGTTGGTTCGAGTGACTTGGCCCGCTCTGCTCAACTGCTCGCGGTCATCTGGCCGATGCGGAAGATCACGAACTCCGCCGGCTTGAGTGGCGCAACGCCGATCACGCAAACCAGCCGGCCGTTGTCGAGATCGGCCTGCGTCATCGTGGTCATGTCACAACGAACGAAATAGGCGTCGGACGGCTTTGCGCCGGCCAATCTCCCATTCACCCATTCGTTGTAAAGGAAATCGCCAACCGAACCGGCCACGCTGGCCCACAGCGCCTGACCGTTCGGCTCGAACACCACCCAGTTCGTCGAATTGGCGATCGAGTGTTCAAGATACAGGAAATACCGCCGGACATTCACGTATATCCACTGCGGATCGGCCGACAGCGTCCGAGCGCCCCAGACGCGGATACCGCAGCCCGGGAAACTGCCGGATGCAGTTGACGCCGAGCGGATTCAGCACGCCCTGCTGCGCGGTGTTGATATAGGTTTCCAGAGCCAGTGCATCCTGCACCACCTCATTCGCCGGCGCCTTGTGCACACCGCGCGTGATGTCGGTGTACGCGTAAAGCCCGGCGACGAAACCACTCGGCGGCAGCAGCACCTGATCGACGCCCGGTTCCAGCGACGCCGCACTGATCCACGGATAGTAGAACGCCAACCGAGTGTCGGAGAACAGACCGGCGAACAACTGCGCGTCCGCCACCGCGGCCCCCAGCGGCGACTCGATCACCGCGACACGGTACAGCATCTTCGTGCAGTGCGCCTGCATCGCCGAGATCACCGCCTGGTGAATTGTCGGATCCGCCGCCGCCGCCGGACACAGCACGATCGATACCTCATCGATCGCCTCCAGCGCGGCGAGGCCGTAACTGCCATTCACCTGATCCACTTCGCCGGCATAGTCCACGGTTTGCGGCGACGCGCCGTCGGTGCCACCGGTGAGATGCAGCACATAACTTGGTGACACGGCTGGATCGGTCGGATGCAGCGCACGCCTGATCGAAGCCCGCCAGCATGGCCGCCCACAGCGCGGTCGCCGCCACCGTGCCGTTGTAGCTGGCCTGAACCGGCTGCGTCGCGATCGCGTTGCCCGTCGTCGGCGCATTCGTCATCGCGTCGGCAAGGCTGTTGTCGGCATCCTGTTCAAGGTCGACGTCAGGGAAGCTGTAGATCTGGCTGCCGTTGACCTGCACGCTGATGTCGTAGCCGTCGTGGGTCAGGTTGCCGTCGCCGGCCCGGCTGCCCATCATCAGCACTTGCAGCGGCACGGTCGTATCCGCGGCCAGATCAGCATTCAGCGCCCGCGTGATCGATACCGAGTTGCCGGTGACGGTTGCGTAGAGCTTTGTCGTGCGTGCTGGCAGACCAAAGATAGTCCGCATGTTGACGCCGACGGGAATTGAATACAGCGGCGAGGCGCCAGCGTCCGAAGGCGGTTGCAGCGCCACTGCCTGTGCCATGCCGGCACCGACCGATGGCGCCAGAATCGCCGTGGCGAAAGCACTCGACAGAACGGTCTGGCTTGTCCCCGCCTGATCGACGTAGACCACACGCTGACCGGTCACAAAAGTATATCGCGCCGGCGCCAGAGTTGTGGTCGGGGTCGGAGTTGGCGCCGGGGTCGGCGTTACCGTTGCGGTTGGCGTCGGGGTGGGTGTCGGGGTCGGGGTGGGTGTCGGCGTTGGTGCCGGCGTCAGCGTCGCGACCGCGGTGAGGCTCTGCAGCGGAAACGCGCTGGCCGGTATCACCACCGGGCCCACCATCGCGCTGAACGGCACGATGCCGAGGCGCAGCACCACCGTATCCGCGGCGGTCGGCGCCATCGACTGCAACAGCGGTTTCCCAGCGGCGCGGCGCGAACACCAGATCGACGTTGCCGCCTGATCCGGGGAACCGCGCGACGAAATTGACCAACGCCGTACCGGTCGCCGGCACGGCGAGTGCCGCCGTCGCCGGACGCACATTCGCCGGCCCCCGAGCGCTGCATGTCATTGCCGATGCGCGCGAGATAGAGCTGCTGGCCGCCATTGTCGAAGAACGCGCGTGCGGCATAGGCCGTGTAGTTCGTGACACTGGTCCGTCCAAATGTCAGATCCTCGCGTCACCGAAATATGTCTCGTAGTCGTTGATAGCTGGTCAGCAACAGCGGCCGGCCGCGGTTTGGACCAAACCGCGTCGGTCCCACCATTCCCGCCACACTGGTGCTCGCAGGCATGATCTGCGGCGGCGTAAAGCTCACTTCTTCAACGAAAACACCAGGCGCAAGGTATTCGGGCATGGGACCGCTTCCTCGTATGCTGTCAGGTGGACTGCAACGTGACGCCAGGGATACTGAGCGTGGCCGCCGTGGTGATCTGGCCGCGCGTGACCGGGAACGTCTGCTGGGCTGCGAACGCACCGCCAGTGGAGACCTGCACCGCGGGCAGCGCATCGGGATTTGCCGCGGCCTGGCCCGATTGGGTCGGATTACCGAGCGCGGTCAGCGTCATCACGTCGTTCGTCTGTGACGCCGGCAGCGGCGGCAACCCGGTCAATGGGATGATCACGTCGCCCGTGATGTCGGCTCTGGCCGGAGAAACCGAGATTGACGCCGTTGCGCGTGCAGGTCAGACGCAGCACGCACCACGAAGCCGCGCTGCCATTCTGCCACTTCACGTTCAGCACGACGGCACCGGCCTCGCCGATGCGCGTCGCCTGAAGGCTCGGACGCAGCGCGCACGAATGTCGGCGCGGCCGGTGTCGGCGTAGACGCTGAACAGCCGCGGATGGAACCGCCCATCGAGCGACTGCGTCGCGCCGCTCACAGTGATCGGCGGCAACGACGGCACAGTCGCAAGTTCGGCCTGCGTCGGCAGGTGATCGTACAGTATCGGCGATGACAGAAGCACCAGCCCGCGGCTGCCGGTGTCCGCGGTGATCCCGCTCGGCAGCGCACCGCTCAACGTGACCTGCAACGACGGCGGCGGACCGGCAATCGCGCGTACGCCGCCCGATCCGTCAGGCAGCGCTTCGGCCCAGAACACCGCGCCAGCCGACGGTATGCGGATCGCCTCCTCGCTCACGGCTTCCTGCCAAAGCCAAGCGTGCGATCCACCACCGGCGCGTACTGGCGCATATCCGGCTCCAGCGCGACGCGCACCCCGCGCACGACATAGGGGACGGTCAGACTGTATTTCAGCGGCAGCGTGTCCCAGATCCGCATCAGCTCTTCGCGGGTCAGTTCCTCCGTCGCCATCTGCACGTCGTCCGCGTCGTCCCAGTTCAATGCCTGGCCAGGCAGCGCCAGCGCCTGCGCCGACATGCGATCCGAGCCGATGATTGGATTGATCGCCAACTGCTGGAATCCCCAGCCCATCAGGCTGTTCTCGGCGAGCGCGGAATCGGCGATCGCGATCATCAGGAAATGCAGCATCAGCGGCACTTCCGGCACGCGTCCGCCCGACACTGCCCGGCAGTGACCGCACATAGCCGCCCGGCACCGTCGGATCGATGCTGATCCGGTACAGGTAGAGCGCGAGCGTGTTGGTCGGCGTTTTGCTGATCTTCACGAGATCCGCGCTGCCGAACAGCGCCACGCTGGCACTCACCGGGCTGGCCTTCAGCTCCGGCGGGAAACGCTCGGCCAGCATCCCCTCGATCGCGGACATCACGCCCTGCACAGCGGCATACGTCGCCATTCGCTCTCCCCCGCGCCAGTTCGTCCGTGGCGCGCCGATTCCCCTCCCGGCATGCCGTCCGACGCAGCAGTTCGTTTCGCCTTAACTCGGCGCATAGTGCTAGCGCCGTGAGCACCGTCGCAGCCATCCATCACTGGGACCATTCAAGGTGGAGTTGAGGTGGAGGTCACATTCCACACCACGTGGCCCGCTCTCATCCCCTGGGTGGAGTGACCTTGAAACGTGCCGCCAGCGCACCGGTCAGCGCCGGCAGCGAAACATCGGTCAGCGCAGTGCAGTGCGGGCGCATTTCATACAGCCACGCCTGTTGCCCATCCGCTGCCAACACGACGAACCGCGCCGTCGGCAGCGCAACAAGCAACGGCCGTGCGCTCGCGTCGGTCTCAGTGTCCAGCAGCCCAAGCAGTACAAGATCTGGCGCCAGTTCGCGCAACTGCTCAACCAGTCGCTGCCGCGTCGGCAGCACACCGATCACGTCGAGCGTCAGCCGCCGCCGCAACACCGCTGTCACAATATCGGTGAGCAGCGGCGACACCGTCACAACGAGCGTGCGAACTGCCGCCACGGACCTGTCCCGGCCTCTCTCTGTGAGACCGCCATCCTGCAACCCGCCAACGGACAGCAATATCAATCCGAAGATGGAGAGAGGATGGACCCCGGATCAGTTTGGCGAGGACCGCGCATGAATCCAGGTGGCCACCTGTCCGCGCCGCTGCACCTGCAATTTTCCGAGGGCGTTATGGACGTGTGATTTCGTCGTTGTCAGACCGATATTCAGCCGTCGCGCAATTTCCTTGTTGCTCAGGCCAGTGCTGATCAGCCTGACAATCTCCAGTTCGCGGGGCGTCAGCGCCTGTGGACCGCTATCGGCCTTCGCTAGTGCGACCGAACTTGCGGCAATCCGCTGCAACAGCCCGGCCGCCACCACGCCCGAGCACGCCTGACGCCCCGCACTGATGTCGTCAACCAGAGCACACAGATCGGATGCCCCGGCGGTGCACGGGATATAGCCGGCAACGCCCGCTTCCGCCCAGGCGAGCACCGACTCCACCAACTCACTGAGGGCGAAAACCACGACACGCAACCTCGCCGATATCTCGCGCAACCGCCGCACGGCCAGCGGGCCATCGCGCACCGCCGCATCCAGCAACACCATATCCGGCCGCAATTCCCGGCTCATGCTCAAGGTCTGGCCGAAATCAGCACAGTATCCAACGACCGAGGTTGTGCCGCCGCGTCCGAGAATTTCACCAAGGCTCTCGCGGACGAAGCGAACCTCCGAAGTGATCAGAACCTGAAGTGCGTGCACGCTACACCTGCCTGGTTCGGCATGATGCTCGCTCCACCGCATGCCATGTTTCCCCCGCTGGTCGTGTCACTCAAGAGGCGTTGCGCGCCTCTCACACTCATCCTCTGTCCAGTCTTGCTCGCGGCGAGTATGCTGAACAGTGGCCTGGATCACAACGATCATCGACTGTGTAGTGCCACAGTCGCCCGGTCTTGGTCCTGCATGTGCTGGGCCCGAGCACCGGTAATGTCGTCTCATCGGCGAACACCTTGCGCGACGACAGCACCGTGCCGAGCACCTGTTCGTACAGCGCCGTCAGCGACCAGCACGCTCGCCCTACCCAGGTGCTCAAAGTCGAACGGTCGAACGTAATCCCCCCGCCTTCGCGCCATGTGTGCCTACCAATCATGCGATCCGAACGTCCTGCCGATGGAGACCGCCAAGCCAACATACTGACGCGATATGCCCGACCGTCTGCGTTGGTCGATGGAACGGAACTTCCTCGTCGAGCGCCGGATGCGTGCGTAGACGCAGTCATTCGCTGGCAGCCGGCGCAGGTGTCTTTCTCCCAACACCACGACATGGTGCAGGCATTCGTGTCAGATCAATCCAGGCAGTCGTTCAACAGGGCAATTCTGCCACGGCAAGTATGGCGAAAGCGGCAGTGACTGGCCGAAAACGGAATGGCCGCTTCGGGTTTCCCGACTGCAAAAAGGAGACATACCGCGATAGAGGGTGCTGTATGTTGGTATCCGACGACAGCGATGGCTCAATTAAGTCTGCGCGCTTACATTTCACCAGGAACTCGCCACGACCAACAGCCAGCCGAACCTGCTTGCGCAGTTCCGATCGTAGTCGGGTCAACACACCCGGCGTTCGCCATTATACTGGATCGTCCGCCGGTTGGGCCCGGCGGAAGCTCCGGTTCGACAACGGCGCATGCTGCACCACGTAGGTCGGCGTCGTGCCGCTTGCTAACCCCGTTATCCATATGACTAACGAGACCATACGAGACGCTGACAAGCGCGCCGGCGTTTTCGCAGAGATCATCGACGCGAACGACCTACGAAGCCACTGTCGCGGCCAACAAACCCACTATCGCGGCCGACAAACCCACTATCGCGGCCAACAAAGCCACTGTCGCGACCGACCACATCAGCTCGAGTGGGAGTAACATTGCTGTTCATGTTGGCATCCTGGGACATGTCCGTATCGAGCAGGATCTCGCGCAATGAGCCGATCGTTATGTCGATCCGGACAGTGACATCAAGTTGATCAGCTGGCCACATGAGAATATCTTCGACAAAATCCTGGTTTTTGAACTCAACGCCGAGAACATCCATTGAGTTCTCTGGACCATAACCCGCGATGACTTTGGTTCCGGGGCCGTAAACACGAAGAACCGGCGGATTAGCTAATTTGTAATAGTTACCAAGATAGCTGAAGCCGTAGATCCGTGCGAGTTGCGGAGTCAGGTCCGACGCAGTGTTTGCGGCGGGAGCAACGTTTGGACCGGCGGCTTGGGGCGGCCGCGTGCTTCGCTCTAGCTTGTTGAGCATTTCCTGCAAAGCGAGAGGATTGTTCGAACTAGGAATGATGCCCAGATCTCCACCGTCTTGGCCACGATCGTGGAGCTCCAATCCCTCGAACTTCCGGCCAAACAAGCGGATCACGCCAGGAGCCAGCAGCCCCTCGCCCAGGTACGGAACTTGCGCCATCGGTACCCCCTAAGATTTAAGTGTGTACGTACGTCCTTACTGGTTCACGTCAAGTATCGCAGGATATGCTGCGTGGTCATGCACCTGTCCACTCCGCACGCTGCGAATGCGGCATCAGTCTCCGCGCAAAGATGAAGGCGCCGGGGTGACTGCAACTGCAGCCGAAGGTAGCGCTCCTATCGATCACACGCATAGCCCGTCGTGTACGATTGGGGCGGCGCATAGGATCTCGGGCCACGTCGATCGTCAGAAACTGACGGGGATCGATACCACGCCAGAGAAAATCGTCGAGCAGCGCTGGCATTATACGCATTTGTCCGCATGATGCGGCGGCTTCCAGCATTCGCGCGGCGACCCGCTCAAAGGTCAATGTGCGAGGATTCAGAGTTCTTATGGCGTGCGCCATCGCACGACCAACCACATCACGCGCATCGTCAATGGCATCGTGAAACGCTGCACCGAAGCGGGCGAATGCCCTTTGAGATTGCCAGTGCAATTCAGCGAACGACATATCGACAGCCTCGCGTGTCCAGCCGCGGGGATCGCGATCAGGCGTAACGGCACCCCGTCGGACCAAGCCATCCTGGTAGATTTCAACCAGCATGTCGAAGATCGCACCGGTCAGCGGCTCGCCCAGCGCATGTTGGTTCCGGTTCTCCCCCAATGGGTCAATCCATGCGCCGTCTGGCCCAAGGCGTAGGCCCTCAACGTCGTCCATGGTGGTTGTGTTATCGGCGATTTCGGACTTGCTCCCGATCCGACAGCTTGCCCAACCTGCTGACCAGATTGAGCACGTAGAGATTGCCGCCAGTCTGGGTGAGAAGCCTACGCGTGACTGACCGGAAGTTCAGGGCAGCAATGAGGCCTATGAGATCCGAGAAGCTCTCGTGAAACGCAAGGTATTCGCGGCTTAACTGATCGGGCGGCGGAACTCCGACCTGTGAGAACAAAATCGCATGGCCAGTCTCGTGGGCTATCACGTCGAAATTAAGTCCGAGAAGTTGTTCGCGGCCGGTCTCATTGCGCATCATGCCAGTCTCGATGAAGCCGGGCCCGGAGTGGGCATTGGACCATCCGGCCACGACCGGAACGAGTTCGATCTGTGGAAGAAATGCTGCGTGCCACCAGACCACGTGTCGCCGGAGGTAACTCTCCCAGACATCAAGTGTATGCCGCACGGTCCCGTAAAGGTGAGCGGCGAGAAACTCCGGCGCCTCCGGCGGGATGTAATCAAAATGGCCTGCCAAGTCCGGCGTTGCCGGTGCATGTTGTGGTCCGTGCCATGGAGGCATGTACTCTGGCGGCGAATATGGTTCATTCTTCAGGATCGGGTTCACCGCATACATCGTGGTGTCCGACGGACCGCGACCAACGCTACCAGCCGGCAGAGAGACGATCACAAGTTCCGGCTCGAAGTAGCCGGATGCATATTCCGGATAGAGACGAAAGCGTGTCCCCGAGACATTCGCCCGGATCATGTTGAATTGCCTCGGGCATCTCGCAGGATCGCTGAGAACGCTCCGCTCATGCGCAGGTGATCGACCATTGCCTGGAGCAGACGCGCAGACGCCGACGACGCTTCGCGCTCGAGCTGGTTATCACGATCCAACAGCCCTTTCAGTCCAGGTTCGTCGAGTGCATTCGCCTTCATCCACGCAACCACGTCGTCACGGCCCCAGAGCCTACGTTCCCGTCTGAATTTGTCCAGCGCACCGTGCAGCGCAACCCCTTGTTCGACTTCCGATGTGCCCGCGGGGTTGAGCCGCGGAAGGCGACCAATCGCGGCACGGGCGCATGCATGCCAAGCGACCGGATCGCATCGGAGACGGTCAAGCACCATCTGGGCGGCGGCATCCAGTTCTACCTCCAGGTTCGCATCAGCTTCGCAGATGAACCGGCGCCAAAACAACGGCTGTCGCATGACAAAGTCGGCCGCAAATGGCTCAGGGTCGGCCGCCAGAAGTGTTGCCATGGCTTGCAGCATTTCAATTGCGTCCAGCCGCTTCCGAGGCACCTGGTTGCGTGGCAGCCATGCCGCCAGATCGCGCACGGTGGTGCAGTCGAGTAGGTTTGCCGCATCCTCGATCAGAGCGGCAAAGCAGCGTTCGGCGAACGGTCGCCGTTTGGACGCTTCGACTAGCACCCGCTTATCGGGCCCCGCAATGATACCCGCTATTTCTGCGGCATCGAGTGTTGCACGCAGGTCTACCATCGCGTCCGACATACCGACGCTGCCGATTTCTTCAGGGGTATGAACAACAGCTACTTCGTCATCGTCTTCGAATGGAACGTCATCGCCGGGCCAAAACCCATCATGATAGGCGGCAAATATCCGACCAACTCCGCGCATTCCGAAAGACGCCAGTTCGGCGGCTCGCAGTGCGCCCATACTGGCAGCGCCGAACACATGGATGCCTTCCGAAAGAGCCCAAAGGATCTCGCGATGCCAAATGGCTCCTGTGTCCATGAAACGGCCATCCACCAGGCCAATGGCCTTCGGACGCAGTGCGCGTACAGCCCGATAGATATCACCTTGCCGTGCTGGCGGAAGATACATCGCCTCAAGCACCTGCGCCGCCTGTACACGGGGCAATGTCGGACCAAGGAACACGATCGCTGTCATGGCGCACCCGCACGCGCAGTTTGGGCCCGCTCGCCAGGCACATATTCTCCGATACCAAGAGTCCATGGTCCCTCGAGGCCAGGAACAACCACGCGAACCACCGGGATGTCGATTCCTGGCTGCCTTAGATCCACCCAACACGCCTGATCAATGCCAGCTGCGTCCAAGGTTGACAGGACAATCTGCAGATCTTCGGCGAGATCCTTAGTGGGAGGCGGATCGGGCGCAAGTGCGAATGGGCGGCGCGCCGACGATTGCAGCCAATATGCCGCAATCTCTCGCTGTCGCGTACGATTGGCAGCGATATAGTCAGCCGGAACAAAGTCGTCGCGGGCTCCCGAAATGACGGTGATGCGGGCTTGCGCTGCCTCCGTCAGAGCCCTCGACAGAGCAACCTCGCGGTTAATGTGGCAGCCCGTGCCGAGCTGCGGCTCCACTGGATCCGTATCGTCGTAGGATTGTACCAGGCAGACGAACACCGGTAGACGCACATCCGAACTCACGTCCCAAACGCGCAGTTGCATTCCTGCGCGCTGAAATTGTGTGATCAATTGTTGGCCCGACACTGCGTCGATTGTCGCGAGATCGATAGCTCGCGCATCCTGAACACTGGCCGGCGCAGCGCGCCAGATCGCGATGGCGTCGCGCTCAACAACTTCGTAGAGCGCGTGAAGCACTGCCTCAAGCCAGGAATTTCCTGATGCAAGACCGTTGGTCGTCGCCTGGAACAGTGCACCGTCACTCGGCAAAAGCTGGGTGAAATCGGCACTAATGAGATCGAACGGCACCCAGAGGGGCGCGCCCGACATCAGGTCCTGCGCAGCGATCCACGGCACGCGCTCGGTATTGATTCCGCTGCCAAGCAGAGCGCCGAAGGGCGCAAGCGGCAGCCGTCTAGGTTGCACAGCCTGCTCGCCCAACTCCTCATACGCCGCCATTCGCAGCGGCAGCGAAATCGTTTCCGCGTGGTAAGTCTCAGCTGCTTCCATCACAGCCGAAGCCTTCGCTGCGGCAAGTGTCAGGCCCTTGCCTTGGTGTTGCGCTATGCTCCGCGAGTTGGGCCGGATCGCCGCCACCACCGGAATGCCAATTCTGTCGAGCCCGGTCAGGACCGCGACACGAGTTATGCCAAAGCGCTGCGCAAGCGGCAGCACGCGTGCGAGCGTCACCTCGGGCTCAACAATCCGGTGCGTGCCATTGCAGAAGCGTTTGATGCCGTCGCTTTCAGCGGCACATGACCAGCCATTCGGAGAAACCATCCGCGTCACCGCAAGGCGCCGATCGGATTGTGTCGGCTACCGGTTGCCAACCGTGCAGCGACCTGCTCAGCCAATGAGCGTGCGTCCCGCAGGTCTGGCCCATCGTCGTCCTCGGAAACTGACGCGATCGCAGACGCCAGACGCCGCTCCGCCGCTGGCACGCGGTCAAGGCGCAGGTCCAATCGTGCAAAGCTTACCGCCGCTCTCAGTCCTAGCATCGCAACACCCTGTTGCTGGGCAATGCTGCAGGCCTCGCCAAACAACGTTTCCGCCCGATTGGTCGACGACGGATCGGCGGCGAGCATCGACTCACCCAGCATACGTAACACCTCAGGTCGCCAGGATTGCAGTTGCAGCCGGTCAAACTCCCGCAGTGCCTGACCGAGCTCGTCGACCGCAATATCGGAACGGCCGGCAGCGATCAGCGCCTCGGCAAATAGGCAGAGATAGACGGGGAAGTCCTCGCGCGCAGTACCGCGGCGCTGATGTTCCAGTCCCTCCTGCAGACTCTGCAGCCCGCGCGTCGGGTCATCGCGGACGGCCGTGATCCATCCGCGAAAGATCAGGCCCTTGGAGTGGTGATCAGAGAGCGCGTGAGTGGACGTGAAATTGACGAGCTCCGTGGAGCGCCGAAACACCTCCTGGTAATCACGCCGATAGACACGGTACAGCAGACTGGTGTCGGAAGCGTGCAGGCGGCTGCCGTGATGGTCGAGCAGCTCCGCCCATTCCAAGGCCGTGCGTTCCGCCTCGGATGCGCTGTGCGGCTTGCCCTGCATCCAAAGGAGCTGCGCCAATTCCCCGTGCGCACAAACCTTCGGGTCATGATTTCCATACAATGTGGCATGATGGCGGTAATCGCCTCGTTCGTAGACGGCAAGACCGGCCGCTATATGCTCACAACATTGGGCAAATTCGCCAGCGTGATAATGGCTCGCCCATTTGCTGTGATGAGCCTGCAGCAGAAGTTCGGGGTGCCCATGCTCGACTGCACGTTGCATGATCACGTCCGATCGCCTCAGCCACGTGCCGAATCCCTGAGACACGCGCCACCAACCCCAGTAAATCGGGAAGTGCGCGGGATCCTCCAGCATTTCAGAGCACAAAGTAAAGGCGTCGTCATAAAGAGATTGCGCTTCAGGCGATCCCGGCCCTTTCAAACCAATCAGTGCCGGCCCCAACAATCCAGTTAGTTGCAACCGGAAGCGTCTGATACTCTCACTTGCTGGCGCCTTCTTCAGTGCTTCCAACCCCCGCTTCAGCATCCGCGTTGCCTCGGTGAGTGCCGAGCGGGCGAGGCTGCGCTTGGCTGCCTCGATCCAGTACGGCGCCGCTGCCTCAGGATCGTCGCCTTCAGTCAGATGCATTGCGATCAGTTCCGGCTGCTGCGCCGCGGTCTGCGGATCCAGCGCGGTGAGGGTACTGGCGACGCGCAGGTGGAGTCGGCGCCGGTCGTCCCGCAAGAGACTGTCATAGGCGGCATCACGGAGCAGAGCGTGACTGAAACGGTAGCCCTCGACACCGTCGACAGGCGCCTGAACGAGCGCGCCTGTCTCAAGTAGCGCCGCCAGTGGCGCTTCAAGCTCGCGTTCCGGCAGCGAAGCCACAGCAGCCAGCACATCCCGGCGCGCAGCGCGCCCGATCACCGCGGCCTTCTGCGCGATTTCCTTGCCGATCCCCGCACGGTCAAGTCGCGCCATGAGCGATTCGCGCAGGGTCGCCGGCACCCCCTGTTCAGTGATCCCAGTGCTGTCGCTGCCCAGTGGACTAAGCGAAGACAACTGCTGCTGCAATAGAGTGCGAGCCAGTTCCTCGACAAACAGCGGTACGCCGTCTGTCCGGCGTGCGATGATACGGCCAATATCATCGGGTATGTTTCTGTCTCCAAACAGACTTCTGACCATGCCCGCGACTTCTGCCGGCGACAATGGCACCAGTCGGACCAGCGTCGTTGAGCGCCGCATAGTCCAAGGCGCCGTGAAACCGTCGCGGGCCGATAGCAGGATCAGGACCGACCGATGATCGATCCTGTCTATCACTCGCTCAAGCAACTCAAGTGTCGTGGGGTCAAGCCAGTGCAGATCCTCAACGACTAGGCAGAGTGGCTTGTCCTGTGACAATAACAGAATCTGATCGATCAGCGTGGTCAGCAGCCGTTCACGCAGTTCAGTGGGCGACTGCGCGCTCAGCCTTGGATCATTTCCACCTATGCCGATGAGTTCTGCCAATACTGGCCGCGCTGCTTGCCTGGTCGCATCGTCCCCCGTGAGCACCGCTTCTAGCTTCTTTCTCTGGACACCAAATGCGTCTTTGGAGTCGATACGTGTCAACCGGCGCAAGAAAGTAATGACTGGGTAGAGGGGGCTGTTTTCATCAAATGGGCTGCCGGCCAGTCGAATGAGGAAATTACTGTTATCCAGGCTGGTTGCAAGGAAATGGCCGATCAGTCGTGACTTTCCGATGCCCGGTTCGCCCATCACGACAACGGTAGTGCCCTCTCCCGAACGGGCACGATGCAAGCGATCGCCCAGAACGCCAAGTTCTGCCTGCCGTCCATAGAACGGCGTTAGTTTCCTCCTTGGACGCCTACCTTCCTCCACTTCACCAATGACGCGCCACGCATTATGCGCTTGCGCGAAGCTGCGAACATGCTGTCTGCCGAGCTCTTCACACACGAACGTGCTACCGACCCGGGCGTAGGTACTTTCTGCAATGACTATGCCGCCGGGAGGTGCCAGACCCTGCAATCTTGCTGCCAGATTCGGTGTCGAACCGATGATCGAAGCGCGGTCAGCGCTGCCTCCAGCATATATGTCACTCACGATAACCTGGCCGGTCGCGATGCCAATGTGAACGTCCAACGGCACGCCAGTCGGCGTGTTCAGCGAGTTGATGCCATGAACAATTTCTACGGCTGCGCGTACCGCGCGTTCGGGGTCATTCTCCGTGGCAATCGGATAGCAAAAATAGGCGAGGATGCCATCGCCGACTAACCGGCCAATTGTGCCGCCGAAGCGCGTAATCGCAGAACCCGCAAACTCGCGATAATCTCGGATCACTTCCAGCAAGTCTTCAGCTTCCAACTGCTCTCCGAGACCGCTGGAGTTGACTAGGTCGACAAACATGACGGTGAGCGGCCTACGCTCGGCGCGCGCTTGTTCCAAGACTGGAGAGCGTTGCAGCAGCAGCGGACTCGACTGCTGCAGTGAATTGACGGCCTTTCTGAAGCGCTTGCGTTCGCCGATTGTCAGTCCAAGTTCGCGTAGATCTTCTTCGCTCAGATCATGGAGCTGATCGAAGGTGATGCCATGGTCGCGAAACGCTGGGTAGCGTGCGCCGAGTCCAATTGATCGGAGCCACTCCTCCACGCCGCTCCCCTCCACGTAATGGCCCGCATAGAACAGCAGTTGCACGGCACGGTAAAGTGACCTACTTCACACATTTGCTGGTAACATTCCTCTGCCCACCGCGAAGGCGTGAACGCCGACAGGTGTCGGCTGGGCCAGTACGGATACGTAGTGGGCCACGTGGCTTGGTGGACACAGATCTCCCATCGCCAGACCCGAAATGCTCTTGGCTCGCGAGCACGGCGGATAACCGGCTGCCATCATAGCTTGGCGTATGGTTCAAATTGACCGTAGTTCAGCCCCCACCGCCGGGATCTCTCATTTGTTCAAGATCTTGGTTCTCCCTTGAATGATCTCTCATCCCGCGCAAGAGATGAATTTGCTGGCAGCCAAATCCAGCCTGCTATATCGAGTTCAGCTTTGATCATCTGGCCGGTACTGGGGTCGCGGAGCGCCACGTCCATGCGTCCTGTCGGACAGCCACGAAGCGCAAGCTGTAGCAATTCTAGCAACACGGGACGGCTCCGTGGTTATGGACAATTTGACGGCGCGCTCGGCCGCGACCCGCGGCCACCTTCGATGGACGCCCGAAATTGCCTGGTTGCTCTTTCGAAGCTAATGCGATGTATCTGGCCGGCAAATAGCTGAGGCTCCGATCGGAATCGGCTCGGATCATACCTACACCGTCGAATGTATAAGTCCCAGTATACGCACTGAAGAAACGTGATGGCACGGTCGACGAAAGCGAAGTCCTGCTTTGTAATTGCTCACCTGGGTGATAGCCTGACATGTCGATGCGTCGTGGGTGCTTCTGCGGCTGTGCGATGAAGGTTGACGCGGTCACGGGCGGTTCGATTCAAGCTCTGTGTGACGCAAGGCATCGACCTTAGCACGCTGAGCCACGCGGAGAAGGATGCACTCATCCTGTCGCTGTTCGCTCGGTTGGAAGCAGCGCTGGCGCGCATCGATGAACTTGAGAAGCGGCTGGCCAGATTTGAACGTCCCACCAAGACGCCGGACAACTCCTCGCTGCCGCCATCGAAGGGGCAGAAGCCCGATCGTCCGATGGGCGACAAGCCGCCGCGCAAGAGCCGCCCCGGGTTCGGGCGGACGCTGCACCCGAACCCGGATCGTGTGTTCGAGGCCAGGCTGACCACCTGTCCGAGGTGCCAGGCGGCATTCCCGGAGGCCTGCCAAACCCCGCAGCAGGTCTACGAACGCATTGAACTACCGCCGATCCGGCCGGACGTGACGCAGGTGCGCCTGTTCGGCGGTCGCTGCGCCTGTTGTGGTGAGCGCGTGGTCGCGACTGCCCCAGCCGGGCTGGAACCCGGTTCGCCATTCGGTCAGTCGATCGCTGCCTTGGTGGTCTACTTGCACTACGCGCACGCGATCGGCATGGAACGGTTGGCCACGCTGATGGACGAGATCTTTTCGCTCACCCTCAGCGAGGGGGCGATCAGCAACATGCTGGCCCGCGCGCGCGAACCACTGCTGGTGGCAGCGGCAACCATCCGCGCCACGGTGCTCGCCAGTCCGGTGGTGTGTTCTGATGAGACTTCCGCGCGGGTGAGCGGCAAGAACTGGTGGGAATGGGTGTTCATCGGCAGCCTGGCCGTGCTGCACGTGATCCGTCCCAGCCGTGGCAAGGCCGTGGTTCAGGCCCTGTTCGGCGAGATCAGGCCGATGGTCTGGGTGTCCGACATGCTTGGCAGCCAACGCGGCCACGCTGCCGAATGGCAGGTGTGTCTGGCGCATCTGCTGCGCGATGCAACCTACGCCATCGAATGTGGCGACACCGCCTTCAGTGCCGCGTTCAAGCGACTGCTGCTGCGCGCGATCGCCATCGGGCGACGCCGCGACGAACTGAAGGACAGCACGCTGAGGCACTATCTTGCCGACCTGGATCGCCGGCTCAACCGCATCATGGCAGCTGTTCCGATCGGCGAGCCAGGACGCAAGCTGCGCAAGCGCATCGCCGCCAACAGGGCGCACCTGTTCGTCTTCATCACCAATCGAGATGTGCCGTATACCAACAACATCTCCGAGCGGCATCTTCGTCCCAGTGTGATCTTCCGCAAGGTGACCAACGGCTTCCGCTGCGAGTGGGGTGCCGAAACCTATGCCGCCTTCCGATCCCTCGTCAGCACCGCAAAGGCCAACAGCGCTTCAGTGCTTGATGTGCTGCGCTTCGTGCTGACCACAAAAATCCCCGAGACGCTATCCGCCAGACCGGGGTGAGCAATTACCCTGCTTTCTGCCACTGGGTCCAGCGTCCGCTCAGCCTCAAGGAGAACGAATTTTATCGGCGGGTTGACCTAGTCGCCCGCGTCATTGAACCTGACGGCAGTTTGTGACTTACTCGCAACGTCGTCAACGTTGCCAGGATTTGGGACATGTCAGAGGTCGTCGTGAAGAAGTATGTGGTTCGGCTGGACGCGGAGGAACGCGCGCGGCTGGAAGCGCTTATCGGCAAGGGCAAACATTCGGCCAGCGCGATCCTCAGGGCACGCATCTTGCTCAAGGCAGACATTTCCGAGGTCGGCGAAGCCTGGAGCGACGGCCGTATCGTGAAGGCCCTCGACACCAGCCTCGCGACCGTCCACAGGGTTCGCCAGTGTCTGGTTGAGGAGGGGCTCGACGTAGCGCTCGCCCGTAAGCCCCGCGCGAGACCGTCGATCCTGCGGATCTTCGACGGCGAAAAGGAAGCCAGACTGATCACGCTGGCCTGCTCCAAGCCTCCGGCCGGGCACGCGAAATGGTCGCTGCGCCTGCTGGAACAGCAGGTCGTGGAACTGGGGATCGTCGCCAAGGCCAGTGACAACACGATCGGGCGGACGCTAAAAAAAACCTTCTCAAACCGCACCTGAAGCAACGGTGGGTCATTCCGCCGTCGGCCAACGCGGCGTTCGTGGCCGCGATGGAAGAGGTGCTGGAGGTTTACACGAGGCCGCGTGATACAGCCCGGCCCTTGGTTTGTCTTGACGAGACCTCGAAACAACTGATCCGGGAAACTCGCGCGCCGTTGCCGATGAAGCGTGGTCAGCCGAGGCGCGTCGATTATGAGTACGAACGCAACGGCACCGCCAATCTGTTCATGCTGTTCGCGCCGCTGGAAGGTTGGCGGCATGTCGAGGTGACGGATCGCCATGCCGCCGCCGATTATGCCGCCATGCTTCGCGACCTGTCGGACCGATATTTCCCCTCAGCAAACAAGATCGTTCTGGTGCAGGACAATCTCAGCACCCATACCGCGGCGTCGCTGTACGCCGCCTTCGCACCGGCCGAGGCGCGCCGTCTCGCCGAGCGGTTCGAGTGGCACTACACGCCGAAGCACGGCAGTTGGCTGAACATGGCGGAGTCAGAACTCGGCGTTCTGTCATCGCAATGTCTGGATCGACGGATCGAGGACAAAGGCAGCCTTGTCGAGGAAGTCGCCGCCTGGCGTGAACATCGAAACAAACATCACGCCAAGGCCAACTGGCAGTTCACCAATGAGCATGCCCGGATAAAACTCAGACGACTCTACCCGTCACTTTGAATGACTCGGGCGACTAGTGGCAACAGTTAGTTGTCTGCGCGTCGAAAACTAGGACGAAGTGAACGCCGTTTTAGGGCCAGCATCGATCTGCTGCCGATCTGGACGCTTCGCAGGAGAAGCGGATCGGCTGCACTCAGCGTGCTGAACGAATGGCCGGTTTCGGGAACTGCTCTTACCATCCTGAATGGCGCAAATGGTGAAGGTTTTCGGATGCCGGCCATGACAGGTCGCGCGTCAGGGCATGGGGCCGGCGTACGGAAACCGCCCATGCACGAACCCGCGGGGCTGCGGCGATGGTTTATGGGGATTTGAAGTTTTGCTTTGTTGTGGTGCCGGCGAAACCGGCTCGGCGCTGGCGTCGGCGGGGACTTGTTGAGTGAGATTTTTCGTCAGGTGGCGCGTGGATCGGGCGCTGGTCATGGCTCATATTCAGTCCTGTCACGCTGATCTTGGCGAAGAGCGTGTATTGGCGCATTCGCCGCAACGGCGGTGTTGCGGCGTGAGATGAGCGCAAGCCGTGCCGGGTCACGAGGGGACGCTGCCGGTTGGTGCAGGTGCCCGAGGTGGCGCGCGGGGTTGCCTCCATCGCTCGAAGGTCTCGATGATGAACATGCGCCCGCCGCAGCAAGGACAGGGCGGCAGTTGATCGAGTGGGTCTGACGATTCCACAGGCTCCGGCGATGGCGCGACACCAAGCAACCCGCGGGCACGCGCAATACTGGCCTTGCGTGCTGAACTGGCGAGCAGGCCGTAATGGCGGATGCGGTGAAAGCCGCGTGGCAGGACATGGAGCAGGAAGCGGCGGATGAACTCGTGCGGCGCGAGCGTCATGACCTGTTGCCGCTCGGCACCATCGCGGCGGTAGTCCTTGTAGCGGAAGGTGACGCCGGTCTCGTCGAACGCAATCAGACGCCGGTTCGAGATGGCGACCCGGTGGGTATAGCGCGCGAGATAGGCGAGCACGGCCTCTGGGCCGGCGAACGGCGGCTTGGCATAGACCACGAACCGCTTCTTCCTGACTGCGGCGAGGCGACGCAGGAACAGGCGGTGGTCGGCGAGACCTGTCTGGGTGCCGAAGAAGGCAAGTCGCCCAGCCTCATAGAGTTCGATCGTCAGGTCGGAATATCGCCGAATTCGGGTGGGCTATCCGCCCCCCGCTGCGCCCAGTGCTCGATCCCTGGCACGTCCAGCTTGGCCGCAAGTTCCGCAATCTCCAGGCGCCACTGCGCCGCGCTCAGGCGCGCTGCCAGATTGTTGCCGACCTCCTGCGTCGTCTCGACCTTATCGCCAAATTCGCGGGGAGCAACCTTCGCTGCACGCCAGCGATAGTGCGCAGCGAGTTCCCTTGCCCTGGCCAGTTCCAGAACATCGCTCGCGTCTTGCAGGACAGCCTCGGCCTCCTCGTCCCAGTGCCAGGCGGTCAGCGCTCTAGCTGCTCTCGCGCGCGTGGAACGGTCTATGTCCGCATTCAGCCAACGCCATAGCGCGTTCTTGCTGACGCCCACCGTCTCAGCCATGGCCTGCACGCACATGCCAGTCGTGATCAGCTCGCAGATCGCGACGATGCCAATGTCACTAAGCCTGGCGAAAGCCTCCCCTTCGATCCAGGTCCGTTCTGGCACGCCACCATGTGTCTGCAACTCCATGCTGTCCTGCGCGGCGCCGGAGGCGCTTGGGGTCCGCACCACTGACAAGTTCCGCCAATTCCGCCATTGGCGGAACTTGGCGGAACCTCCAAGGCTAAGGATCGTCGTATTATTTCCGTGACCGGACTTGACCTAGCGCCCGCTCGAAGGTCCGGCGACTACTGCCATAATCGCCGCTTCCTATTTCCGCTTCTGCCAAAGCCTTCTTATGAACGACGTCGACATGGCCGCTATCAATGTCGTCTCCTTTCGCTCGCAGCCTTTGCAAGGCCTCGACAAGCCTTACCCCTGGCGGCTTGCGTCTGATCGATTGAGAGGGCCGTCGCTCCTGTTGCGGCGGAGTGATAGGTACGGTCGAGAGATCGGGCGGCAGTGGGATAGCCGACTGCGTAGGCGGCTGGTCGATCCGACTGTCATCCGTACCGCCAGCAGGAAAGTCGCCGCGCCCGAGCGCGGTTCGCGAGTGCGCATTGTCCTGGGGTGTGTCATCGCGTCCGAGCAGGAGACGATCTACGTCACTCCGTCGCACTTCAATGAGGCATACCTCTAATGACAGGTCCGCGTCGAAGTACCGATCAACTACACGCTGCCGGTGCCTCCAATTCGTCAGGGGACGCGATGTAAACCAGCACATTTCAAGCGGCTCAATACGCGGAGGCACCTCGATGTCGTAATGCATCCCGCCACTTGTGCATTGCGCCCGCACTCTGATCTTCCTATCCGCAACTGCGTTGCACAGGTCGCGCTTCGCTTGGCCTTCGTCCTGCCCGTTATCCTTGAGCCGCTGCAATGCTTCGCCCAGCGTTTCCCAATCCCGAACGTAGGGCATGACGCCTCCCGATGTGCCGGCAACGTCGAAATGGGCGGGCGGCTTCACCTCGCGCCATGATGCATTTTGCGATCGTTCTCCAAGCCAAGCCCGGAGTGGAAGGTTCGTGATCCTGCAGTCCAAAATCCGAAGAACCGGAGCGCCTAATGGTCCGATGAACGCACGCCCAAGCTGGTCTACCCTGAATGTTGCCCATCCTTCCGGTGTGGGCGTTCGAATGCCCTCGATAACCGCTCTTACGCTAGCCTGCGGATCGGACAACGCCTCCAACAGCAAATGCGGCGTCTGGCCCATGGTGCACCACGGAAGGGTTCGGACGATCATTTTCAGTGCAGTCGCGCTGCTGCGCGAGGTGTTCAATCCTCCCGCACGGCCGTTCTATACTGCAGACGGCACCTCGCACGCAGAAGGCTTGTCCAGTCCCTCCGCCGCTTCCCGTCGCGCGATCTCAGTTGTCCAGTCTTCATCTGGCGTGTCGAAGCGCGTCAGATCATTCCCGACAGTATCTTTGCCCATCGTACCCCCACTGGTGCCCGCATAAGGGACCGGCGGGAAACCCGCTGCGGAGCCAAGTCTATGACACGATGGGCATAGGTTTTCATCACCATGCACAAGACAGCCAACGTCGAGAACGTGATCTGCTCTGCCGAGACGATGGCCCGGCATCCGGAACTTTACCACTACACCAAGCCAGCAGCGTTCGAGGGTATCATTGGCTCGCAGACGCTGTGGTGCTCGAATTTCCGCGAGATGATCGACACCGATGAAGTGCGGCTGATGCGTGATCTGCTGCCCCCGGCTGTTGCCCCGCGTATGGACGCGATCGTGCAGAACCTCAACCGCCAAAAGCGTCGGGCTTGGCAAGCCGCTGGGCGCGGCGAGAAGACAGCGCGTGATCTGGTGCAGGCGCTGTACGGGGCGACTTTCGACGGTAAAGCGACCTACTCGACACTCGACGCCTACCTTTTTTCTTTCTCGGCGCATGCCGATGACACGGCCTTTGATCGCCAGCACGGCATCCGAAGTCAGTGGGATAACTACGCTGGCCCCGATGGGTATTGCCTCGTCTTTGATATCGGCAAGGTCGCGCAGATACTTGGCCGGGAAATGGACACGCGGTACTGGATGCGGCTGACGCTTGATCCAGTGCGCTATGCTGACCGCCCGGTCGAAGAAATCTTCCCGGAGTTGGTGAACGCATCGACCGACACGCTGCGGCAGTTTATCGACGGAGAAAGAACGCCGGAGATGGCGGTTCCAGAGTTCCTTGCCGGCACGACGTTGCTCAAGGGTGTGGGCTTTAAGTCGGAGCGTGAGGTTCGCATCGTGGCGATTTCCGGCACTGATCAAGTGGCGAGATACGCTGCCAAGGAATTCCCAGATCAATTCGACGCAACGATGCCGCTACCGGAGATTAGGACCAGAGCAGATACCGGAAAGCGCTACATCGCATTGTTTGATGGCTTAAATCTGCGCTTGCCGATCAAACGCGTTATCGTCGGACCCGGTGACCGGCAGGAAGAACGCGCACAACGGGCGCGCTCGTTGCTCGGCAACATTCCGGTCACGATATCCCGCTGCCCATAGACAGCTTATCCGCACCGCAACAGTCAGGCTGGCGTCTCTAGGGGGTTGCTTCAGCCTTTGCCTTAGCTTTGCCCGAGGGCGCGGTTTGCGCGCGGTGACGATGACGAGCGGTTTGGTGGGCATCGCCGCGCGAACCGATGGTGCTGTCAACCGATATCGTCCGGCGCGGCCGTTCAGCCAGCGAGAGCGGCTATCGGCACTACGTTCGCATCGGCTTCGCGTCCTTCGATGGCGGCGGCCAGTAGCCGACCCCACAACTGCATTGCCTTGACCTGCTCCGGCCACCGGCTCGCACGCTGATACACGCCGAGCACACCGCCGCGCGTTGCGGATTGGCGATGGTTCAAAATCGCGTCGGCCACTGTCTCAGGGATACCTGCTTCGCCTAGTGCGGTGGCGAACGAGCGGCGGAAATCGTGCCAGGTCCAGCCAGTCACGGCATCGCTGCTATCCGTCGCCGTTGCCTCGGTCAGCGCTGTCTTGAGGCTACTGAACGTGTCCACTGCCTCGCCGGACTTCGGCGCGGGGAAAACCAGTCCCTTGCCGCCGGTGGCTTTGTGACGCTCATGGAGCACGCCCAGAGCAAGGGGGTGCAGATGCAGTCGGTGGGGATCGCGGTTCTTCGTCAGCTTGCCCGGCTGGCGCCATTCGGCGGCGGCAAGATCGATATGTGACCAGTCCAGCCGCGCGGCCTCGCTGCGGCGGCACGGGATCGCGATTAGGAAGCGGGCAAGGTCGCGCCATACTGGCGCCTCCAGGCGATCGGCGGCCCTCCAAAATCGGCCAAGGTCTAAGGGCGTGAGATAGTGCGCGCGGGCTTGCGGGGCCCTTGGACGACGCTGACGGGCAATCTGCGTGCAGACATTGGTCTGGACGTGCCCGGCGTCGTGGCACCAATCCAGGAAGCGTGACAGGGCACCAAAGCGTGCGCGGGCGCTCTCAGTACCGGCAAGCAGCTTGCGAACGTCTCCAACAGCCACGTCTGCCGCTGGTGTCTGCTCGGCCTTCATCTCGGTTAGAGCGAACCGGACTTGCGCCAGTTCATCGGCCACATACTCGGCCGACGGCAGACCAGTTCCGCGCAGCTTTGGGCGCTTCGGCAGGACACGTTCGTAGGTCTCAACCAGCCGAGCCATCGTGCTGCCGCGTTTCTTCTGCGCCGCCTCGGCCTTTGCTTTCTTCTCAGCCGCCGGGTCGCAGCCAGCAGCAGCGCGGCCCTTGATCTGGTTCGCTTCGGCTCGCGCATCATCGGGTGAGTGCGTCGCGGGATTGCCGATCGTCGCTGTCCTGTTTGGCCAGCGCCGTCCTGTCACCGGATCGTTGCCGCGTGGGCGGTACGCATAGCTCCAGGTCATCGATGTGGCGTTCACGATCAGCGCCAAGCCACGGCAATCCCGATCGCGCACGATCAGGCGGTGATCCTTCTGCCGCCGCTTCCACGCGGCATCGATCGTCGCCCTGGTGATTTTGGTCGGGCCTTCGCTGGTGACATGCATGGCGGTTCGTCCTGTTCGTCTGACAGGACATTGACAGGACATAAGGTGCGCAGGCAAGCGGCAGTTTACGGAGGTGTGTGGAGGAGATAACCCCACTGTATCCAGCATATCCTTAGGATTCGCGTGTGGGAGCGTAGCTCTGCGGAATCTAGCGGAAGGGTCAGCCCGGTGACTCTTAATCAGCGGGTCGTAGGTTCGAATCCTACTGCGCTCACCATGCTACGAACTCGTCCGGCAGGACCAATACGTTGCATCATGGGGATGGCTGGCTATCGACAACCGCTCCGACGGTCCCCACGGGGCCAGCGGTGCTGCGCTGCAGCACGGCATCATCGATCTGCCGGAAGCTCGCATAATACATCGCCAGATAGGCGCCCTGGAATGCCGCGCCGATGAAGAACGGCAGTACGAGATTGTCGGCTGCGAACAGGATCCCCGTCAGCAGCGGGCTGACCGATCGCGGTATCTGCATCGACACATTCGCCATGCTGGCAGCGAACCCGCGCCTGTGCGCTCGTACGATACTGACACTCAGGGCACTTCGGGCGCCGGTCGTTCCTCGGTTGAACATGGCGCGCAGGATGTAGAGCGTTGCGGCAAGGCCGAAGGTCGGTGACAGCGGCAAAGCGATCAGCAAGCCAAGCCCCACGAGGCGCATGGCGATGACAGCGCGCACCATACCGAGCGACTTCGACAACCAGCCAGTTGCCACAGATGCCAAAGCGGCCATCAGGAACCCGCCCGCCATCAACGGTCCGATCTCGGCTGGCCCCTCACCGAAGCGCACGGCAAACCAATAGGCGATCAGCGGCCCGGTCGCGCCCACCCCGGCCCCATTCAGCACATTTGCGATCATGAGTTGCAGAACCAGCCGGTTTTCCTGCCGTTGGACGCCGTGGGGCGGGCTTTCTGCGACGGAGACCTGGGGTTGCCTCGCCTCGCCGTCCGGTGTCCGGAAGATGAGCGCGCAGCACAGCAGCGACCCAGCGGCCGATAAGACGAAGAGCGGTCGATAGGCCGACGCTCCGGTCAGGATCGCGTGCAGATTGGATGGCAAAGCAGCGAGCAATGCACCAGCCGCATTGCCCAGAAAACCCAGCGCCGCGTTGAGACTGTAGACTGGCCCGCGACGCATTGGGGGCACCGCCTGGGCCAGCCAGGCTTGCTCGACGGGAGCAAATGGACCGGCACCGCCATTGCCGCCCCGGCCGAACCCACCCACCAGCGCAGCGGCGCTGAGAAGCACAGGCTGCGCGGATAGCGCTGCCGCCACGCCAGCAAGGGCCTGAGCGGCCTCGTAAGCGAACAGGAATTGCCGACGGCCACCACGATCGCTGAGCGGCCCGGTGACCAGGGTCAGGATGACGCCGGTAATCAGCGCCGCGCTGAGCACGGCACTGATCTCGACCGCCGACCAATCGAGCGCACGCAGATACAATGTGAAGTCTACAGCAAGGGCACCCTGTCCGATGCTGCGCACGAACCGCGTCGCCAAGAGCAGACGGGTAACCCGAATGCCATCATCCGTCATTGCACCATGATGGGCGTATGCCCCTGTTGTGCAAAGATGGTGACGCGCCGCTACGCCCGGTGCGTGCGACGGCGGGGCGTCCCACGCGCCGTTCCGACGGAACGCTCTGGTTCAGGCCGCCGCCAGCCCCGCCGTGGTCAGCGTCAGCCCATCGTCCCGAACGACCACCCAACCCTGCGAAGCCGAGTAGGCACAGGCTGCCTTGAAGTCCGGCATCGTCCAATCCCCGACCTCGGTCGCTTCCAGGTCATCGACGGTCAGCTTGCCGCCGATCCGGCAATTCTGGCCATATACGATGATTTCCAACAGGCGGCGGCCCAATGCGTCGGGGGCCTGCTTTCTTGGCGGTTTCCGACTGCCCTGCAAACGGTTGAAGGGCAGTTGTGCGCTATGTTCTCCCATGACGACTCACCTAGCAGTGGGATGGGATACTGGCCAGTAGGCTGCATACATCTGTGCCATGCGCTCGGCGCACATCGCTGCCCCGCCCATCAGCGGCGGCGTAGTTTCGAGCCGGAGCGAACAGGCCCGGGTCCCTGTCGTGGCACAGGCGCTTCGCCCAATCCGCCCGATTTCGCTGCGGAGCTTACCGCAAACTGTCAGCTACCATTGTTCTGCCGGTCGTAGCCGCCAATGCCGAGGGCGCCATCTTGGAGCTGGTTGAACTGGCGGGAACCGGCGTCAAACAACTGTTCATGGCCACCCCGCTGGTGGAGACTGAGCGCTTCAAGGAAGGCCTGGCGCGGCTTGATGCCGAACTCATGGCGGCGCGCGCATTGCTTGAGGCGCAGATCACCCGCATTTGGCAAAATCCTGAGCGATCGAACGCAAAGGACATGGCCGCCCTGGCGGAGCAACTGCAAACGGTGGTCTGGATCACCTCGGCCTGTATCCACGTCGCCGAAGGTTGCTTTGAACTTGCCGGGAGCAGGGCCGTGTATGAAAGCTCGCCGCTGCAACGAAGGGTGCGGGATCTTCGCGTCGCCGCCCAACACGCGGCGGCCAGTCCACGCCACTGCGTAACGGCGGGGACCGCTGTGCTCGCTCGCCTGTCAGGCGCGCATCCGTCGTAATGGCCGATGGAGTATGATCGAAATATCCACCCAGGGAGGGCATTCAGATGATCCACCACGTATCGATCCCAGCGCGCGAGCCGCAGCGTGTTGCCGAGGTTCTGGCCGAGCTGATGAACGGTAGGTGCATTCCATTCGGCCCGCTCGAGGGCGCCTTCATGGCGGCGATGCGAGCGGCATCATGATCGAGGTCTATCCGGAGCGCGCGACGCTCGATATACCGGACCGTGACGATCAGGTCGTTTTCGGCGCAAATGCGGCGCCGCCGCAAACCTGGCCGTTCCACGTATTTCTGTCGGTGCCGCGCGAGGTGGAAGAGGTCGAGCGTATCGGCGTTCGCGAGGGGTGGCGCGCCAAGACCTTTGGCCGCGGCATGCAGGGGCAGAAGCCGTTCTTCCACGTCATCGAGTTCTGGCTGGAAAACCGGCTGATGATCGAGGTCGCGACACCAGCGATGGCGCAGGAATATCTCGATTTCCTGAAGGCCGCGCGGACCTCGACGATGACCGATCCGGAAGCTACCCGCTTGATGCGGGCGACACATCTGAAAGAGCCGGCCTGACGCGAGTGCCGTGAGGTCGCTCAGCCGCCGGGCGTGCCAGACGCACCGCCCGGCGGCATTGCTGTTACCGTCGCGATGACTTGTCGGCTTTTCGCGCTAATCGTCATGGCCGGGGTTGACCCTACTCAAGCCCGGCCATCAATCTCAGCGACACATCGGCGCCAATGTACGCTGATGGCCGGGTCAGGGTACAGACCGGCTACATAGGTAACACTTCAGACCGGGCACGTAGGTAACAGTGCAAGATCGGGTTTGGAGGATTGCCCGATGCCGTGGACCGAGATGAGCAAGATGGACGACCGGCTGATTTTCATCGCTGCGTGTCTTCGCGGGGAAGTGTCGATGAGTGAGACCTGCCTGCGGCACGGGATCAGCCGGAAGACGGGCTACAAATGGCTGGAGCGGTACCGGCAGGCGGGAGCGGCGGGGCTGGTAGCCTTGAGCTCGGCCCGCCACACGGTGGGGCAAGCGATTGACCCGACGATCGCGGCGGCGGTTCTGGCGCTGCGCGACGCACGCCCGACCTGGGGTCCGAGGAAGCTGCTGGCACGGTTGCGGATGGACCGTCCGGAGATGATCTGGCCGGCATCGAGCACGGTGGGCGATCTGCTGCGCCGGTCTGAGCGGTCGAAACCGCGGCCGCGGCGGCGGCTGGGCGATCCGCGGTGCACGCCGTTACCGAACGAGCCATTGGCGGCGAACGACATCTGGTCGGCCGACTTCAAGGGCTGGTTCCGCACTGGCGACGGGGTGCGGTGCGAACCGTTCACGGTGAGTGACGGCTACAGCCGCTATCTGTTGGCGTGCGAAGCGGTGCCGCAGGTGACGTGGGTGCAGGTGCAGCCGCGGCTGATCCGGCTGTTCGAGGCGAACGGGCTGCCGCGGGCGCTGCGCACCGACAACGGCAACCCGTTTGCGCGGCTCGACGGTCTGGGAGGGCTGTCGCGGATGTCGGTGTGGCTGCTGAAGCTGACCGTGTGGCCCGATCATATCCAGCCTGGCCGGCCGGACCAGAACGGGCGGCATGAGCGCATGCACCGCGTCTTGCAGGAGGATACGGCGACCCCGCCGGCGGTAACGGTGCCTGCGCAACAGGCGCGGATGGATAGCTGGCGGGCGGATTACAACAGCTATCGCCCGCACGAGGCGCTGGGCCAGCGCTGCCCTGCGACGCTCTACATGCCCTCGGTGCGGGCTTACCCGGGGACGATCGCCGAATGGGATTATCCTGCGGACCATCACACCCGGCGCGTGATCGGCGACGGCCACATCAGATGGCGCGATGGTACGGTGTATTTGTCGGGCGCCCTGCGCGGCGAGACGGTTGCCCTGGCGCGGCGCGACGATGGCGATTGGGCGGTGCGTTTCCGTGGTTTCGATCTGGCTGTCTTGCTCGATGAGAGCAATCGCCTGCGCTGCTGCGGACTGGACCGGACAGCGGTCCGGCGAGCTGCCTGACGAAGGCGGCCGGGTGGCCTCGCCAGGACAGCTCGCGCCATTGTCTCTCGCTGTCCCGCCGGTCTCAAGTCCGGCGCCTGCGGCGCCCCGCTGCGCGGCTGCGGGACTTGACCCCGGCGGGACAGCGAGAAGAGAGCCGCAAATGCCGTCTATGGATCGCTGTGTCTGGAGGGGCAAAGCATGTGAACAAACCGGGGAAACTGTTACCTACGTGCCCGGTCTAACGTGTTACCAATGATGCCGGTTGAACCCAGGCCCGGCCATGACGGCTAGAGCGAATGGGTCGCGGTCAGCGAGTAGTGGTATTATCAGTCCGCGCCTGCTCCGCAGCGTGCTTGTTCGCTTCGTGATGGCCAACCATGCAGCCTGCACCGGCGCCCAGCACTCCATGATGCGTCATATGGCCCGCAAGCGCCCCTACAGCGGCACCTTTCAGACAGCCTTTTGCCTGCGCGGGTCCTGCGGCGCTTCCGGCTGCGACCAGGCTCAAAATCACTGCTGCTGCAATATGGTTCATCGTAGTTCCTTCACGTCGTGCATTCGACTGGATTGACAACGCGGTAGGGAGCGGACGGTTCGCTGGCCCAGAGCGGCCCGGCAATTGCCCCGCGCCGCGCAGGGCTGCAAGATGTCGTGACCACAGGAGAACATCGATGCAGCTTGCGCTATCCACCTGGCACGAGGTCGAAGAGTACCTGCGCACCTCGCGCGGCATCATCATTCCGATCGGATCGACCGAGCAGCACGGGCCGAATGGTCTCATCGGCACCGATCATCTGGATGCCGAATTCGTCGCGAAGGGGGTGGGGGATGCCATCGGTGCGCTGATCGCACCGACGCTGACGATCGGCATGTCGCAGCATCATCTGGGCTTCGCCGGCTCCATCACATTGCGGCCCTCGACGCTCATCGCGCTGGTGGGCGATGTGGTCGCCTCGCTGATGAAGCACGGGTTCGAGCGCTTCCTGTTCATCAATGGCCATGGCGGCAATGTCGCCACGGTGACCGCGGCGTTCGATGAGATCTATGCGTCGTCGTCGATGCGCGGGCCGGATTCGTCGTCGCCGGTTCGTTGCAAGATGCTGTTCTGGTCGCAGGGGCCGCGCGCCACCGCGTTGTCGAAGGAGCTGTACGGCGACTCGGAAGGCAGCCACGCGACCGCGTCGGAGGTATCATTGTCGCAGCACTACCACCCGGAAGCGATCAAATACGCACAGATGTCGCCGAAAGTAGCGCCGAAGAGCAAAGGCTTTTTCGATTGTGCGGATTACCGCCGGCGTTTTCCGGACGGCCGCATCGGGTCCGATCCGTCGCTGTCCACGCCGGAGCACGGCGCGAAGATTTACGCCGCTTCGGTCACCGATATGGTCGAGGTCTATCAGGCGTTCATGGCCGACTGATGCAGAGCCTTGACCCGATCAAGCTGGAGATCATCCGCGGTGCCATCCGTGCCGCGCAGGCGGAAATGGACGCGCTGCTGGAGCGCACCGCGATCAGCGCCTTCATCCGCGAGAAGAAGGATTTTTATACAGCCCTGTTCGATGCCGATGGTGTCATGGTGGTTGGCTCGATGGTGCCGATATTCGGCGACATCACCGGCCCGGTGTTTGCGCGGTTCGCTCCCGATACAATGCGCAAGGGCGATCTGTATTGGTACAGCGACTGCTACGCGTCGCGTGGCGCGGTGTCGCATTCCAATGATCAGGTGTTCCTGGCGCCGGTTTTCCATGAGGGCAAGCGCGCGGCGTTCGTCATGGGCTGGGCGCATTTCTCCGATATCGGCGGGCTGCGGCCCGGTTCCATCAGTTCCGATGCCACCGATATCTTTCAGGAAGGCATCATCATACCGCCCACCAAGCTGATCGACGCCGGCACGGTGAACGAGGCGGCGCTGGAGATTTTCCATCGCAACTCGCGCTATCCAGAACAGAGCCGTGGCGATGCGCGAGCGTTGATGGCGTCGGTTGACCTGGGCGTACGGCGTGTGCGCGAGATCCTGGAACGCTTCGGTCCTGACGTGATGGCCGAGGCCTTCGCGCAGCTTTTCACCCGCACGCGCGAACTGGTGCGCGCCAGGCTGCGCGAAACTTTCCCCGTTGGTACGCATCGCTTCAGTGACGCGATCGATTCCGATGGCCACGGCAACGGCCCGTTCTTCATTCGCCTGGCGCTGACACGCACGCCGGATGACCGGTTCATTCTTGACGCAACGGCGACGGATGATCAGGCGCCGGGGCCGGTGAATTTTCTGATGAACCCGGACGTGCCGGGGATGGCCTTGGGGCTGTTTTTCCTCGGCGGCGATCCGGCGCAGGTTTGCAATGCCGGCGGTCCGCGCGCGTTGGATGAGGTCAAGCTGCGCGAAGGCTCGCTGCTGTGGCCGCGCTTTCCTGCGCCGCTCGGCTTGCGCGGCATGACGATGATGCGGTTTCTGGCGGTGCTGAATGGGCTGGTGAATGTCGCTGGCGGTAGTGCGCCTGCCGCGAACTCCGCCTACGTGGTGATCATGCTGCGCGGCATGTCCGGCGGGAAGCAGTTCCTGATGTCGGATGGCGTTGGTGTCGGCTATGGCGCGCGTGCGACGGCGGACGGGATCGATGCAGTGTATTTCGTCGCACAGGAGAATTATCCGGTGGAGTTCCTGGAGCTCGCCTATCCGGTGCGACTGCGCCGTTACGGCATCAACCGTGATAGTGGCGGGCCAGGGCGGCATCGCGGTGGCGCAGGCATCGTGCGCGAATATGAGGTGATGGCCGAACACGCCGTATTGTCGATGCGTATAGACAGCGTGCTGAACCCGCCGTGGGGTGTGGCCGGTGGGATGCAAGGCGGCACCGGTCGCGCGATCGTCAATGCCGGCACGCCGCAGGAGCGCGAGCTTGCTCCGTTGTCGGACGGCACAGTGCTGTGCCGCGGCGATATTCTGCTGTTGCAGACAGGCGGTGGTGGGGGGCACGGTCATCCATTCGATCGTCCGGCGGAGCGCGTGTTGCAGGATGTGCGTGATGGCTTCGTGTCGGTCGAGGCTGCGCGGCGAGATTACGGGGTGGCGATCGCCAATAACGCAGTGGACGAACCAACCACACAGGCCCTCCGTTCACCTAAGCCGTTGGTGAAGGCGTTCCACCGCAAAGGCTATGTCGATGCCATCGCTTAGATTTAGATCCCCTCTCCGTCGCCAGGGGCGGAGAGGGGAAGTATTCATGATCCAACGCCAATCCACTCTCGCGGTTGCCGTGGACATCGGCGGCACATTCACCGATATCACGCTGGCCGACCAAAGCACCGGCCATCTCTGGCGCGCGAAGACGCCCAGCACGCCATCCGATCCATCCAAAGCCTTCTTCACCGGCGTCATGCTCGCGCTTGTCCAAGCCGATGCGGACCCACAGAACGTCTCCCGTGCTCTGCACGGCACCACGGTCGCCACCAATCTGATCCTCGAAGGCAAGACAGCGCGCACTGCTCTCGTCACCACCGACGGCTTTCGACACGTGTTGGAAATCGGCCGCCAAGACATTCCGCGCGCCGCTAATCTCTTCACCTGGGTGAAGCCGCCGCGGCTTGTGCCGCCCGAGCGCGTGCTTGAAGTGCACGAACGGGTCGGTCCAGGTGGCGAGGTTCTGCTGCCGCTCGACGAAAGCAGTGTGACGGATGTCGCCACCGCATTGCGCCAACTCGATGTGGAGGCTGTTGCGATCTGTCTGCTGCACTCCTTCGCTTTTCCGGCACACGAACGCCGCGTCGCCGAGTTGTTGCGCGCTGCGTTGCCGGATGTCGCGGTGACTGCGTCGGTGGATGTGCTGCCAGTGGTCCGCGAGTACGAACGCAGCCTCGCCACCATCATGAATGCTGGCGTGATGCCCGCCGTGACGACCTACGTGCAGCGTCTTCAGCGCCGCCTTACTGAAGCTGATATCGCCGCTCCCTTGCTGCTGATGCAATCGAACGGGGGTGTTGCCGGCGCCAGCACCATTGGCCGCGCACCAGCGCTTACCGTGCTGTCGGGTCCTGCCGCGGGTGTCGTCGGTGCGCGCGAGGTCGCGGCCGCCGCCGGTATCAGCGACATCGTCACCGTCGATATCGGTGGCACCAGTGCCGACATCTGCCTGCTGCGTGGCGGCCAGATCACGCTGACGCAGCGCGGGCGTATCGGCGAATGGCCATTGCCTTTGCCGATGGTGGATATGGTGACGATTGGCGCGGGTGGCGGCTCGATCGCTCGGCTGTCGGGTGGTGCTTTGACCGTTGGGCCGGCGAGCGCGGGTGCGGTGCCAGGTCCCGCGTGTTACGGCATGGGCGGCGAGGAACCCACAGTCACCGACGCACATCTCGTGCTGGGGCATTTGCCCGCATCGTTGCTCGACGGCCGCATGACGCTCGACCCTGCACTGGCGGAGCGGGCAATCCGTACGCGTGTTGCTGAACCGCTCGGGCTATCCTTGCACGAAGCTGCACGCGGCATTCTGGCTATCGCTGATTCCAACATGGTCGGTGCGATCCGCGTTGTGTCGGTGGAACGCGGTCACGATCCGCGCGATTTCACCTTGGCCGCGTTTGGTGGTGCGGGCCCGCTGCATGGCTGCGCGTTGGCGGAACTATTGGGCATCACACGCGTGCTGGTTCCGCCTGCACCAGGCGTGCTGTGTGCCGAGGGGCTGCTCGCCGCGTCGCTGAAGGCCGAGTTCTCACGCACGCTGCCGCAGCCGGACGAATGGGACACCGCCGATGCTGTATATGCAGCACTCGAGGCTGAGGCAGAGGCGTGGTTGGAGGAAGAGCGCGTTGCGCCGACCGATGCGACGATCACGCACGTCGCGCTGATGCGCTACGCAGGGCAGGGGGCGGAGATCGCCATTACCTGGCCCGGCAATGCTGATGTGGCGCGGTCACATTTTGCCGAGGCTCATCGCACGCTGAACGGCTTCGTGCTGGACTTGAAGATCGAGCTGGTAACGTTGCGTGTTGAGGCTGAAGGGAGAATGCCGCCATTGGCGCGTACGCCGCTTGCGGCAGGGCGGGGTGCGCGGCCAACCGGCCATCAACTCCTGCATGACGCGGCAGGCTCGACCGACGCATCGATTTTTGATCGCGCAACGCTTGGCGCCGGGGATCGTATCGACGGGCCTGCCATTGTGACGCAGCTCGATGCCACGACGCTTGTCACACGGACCTGGCAGGCTGAGGTCCTCTCCAGCGGCGCTCTGATGCTGCGGCGAGGCTGAGCGACCACCCACAACAATCCTATTCTGAGCCACCACGACACTGATCGCTTTTATATGCCGGTGCGTCGATCTTTCGCAGCGCCATGAACTGTGACCATTCCGGTCCGCACATCGCACCCCCCAGGAGCACGTCCCTATGTTGACCTATGCCCGCCCGGTGGCGCCGCGTCGCGCGCTGCCGAGCATTGCGCTGCAACCTCCAGAACCTTGGGCCGCCCTGCTCGACAGCCTAGGCGAGATCGAGGACGAGACAAGGATCATCGTGCTTGGCAAGGACGGCCCAGACCTGATGTGCGCGCTACTGCGAGCCGGCGCGCCGAATGTAACCCACCTTCGCTCGCCCGAACGCATCGAGTCCGATAGCGCCAGCCTGCTGATCATCCCACAACTTCCCTCGCTCGATTGGCTGCAGAGCACGCTATCGCCGATCCGCCGCGCGTTGACTGCAAATGGCCGGCTGGTGCTCCGCATCGATCCATTGCCTTCAATGCAGACCCGCGTCGGCGCGATGTTGGGGCTGCACGGCTTCACCGCTTTTCGCGCGCGCCGCGTATCTGGCCGCCTCATCATCAGCGCCGAGCTGCCGGCCTTCGGCCTGCGTCGTTGCGCCTAATGGGACATCGAACAATGAATGATTGCCTTTCCGGTATCGCTGGTTCACTGACCGCGCTTGCCACACCGTTCCGCGACGGCGGCGTTGACTGGAAGGCGCTGTGCAGCCTGACCGAGCGGCAGATCAATCGCGGCACCTCTGCGCTGATCATTTGCGGCAGTACCGGTGAGGCCGCCTCGCTGCTGCTGGCTGAATATACGCGTGCCATCCACACCGCTGTCGAGGTTGCCGCCAGACGTGTACCGATCATCGCCGGCTGCACCGCGCAGGCGACAGCCGCGGCGATCGCGATGGGCATCGAGGCAGCCGCGGCAGGCGCCTCCGCGCTGCTCTGCGCGGTGCCACCCTACGTCAAGCCGACACAGGAGGGTATCGTCGCGCATATACGTGCCATCGCGCACGCCACCGATCTGCCGATCATTCTCTACGACGTTCCGTCGCGCTCAGGCTTGGCGATCACCGACGACACGGTGGTGCGCCTGCACGACAGCGAACTCATCATTGGTCTGAAGGACGCCACGGCGGATCTGTCTCGGCCGACGCGGCTGCGTGCGCGCTGCGGCTCGCGATTCCAGCAGTGGAGCGGCGACGATGCGACCGCGCCGGCTTATCGCGCCATGGGCGGCCACGGCTGCATCTCGGTCACCGCCAACGTCACGCCGGCACTCTGTGCATTGATGCACAACTCTTGGGACAGCGGCGATATCGCCAGGTTTGCCGCCGTGCGTGACCTGCTCGATCCGCTGCACGCCGCGCTGTTCAAGGAGACCAATCCCATTCCGGTGAAGGCAGCACTCTCCAGCCTCGCACTATGTACCGACGAGGTGCGCCTGCCCCTGACTCGCGCCAGCCTGCCAATCCAGGAACGGCTGCTTGCGGTGATGCCGTCGGTGATGTTGGCCGAGGAGCATGCGGCGCGTCAGCCCGTTCTGGCGCTTGCAAGCTGAGGGCCGGCTGATCCACATCAATCCACAAGACGCGCTGATATAGGAGGGATTGATCCGAGTTGGATCTCTTGATGCTCGTCGGTCTTGCGGCAGCCTTTGCGGCCGCCGCTGGTTATGTCTGGGCCTGCGCCGACCTGACGCGCGCGCCTGGCAATGGCGCGGGTAAGCACGAATGACCTGGCAAGGCTGGGTACAGATCGCCATCTTCGCCGCGCTGATCACAGCGATTGTCAAGCCGCTCGGCGGTTACATAGCGCGCAACATCGAAGGCGGCGGCCGGGTGCAGCGGGCGTTCGCGCCATTCGAAAATGGTCTGTACCGCCTGGCTGGCGTCAATCCCCGAGAGGAACATGGGTGGGTGGATTACGCCCTGGCGCTGCTCTGCTTCCATCTGGTCGGCATCGTCTTGCTGTATGCCCTGCTGCGACTTCAGAACCTGCTGCCTCTCAATCCGCAGCAGATGGACGCCATGTCACCCGACCTGGCGATGAACACCGCGGTCAGCTTCGCCACCAATACAAGCTGGCAGTCCTATGGCGGCGAATCCACGCTTGGCTATCTGCCTCAGATGGCGGGCCTCGTGGTGCAGTCGTTCCTTTCCGCGGCCACCGGCGTGGCCGTCGCACTTGCCCTGGTCCGCGGTCTGACGCGCCGTTCGGCTCGGTTCATTGGCAACATCTGGGTCGATATCACGCAATCATGCTCTACGTGCTGCTGCCGATGTGCGTCGTCACCGCGCTGATCATGATCTGGCAAGGCGTGCCGCAGACATTCAGTCCCTACGTCACCGCAACCACCTTGGAAGGCGCACAGCAGACGATCGCGCTGGGTCCGGTGGCCACGCAGAAGGTCATCGCGGTACTGAGTGGTGACGGCGGCGGCTTCTTCAACGTCAACTCAGCACATCCGTTCGAGAACCCGACAGCTCTGACCGGCCTGCTCCAGATGCTGCTGATGTTTGTGATCGGGGTCGCGTTGACCAATACGTTCGGCCGGATGGTCGGCGACCAGCGGCACGGCTGGACGCTGTTCGCCGTGATGGCAATTCTGTTCGTCGTCGGCACCAGCGTGATCTATGCCAGCGAGTCGCATATCAATCCCGCGGTTGCCGCGCCAGGGGTTGATCAGAGTTCGGGCAACATGGAGGGCAAGGAGGTCCGCTTCGGTGTCGGACAGTCCTCGCTGTACGCCACGCTGTCGACCGCATCCTCTGACGGCGCCGTCGACTCAATGCACGACAGCTACCTGCCGCTGTCAGGTCTGGTGATGATGGCCAACATGATGATGGATGAGGTCATCGTCGGTGGCCCCGGTTCCGGTCTGTTCGGCATCCTGCTCTTCGTCATCGTTGCCGTGTTTGCGGCCGGACTGATGATCGGGCGAACGCCGGAATATCTTGGGAAAAGATCGAGGGCAACGAGGTCAAGATGACGATGTTGGCGCTGCTGTGTCCGCCGGCGGCCATCCTCGGATTCTCGGCACTCGCGGCTGTGCTGCCGGCGGGCCTGGCCGGATTGAACAACGCCGGCCCGCACGGGTTCTCGGAGATGCTGTACGCCTATACGTCGGCGGCGGCGACCAACGGCAGCGCATTCGCCGGGCTCAGCGCGAACACGCCGTTCTATAACCTGACGCTGGCAGCGGCGATGTTCGCGGGGCGCTTCGTCGTCATCGTGCCGGTGCTGTGCATTGCCGGGCTGTTGGCGGCGAAGCGGATCGTACCTGCCTCGGCCGGGACACTGCCGACGCATGGCATGCAGTTCGTCGGCCTGATGATTGGCACCATCGTCATCGTAGGCGGACTGACATTCTTCCCCGCGCTCGCCCTTGGCCCCGCCGCAGAACAGTTCGCCATGCAGGCGGGGACGACTTATTAGAGCATAGTCGGGCCGACTGTTCTCGTGTCATTGCGAGCGAAGCGAAGCAATCCCGTCGAGATTGCTTCGCTTCGCTCGCAATGACACGAATTCGCTCGTCAGCCAGCCTGATACTGCTCTAATACCACTACTCACTGACCCTGACCCATTCGCTCTAGCTAACCGTCATGGCCGGGCTTGACCCGGCCATCAGCGTATATCCGCACCGTTGTGCCGCTGAGACTGATGGCCGGCTCGGCGGCCGGCCATGACGGTTAAAGCGAATGGGTCAGGGTCAGTGAGTTTTGGTATAACACGGCACCGTTGTGCCGCCGAGACTGATCGCCGGCTCGGGGGTCGGCCATGACGGATAGAGCGAATGGGTCGCGGTCAGCGAGTAGCGGCATTAGCCGGAAGGAGACTGTCCACGGTCAGGTATCACGTAGGCCGGAGCCACTTCTGGACCAAAAAAGACCAGCTTGCTCCACCTCCGGCAGAGCGCCTAACGTCCATCCTCGGTGGTCCCAATCCATCGTTCGCCAAACTGCCGTTGTGCCAAAGCATTCGCTGATGGGCGCCTGTCAACAGGTCACTGCTGACGCCCGTCGGATCGGCACCCGCCCGATGCTCGCACATAACTGTCGCGTGCAGATCATTTGCGGCTCAGGCAGTGTCACCTGACAGTTTCCAAAAGGAGGAGCGACGCAATGCTTGAACCCATCCCGCGCAATTCGCCAACGACGGCGGAAGCGGGACGGCTTGGTGAAGGGCATCGCGGGGACGCTGCTTGGTATCTCTGGGGCCCGTATCTTAGCGAACGTCAATGGGGAACGGTTCGCGAAGACTACAGTCAGGACGGCGACGCGTGGAGCTACTTCTCCCACGACCAAGCGCGATCGCGCGCTTATCACTGGGGCGAGGACGGCATCGCCGGCTGGAGCGACGAAAAGCAGCGCCTGTGCTTTGCGGTTGCGCTCTGGAACGGCCGCGATCCGATCCTCAAGGAGCGGATGTTCGGCCTGACCAATAGCGAGGGCAATCACGGCGAAGACGTCAAGGAATACTATTTCTATCTTGATGCGACACCAACACACTCGTACATGAAGTATCTCTACAAATACCCGCAGAACGCCTATCCGTACGCCGACCTGGTCGATACGAACCGACGCCGTCGGCGCACTGAGCAGGAATACGAATTGCTAGACACTGGCGTCTTCGCTGAAGACCGCTATTTCGATGTGTTCGTCGAATACGCCAAGGCGGCCGCAGACGACACGCTCATTCGCATCACCTTTTATAATCGCGGTCCGGACCCAGCGGAACTGCACGTCCTGCCGACGTTGTGGTTCCGGAACACCTGGCGCTGGTGGCCCGAACGCGGCAAGCCGGTGCTTGGGGTTGCCGCTGCGTCGGCGGGAAGCCGCGCGATCCACGCCAGCCATCCCGAGCTCGGCGACTATATCCTTCGCATCGAGGGCGAAGCGCCCCTGCTGTTCACCGAGAACGAGACGAATAACGCCCGTCTGTTCGGTAGCCAGAATGCCACTCGCTACGTCAAAGACGGAATTAACGACTACGTTGTCGATGGGCAGGTGGATGCGGTCAACCCACGGAGAGAAGGTTCGAAAGCTGCGTCTCACACCCGCGCAGTGGTCGATGGCGGTGAGTGCGCGGTGCTGCGGCTGCGTCTCACCACCGCAAATGGCGCCAACTCGAACGCACCGTTCGGCTCCGGCTTCGACGCCATATGCGACGCGCGAGCAGCCGAAGCGGACGCATTCTACGACTCGATCACGCCGCGGAATGTCAGCGAAGACTCTGCTCGGATCATGCGGCAGGCGCTCGCAGGAATGCTCTGGACCAAGCAGTACTATTACTTGGACGTCGACATGTGGCTGCGGGAGCATGGTGCCGATCCGCTCCATCTCTCTGTGGCAGCAAACCGCCGAAATGAATCGTGGTTCCACATGGTGAACGATGAAGTCATCTCAATGCCGGACAAGTGGGAGTATCCCTGGTACGCCGCCTGGGATCTGGCATTCCATGCCATGGCTCTTTCGGCTGTGGATGTGGAATTCGCCAAGCGGCAGCTCGACCTGTTGCTCGGCGTGAACTATCTGCACCCGACCGGGCAAGTGCCCGCCTATGAGTGGAATTTCAGCGACGTTAACCCGCCGGTGCATGCATGGGCGACGATCTTCCTGCATCGGTCCGAAGTGGCGCTGGGCCGCGCTCCGGACACCGCGTTCCTGAAGCGTGCGTTCACCAAATTGCTGAAGAATTTCGGCTGGTGGCTAAACCGCAAGGACCGCTTCGGCAAAAGTGCCTTCGAGGGGGGGTTCCTTGGCCTCGACAATATAGGTGTGTTCGACCGCAGCGCACCGCTGCCAACCGGCGGCTATCTCGAACAGGCTGACGGCACCGCCTGGATGGCACTGTTCTGTCAGAACATGTTGGAGATCGGCGTCGAGCTCGCCGCCGAGGACCCAACGTATGAAGATCTGGCAACCGACATCGTCAGCCAATTCGTCTTGATCGCGCGTGCAATGAACGGGATGGGCGCCGACGGCATGTGGGACGAGGAAGACGGCTTCTACTACGATATGCTTCGCCTGCCCGATGGCAGCGCGACGCGGCTTAAGGTGCGCTCAGTCGTCGGCCTGCTGCCGATGTGTGCCGTCACGGTGGTCGAACCGTGGCAGCGTGAGCGGGTCCCTAATCTGCTTGCTCATTTCGCAGGTTTGATGCGCAAGCGCCCGGATTTGGCTGCCACAATGCACCCCACTGGGCCAGGTCATCTGGGGGTCGGCCAACGTGGCATTCTTGGCCTGGTCACTCCGGAACGGCTGCGTCGGATCCTCGCCCGCATGCTGGACGAAGCCGAGTTCCTGAGTCCTTACGGCATCCGAGCTCTATCGCGCTTCCACGCGGAAAATCCCTACGAGTTCTGGGTGCATGACGAGCGCTTTGCGGTGAACTACCTGCCGGCAGAATCTGACACAGGCATGTTTGGCGGCAACTCCAACTGGCGCGGACCGATCTGGATGCCGATGAACGCATTGGTCATCCGCGCACTGGCGCAATATTATCTCTATTATGGCGATAGCTTCATGGTGGAATGTCCGACCGGCTCCGGTCGAATGATGAACCTGTTTGACGTCAGCGCCGAAATAGTGCGGCGACTTACCTCGATCTTCGAACGTGAACCGTCGGCCGCCGCCCAGTGTTCGGCGGGAGCCAGACGTTCCAGAATGACCCAAACTGGCGCGATTGTTTGCTGTTCTACGAGTATTTCCATGCCGACAACGGCGCAGGCATTGGCGCGAGCCATCAGACCGGATGGACTGGGGTCATCGCCCGACTCATTCAGCTATATGGCGCTGTGGATGGCCAAGAGTTGCTGGGCGAAGGCATCGCGAGAGCATTTACGGGCGACCGCAAGCTGCCCGCAGTTTGACGGTGACGATTGACACAGGAAGGTCCGGTTCCTGGATCGGTTAGCAGGACACCCTATGCCCTGGTCGGGTCGAAAGCCGAAATTCAAACTTATACCAAAGCTCACTGACCGCGACCCATTCGCTCTATGCAACCGTCATGGCCGGCCCCCGAGCCGGCCATCAGCCCCAGCGGCACAACGGTGCCAATGTACGCTGATGGCCGGGTCGAGCCCGGCCACGACGACAGGGCGACAGACGAGTTAGGGTCAGTGAGCTTTGGTAGTATGCCAAATCTCGGTCAGGATGACCCATTGAGCAGATCGGCGCAGCCTACCGTTTGCCCTGGGTCCCCGCTTGCGCGCTGATGACGATAAGGGGCGATGCTTGGAAGAGCCCTTCTTAAAGGGACTTAGGATTAGGCACTACCCGTAGCTTCTCTCTATGGATGGTCGAGTAGCTACTCGGCTACAGTGCGGGTTCCCTCGCGTGCCTCCCCCACATCGCATCCGGCCATGAACCGAAGACTGCCCTTGCTCTTCCGCGCCATCGCCTATGGGCTGCGCGGCGGCTTTCTGATCCGGCCTTTCGTCATCGCACTCGCGCTCGGTGCCGCGGGCGGCGTGCTGTCCTCGCTCGAAGAGCAGATCCCGACGCTTGGCGCATGGGTGCCAATGACGCTCTTCCCATCGCGACAGGACCCGCAGGTCGCGCAGGTGATCCTGAGCGCCATCGCGACCTCGATCATGACCGTGGTTTCGATCGTCTTCGCCATTCTGCTGATGACGCTGACGCTGGCCTCAACGCAGTTCTCGCCGCGCATCCTGGTCAGCTTCGTGCGAGACCGCGGAACGCAGTGGACGCTGGGCGTGTTCCTCGGCACGTTCTCCTACTGCATGGCCGCGCTGCCGGCCGCGCGCTCGCTGCCCGTCCCCTTCGTGCCGGTGGTCACCGTCACCGGTGCCATGGTGCTGGCGCTGGTCGCCGTCGGCTGGCTGATCTTCTTCATCCATCACATCTCGCAGGCGATCAGCGTCAACCACATCGTCGATCGCATTGCGCGGGAAACCGAGCTCGTCATCGACGAATTGATGCCGCGACCGCGATCACGGCTTTCGGCGATGAGTCGAGTGCTGCCGGATGATCCGGACGAAATCCCGATCCTGAACCAGCGCTCGGGCTATATCCGCTTCATCGATATCGGCCAGTTGCTGTATTTGGCGAAAGCTTGGCGGATCCGCATTCGGGTGGACCGCGGCGTCGGCCAGTTCGTGCCGGCTGGCGTGCCGCTGCTCCGCGTCTCGCACGAGGACCGCATTGACGCGATGCGCGCCGATGAACTGTTGGGTGCGTTCGATATCGGGCCAACGCGCACGTTGCAGCAGGACGTGGAGTTCGGGGTCATCCAGATCGTCGATATCGCGCTGCGGGCGATCTCGCCGGCCGTGAATGATCCGAGCACTGCGATCAGTTGTATCGACCAGCTCAGCCGTATCCTGATCCGCTGGCTTGGCCGTGCGCCACCGGCGTCTCTGCTGTTCGATCCGCCGCATGTGCCGCGGGTGTTCGTGCCATGGATCAGCGTGGACGGCATGTTCGACACGGCGTTTGAGCAAATCCGCCACTACGCAACAAGTGATGGCGTCGTCAGCCTACGGTTGCTACGGGCGATCGGCGATATTGCCAGCACGCTGTCCCAAGATGACATCCGTGCGGCACTTCTGGGACGCGCGCGTCGAGTGGTGGATGGGGCGAGTGAGCGTCTGTCTGAGGCGGACGCGAAGCGGCTGCAAGAACGTCTCGCCGCGCTCGAGCTTCGGTTGGCGGTCTGAATTGCGTTTTGATCGTCATGGCAGGGCGTGTCCCGGCCATGACGATCGGAGGAGCCAGTGCGTGAGTTCACTGTAGTCAAATCAGTGCACCGGGGGACTGGACGCTGTCGCTGCTTCCCGCAAAGGGATAGTGCCCGACCAGCTCGATCCAGCCGAACCGGACGGCCGCTTCGCCACCGGGACGGCAACCTCGAAGCGGCCGAGGAACGGCAGCATCGTCGGCAGCGAATGCAACCGCAGCATCGCGGCGCCCGTTGCTTCCCAGCGCGTCGGCGCCAACGCAATGCGGATTGCCGTTTCAGCATGTTGCATGGCGAGCGCAGTCGGACGCCCTGGCACGCGCAGTACCGCAAGCGTTTCCGAGACAGAAGCGCGCACTCTGACCCTGCCGTTACGAGCCGATGCCAACGCGAGTTCGCCGTCCGCCAGGCGGATACCGACGCGCCAGCGTCCTCGCGCCTCCTCTGTCTGCACCAACGGCCTGACCGCTTGCAGACGGACTGAGTCGCTGTTCTTGCCTCCGGTATAATTGGTCAGCCGGCGCAGTGCTGTCGCGCGGGCTTGCTCGGGCTCGCCTTTGACGCTGGTTTCCAATGACCACCCGGGCAGCGTCTGGTGGATTTCCACTGCCCCACAGTGAGCGACCACAACTTCCTCGGCAGCATCGCTCGATCGGAGCAACTGACCGGGTGGCGTGGAGGAGCTCGGCAAGCAGATCCGAAGCCACTCCGTTATATTGGCTATCAGTCCAGCTCCGGGCACGGAGCCAGCGGCGCTCACGGCCTGTGATGCCATAGTGGTATCCCTTGTGGGGGGCGCTGCATCAGGCTGCTGGCCGCGCGCCAAACCCACCGGCCGATCAGCGTGAGCGTCATCCAGACACCCAGAAACACCACAACACCCACCAGCCGGAGCATCAGCGCATGATGGTAGTCGATGATCCAGTTGCTCATGATGCGGCGGAATTTGAGCCTGACAGCATATAAAATCGATGGAGGTAGGACAGTTCAAAAATAAAGGACCGCCGGCACAGCATGGATTTTATATGCGGCTCCCGCATATGGCGTGTGGCAGGCAAGGGGAGTTCATCGGTGGACAAGGTCCATTTCGGCACGCATGCCGGGGTGCCTGACGGCGACAGCACGCGCGAGATGCACGAAATTCCGCTGCATCCCACGCCAGGCGAGATATGGGCCAAGATTGCCGGGGTGATCGCGATCTGCCTCGGCCTGGCGCTGCTCGCGAAACTGCTGATTGCGCCGCCGCCGATGTACTGACCGCGCGCGGCGCGGTTCGTCCAATCCATGCGCCGCTTCGCCGTTTATATGGAATTTATACGTCGCGATCTCTGCCGCGCCATCGAAACTATATGCGGTGCCGCTTAGTTTAGCTGCAACGCAACATGCTCGCCGCATGCCGCGGCCTTGTTGCTGACCCGGGGAAAATCAATGCTCGACATCGCCTATATCCTGATTGGCGCCGCCTTCCTTGGCGCGTGCGTGCTCTACGCCGTCGCCTGCGACCACCTCTGAGGCCAATGCCATGACAATCGACTATGTGCTCGGCGCGATCGTGACGGTCGGCCTGCTCGTCTACCTGGTTTATGCCCTAGTCCGGCCGGAGAAATTCTGATGACATTCAACGGTTGGCTCCAGATCGCGATCTACAGCGTTCTGGTGATCCTGATGGCCAAGCCCTTCGGCGGCTACATGACGCGCGTGTTCAACGGTGAGCGCACCTTCCTGCGCCCGATCGTGCGTCCGCTCGAAGTCGGCATCTACAAGATCTGCGGCGTCCGTGAGGACGAGGAGCAGCATTGGGTGACCTATGCCGTCGCCATGCTGGCCTTCAGCTTCGCCGGTTTCGTCGTCATGTATGCGATCCAGCGCTTGCAGAACCATCTGCCGTTGAATCCGGCAGGCCAGGACGCGGTTTCGCCTGACCTCGCGTTCAATACCTCGGTCAGCTTCCTGACCAACACGAACTGGCAGTCGTACACGCCGGAAACAACGATGAGCTATCTCACGCAGATGGCCGCGTTGACCGTGCATAACTTCGTCTCTGCCGCGACAGGTATCGTGCTGGCCATCGTGCTGATCCGCGGCTTTGCCCGCCGTTCGGCGCAAACACTCGGTAACTTCTGGGTCGATCTGACACGCTGCGTCGTCCACATCCTGTTGCCAATCTCGATCGTGGTTGGCCTGGTGCTGATCGCCTGCGGCACGCCGCAGAACCTGGCCGCCTATACGGACGTCAGCACGCTCGAAGGCGCCAAGCAGGTCATCGCGCAGGGACCGGTGGCTTCGCAGGAAGTCATCAAGATGTTGGGCACCAACGGCGGTGGCTTCTTCAACGCCAACTCGTCACATCCTTATGAGAACCCCAGCGCGCTGACCAACTTCATCCAGATGCTGCTGATCTTCTCGATCGGTGGTGCGCTGACCAACGTGTTCGGCCGCATGGTGGGAAGCCAGCGCCAGGGCTGGGCGATCTTTTCCGTGATGGGCGTGCTGTTCCTGATCGGCGTCACTGTCTGCTACTCGGCTGAGGCGCAGGGCAACCCGGCTTTCACGCCGTTCCATGTCGATCAGACGGCCAGCGCGCTGCAGGCCGGCGGCAACATGGAAGGCAAGGAAGTCCGCTTTGGTCTCGCCGACTCCGCGTTATTCACCACCATCACCACCGATGCGTCGTGCGGCGCGGTCAACAACATGCACGACAGCCTGCTGCCGCTCGCGGGCATGGTGCCGATGGTCAACATCATGCTGGGCGAGATCATCTTCGGCGGCGTCGGCTCGGGCTTGTATGGCATGCTGCTGTTCGTCATCGTCGCGATGTTCGTCGCGGGGCTGATGGTCGGGCGCACGCCGGAATACCTCGGCAAGAAGCTCGAATTGAAAGAGGTCAAGATGGCCATGCTCGCCATCCTGATCCTGCCGCTGTCGATGCTCGGCTTCACCGCGCTCGCCTCGGTGCTGCCGGTCGGAACCGGTGCGACGAACAACGCCGGACCACACGGCTTCTCCGAGATGCTCTATGCCTACGTCTCCGCCACCGGCAACAACGGCAGCGCCTTCGCCGGATTGTCCGCCAACGTGCCGTTCTGGAACGACACGCTCGGCTTGGCGATGTTCATCGGCCGCTTCCTGATGATCATCCCGATGCTGGCGATCGCCGGTTCGTTGGTGCGCAAGAAGATCGTGCCGACCTCCGCCGGGACGTTCCCAACCGATGGGCCGCTGTTCGTCGGCCTGGTGGTGGGCGTCATCGCGATCACCGGCGGTCTGATCTTCTTCCCAGCGGTTTCACTTGGGCCGGTCGTCGAGAACTTCGCGATGCACGCCGGCACCCTCTTTGACACAGGCAGCTAGTCATGGTTATGGAAATTCGTAACAAAATGCGCGGTTCGCAATCCACTGTGCTGGATCCGGCGATCCTCGTCCCGGCGATCTGGCAGTCGTTCGTCAAGCTAAGCCCGCGGATTCTGATCAAGAATCCGGTGATGTTCGTCGTCGAGATCGTGGCGACGCTCACCACGATCATTCTGGTGCACGAGCTGATCTCTGGCGGCCCGGTCGGCTTCACCTTCCAGATCGTGTTCTGGCTGTGGCTGACCGTGGTGTTCGCCAACTTCGCCGAGGCGGTGGCCGAGGGCCGCGGCAAGGCGCAGGCGGCAACGCTGCGCAAGGCGCGCACCGAAACACCGGCCAAGCGCTTGGCATCGGCAAACGCCACGTCATTTCAGACTGTGCCGGCGCCGGATCTGAAGCAGGGCGACATCGTGCTGGTGGAAGCCGGCGACCTGATCCCCAGCGACGGCGACGTTATCGAAGGCATAGCATCGGTCGACGAGTCGGCGATCACCGGTGAATCGGCGCCCGTTATCCGCGAGAGTGGTGGCGATCGCTCGGCTGTCACTGGTGGCACGCGCGTGCTGTCGGATTGGATCAAGGTACGCATCACCGCGGCACAGGGTTCCACCTTCCTCGATCGCATGATCGCGCTGGTGGAAGGTGCCGAACGGCAGAAGACGCCGAACGAGATCGCGCTGAACATCCTGCTCGCTGGCCTTACGATCATCTTCGTGATCGCGGTGGCAACGATCCCGAGCTTCGCCACCTATGCCGGCGGTTCGGTGTCGGTGGTGATCCTGGTCGCGCTGTTTGTCGCTCTGATCCCCACCACCATCGGTGCGTTGCTGTCGGCCATCGGCATCGCTGGCATGGATCGCCTGGTGCGGTTCAACGTGCTGGCGATGTCGGGACGCGCGGTCGAGGCAGCGGGCGATGTGGATACGCTGCTGCTCGACAAGACCGGCACGATCACGCTCGGCAATCGCCAGGCGACGGAATTCATCCCGCTGTCTGGTGTCACCGAGCAGGAACTCGCCGACGCCGCGCAGTTCGCGTCGCTGTCGGATGAGACGCCGGAAGGTCGCTCCATCGTCGTGCTGGCCAAGGAAAAGTACAACATCCGTGGCCGCGACATGGCGCCGGTCGGTGCGCACTTCGTGCCGTTCACCGCACAGACGCGCCTGTCTGGCGTGGATCTGGATGGCTCCAGCATCCGCAAAGGCGCGGTCGATGCGATATTGGCGTTCGTCCGTTCCGCTGTGGCCGACGGCAATGGCGGCGGGGTCGCCACCGCCGTTCGCTCCGCAGTGTCTGACGCTGCTGTTCGCGAACTGACTGCGAAGTCGGATGAAATCGCCAAGTCGGGCGGCACGCCGCTCGGCGTCTGCAAGGATGGCCGCCTGCTCGGCGTGATCCATCTGAAGGACATCATCAAGGGCGGTATCCAGGAGCGCTTCGCTGAGCTGCGCCGCATGGGCATTCGCACCGTGATGATCACCGGCGACAACCCACTCACCGCCGCCGCGATCGCTGCCGAGTCCGGCGTGGACGACTTCCTGGCGCAGGCGACACCCGAGGCCAAGCTCAAGCTGATCCGCGACGAGCAGGCGCAGGGCAAGCTGGTGGCGATGTGCGGCGACGGCACCAACGACGCGCCCGCATTGGCGCAGGCCGATGTCGGCGTCGCGATGAACACCGGCACCATGGCCGCGCGCGAAGCCGGCAACATGGTCGATCTCGACAGCGATCCCACAAAGCTGATCGAGATCGTCGAGATCGGCAAACAGCTCTTGATGACGCGTGGTGCGCTGACGACGTTCAGCATCGCCAACGACGTGGCGAAATACTTCGCCATGATCCCGGCGATGTTCATTGCGTTCTATCCGCAGCTTCAGGCGCTGAACGTGATGCACCTGCACAATCCGCAGAGTGCCATTCTGTCGGCGATCATCTTCAACGCGCTGATCATTGTGGCGCTGATTCCGCTGGCGCTGCGAGGCGTTGCCTATAAGCCGATCGGCGCGGCGGCGATCCTGCGGCGCAACCTGCTGCTCTACGGCGTTGGCGGCATCATCGTGCCGTTCGTCGGGATCAAGCTGATCGATATGCTCGTTACCTCCATAGGACTTGCTTGAGATGAAACACATTCGTCCTGCTATCGTTATGATCGTCGCAATGACGATCCTCACAGGCTTGGTTTATCCGCTGCTGATGACCGGTATCGCGCAAACCGTCTTTCCGTATCAGGCGAACGGCAGCCTGATCACGAAAGACGGCAAGGTGATCGGTTCGGAGCTGATTGGCCAGAACTTTACCTCGGATAAGTACTTCCATGGCCGGCCGTCGGCGACGACGGAACCTGATCCGAAGGATCCCACCAAGACGGTCCCCACGCCGTACGCCGCTGACAACTCGGCCGCATCGAACCTGGGGCCGACGTCAAAGGCGCTGGTGGATCGCGTGAAGGGTGATGCGGCGACGCTGGCGAAGGAGAATCCGAACACGCCGATCCCGTCTGATCTGGTCACCACGTCGGCCAGTGGTCTGGATCCTGATATCACGCCAGCGGGTGCGCTGTTCCAGGTTCCGCGTGTCGCCAAGGCGCGCGGCTTGCCGGAGGATCAGGTGCGGCAGTTGGTGGAAAGCCACATGACCGGGCGGCTGCTCGGGATCATCGGCGAGCCGCATGTCAACGTGCTGAAGCTGAACCTCGCGCTCGATGCAATGAAGAGCTAGAGAAGCAACTAATGTGAACGAGATTTCCCCCTCCCCTTGCGGGAGGGGGCTAGGGGGAGGGGTGTGCCGGTACGGCGCCGCCCCCTCCCCCAGCCCCCTCCCGCAAGGGGAGGGGGAGGAGTACGGGTTGGACGATCGAAGCGCGCGCGAAGGTAGACCGTCACCAGATGCGCTGTTGCAGGACGCGCAGGGGGAAACGCGCGGCCGTCTGAAGATCTTCATGGGCGCCGCTCCTGGTGTCGGCAAGACCTACGAAATGCTGTCCGCGGCGCAGGCGCGAAAGCGGGAAGGTGCGGACGTCGTCATCGGCGTCGTGGAAACCCACGGGCGCAAGGAAACCGAAGCACTGCTCGATGGCCTGGAGGTCATTCCGCGCCGTGCCGCCGAATATCGCGGCCGTACATTGCAGGAGATGGATCTCGACGCGCTTATCGCGCGACGTCCACAGCTCGCGTTGGTGGATGAGCTTGCCCATAGCAACGCCGCGGGCAGCCGCCATCCCAAGCGCTACATGGATGTCGAGGAACTCATCGCCGCCGGCATAGACGTCTACACCACGCTCAACGTCCAGCATGTCGAAAGCCTGAACGATGTTGTCGCGCGCATCACCCGCATCCGGGTGCGGGAGACCGTGCCGGACTCCGTCATCGACAAGGCCGACGATATCGAGCTGATCGACCTTACGCCGGACGACCTCATTCAGCGGCTGAAGGACGGCAAGGTATACGTGCCGCACCAGGCGGAACGCGCGATCCGCCATTACTTCTCGACCGGCAATCTGACCGCGTTGCGCGAGCTGGCTCTCCGCCGCACGGCGCAGCGCGTGGACGAGCAGATGGTGCGCTATATGCAGGCGCACGCGATCCCCGGTCCTTGGGCGGCCGGCGAGCGTGTGTTGGCTTGTATCGGCTCCGATCCCAGCAGCACTGACGTCGTGCGTCTCGCCAAGCGTATGGCCGATAGCCTGCGCGCGCCGTGGACCGCGATCCATGTCGAAACGGGCCGCAACCTGAACCTCAGCGACGCGGAGCGCGATCGCATCGCTGATGCAATGCGGCTGGCGGAGCGGCTCGGCGCGGAGACCGTGACGCTGCCTGGCCAGGATGTGGCCGGCACGATTGGCGACTACGCGCGCAACAACAACTTCACGCACATCATCATCGTGCAGCCACGGCGATCGATGTGGCGTGAGCTGTTGCAAGGCTCGCTTGCGCAGCAGCTCATTCGCCAGGCTGGCGGTGCCAGCGTGCACGTCGTCGGTCACACGCGCGAAGTGGCTGAGCAGACGGAACCGCCGATCCTGCGCGAGGCAGTGGCACGCGCCGGGGATCCGCGCGCCTACGCGGGCAGCCTTGCCTTTGTCGCCGTTTCGCTTGGTATCGCCCTGCTGCTGCATCAGATGCTGAGCGTCGCCAGCGTTGCGATGGCCTTCCTGACGGCGGTGCTGGTATCCGCTGTCGTCTATGGCTTGTGGCCGGCGCTGTTCGCCAGCTTTCTCAGCGTGCTGGCCTACAATTTCTTCTTCCTGCCACCGCTCTACACGTTCACGATCGAGGATCCGGAGAACGTCGCCGCGCTGTTCTTCTTCGGCGTGACGGCGGTGATCGCCAGCAATCTCACCGCGCGGGTGCGCGCGCAGGCCATCGTCGCGCGTCAGCGCGCCCGCACGACCGAGGAACTATACCAATTCAGTCGCAAGCTTGCTGGCGCCGCGAACCTGGACGATCTGCTGTGGGCAACAGTGCATCAGATCGCGCTGATGCTGAAGGTGCGCGTCGTGATCCTGCTGCCGGAAGAGGGCACGGTGGTCGTTCGCGCCGGCTTCCCACCGGAGGATACGCTGGATGCAGCCGATGTGGCTGCCGCGCGCTGGTCCTGGGAGAAGAACCATGTCGCAGGCCGCGGTTCAGACACGCTGCCTGGCGCCAAGCGACTGTTCAAGCCGATGAATACCGGTCGCGGCGCTGTCGGGGTCATCGGCATCGATAGCGACGAACCGGGACCGATTCTGGTGCCGGATCAGCATCGTCTGCTTGATGCCTTGTCGGATCAGGCGGCACTGGCGATCGAGCGTGTGAATCTGGTGGAGGATGTCGATCGCGCACGTTTGGCCGTCGAGACCGATCGGCTGCGTGCCGCGTTGCTGACGTCGATTTCGCACGATCTGCGGACGCCACTTGCGTCGATCCTCGGGTCCGCCACGAGCCTCTCCACACATGGCGAAACGCTCGATCGAACGACACGGCTGGACCTGATTCACAACATCCAGGACGAAGCGGAGCGGCTGAACCGATTTATCGGAAACCTGCTCGATATGACGCGCCTGGAGACCGGGCCGCTGCGTGTCAACACGGGTCCTGTCGAACTGTCGGACGTGATCGGCAGCGCACTGCGCCGTGCGCGCAAAATCCTCGCCGATCATCGCACCGAGGTATCGCTGCAACACGATCTGCCGATGCTGGATGTCGATGAAGTTCTGTTCGAACAGGTCATGTTCAATCTGCTCGACAACGCTGCCAAATACGCGCCGGCGGGTTCGCTGATTACCATCCGAGGCTGGCGTGAGGACGGGCGCGTCGGCGTGCAGGTGCTGGATGAAGGATCTGGCATTCCGCAATCGGATCTCGAGCGCATCTTCGACAAGTTCTATCGGGGCGGTGCGGCTGATCGCCGTCGCGCCGGCACCGGGCTGGGGCTGGCGATCTGCCGCGGGTTCATCGAGTCAATGAACGGCACCATCGTTGCCAGCAACCGTACCGACCGCTCCGGTGCTGTCTTCACCCTGAAGCTGCCCGTCTTCGCCAACGCGGAGCGGCCGGCGGAAACCATCGAATGACCACTGCTTCGGCGCCTCTTCGCATTCTCGTTGTGGATGATGAACCTGCCATCCTGCGCTTTCTGCGCGCCGGCCTCGGCAGCCAAGGCTATTTCGTGATCGAAGCGGAAACCGGGCAGGCCGCCATCGACGCAGTCCGGCAACGCCGCGCCGACCTGATCGTGCTGGATCTCGGTCTGCCGGATATCGACGGCCTGGAGGTAATTCGACATATCCGCGAAGCTGGTGCTGCTTTGCCGATCATCGTCCTGTCCAGCCGCGAGCACGAGGCAGCGAAGGTATCCGCGCTCGATCTCGGCGCCGACGATTATGTCACCAAACCATTCGGCATCGACGAGCTTCTGGCCCGCATCAGGGCGGCCCAGCGCCATCAACTCCAGCAGCAAGGTGAACGGCCGATCTTCCGCACCGGCGACCTGACAGTCGATATCGTTCGTCGCATTGTTACGGTGCGCGGCCAGGAAGTGAAATTCTCGCCGCGCGAGTATGACCTGCTGCGCCTGCTGGTGGCGCATGCCGGCAAGGTGCTGACCCACAACATGATCCTGCGCGAAGTCTGGGGCCCGAATACGGACGTGCAGTATCTGCGCATTTATGTCCGGGCATTGCGCCAGAAGATCGAGCGCGATACCGAGAAGCCGGAGTACATCCAGACGGAGACCGGCGTGGGGTATCGCCTGAGAGCGCCTGACTGATGAAGGTCAGTGATCTGATCGGACCGGACAGGGTGATCGTCGGACTGCGCGTCGGGGACAAGACACAGTTGCTGCAGGAACTGGCCGGCCGCGCGGCCGCCGCTCTTTCGCTGGATCGCCGGGCCATATTCGAGGCGCTGCTGGCGCGTGAGAACCTGGGATCGACCGGCCTCGGCAAAGGCTTCGCCCTGCCGCACGCACGGCTGGAAGACCTGCCTGCCACCTACGCCCTGTTCGCCCGTCTGGCGCGCCCGATCGACTTCGCCTCGATCGACGAGCGCCCGATCGACCTGGCGATCCTGCTGCTGACCCCGGCCAACGGCGCCAACCACCACCTGACCACTCTGGCCACCCTGTCCCGTCCGCTGCGCGACGAAGCGTTCGTCCGGCGCATCCGCCAGGCTCCGGACTCCGCCGCTCTTCACAGGTTGCTCGCGAGCGTGTGAGCGTGCTTGCCCCGAGAGGGCGCCACATGCGAGAACCTGCGCGGAACAATGAACGCCCCAGTTACAGTCTCGACGCTATGCCCATGCGGTAGTGGCCTGCGCGCCGTGCGCTGTTGCAGCCTTCAGATGCACTCCCTGGCGCCGCCCGAGGCCATCCGGCACCTTGTGCCGCTCGTGGAGCGCGCCATCCAGGCGCACCGCCAGGGTGCCAATGAGACCGCCGAACGTCTGTGCCTGGACGTGCTGGAACTGGCGCCCGATCGCCCGGGCGCACTGTCGGTCCTTTACGACATCCGCAAGGCGCAGGGTAACGCCCGCGCCGCGGAGGCGCTGATCCGCCGCATCGTCGCGCTGGACCCGAACAACCTGGTTGCCACGAACGAGCTGACGCTGATCCTGCTTGGCAAGGGCAGCCTGGCCGAAGCCGAGCATCATGCCCGCAATGCCGTGCGCATCGCGCCCGAGAACCCGCAGGCGCACAACCTGATGGGCATGATCATGACGGAGGCGAAACGGCCTCAGATCGGCGAATATCACTACCGCCGGGTGTTGGAGCTGACCGGACAGCGGGATCCGATCCTGCTGGCGAACCTGGCCTGGAACCTGAAGAACCAGGGCACGCATGAAGGAGGCGCGCGCGCTTTACGAGGAGTCGGTGACGGCGGCGCCACAGGTGCGGCAGACGCTGCTGGGCTTCGCCAGGCTGGAGGAAGCCGATCGCAATTTCGATGCGGCGGCGGAAATTCTTGACAAGGCGGACGCGCAGTTTCCCAACGATCAGGGTGTGCGCCTGACCCGCGCGGTGCTGCTGGGGCGCATGCGGCGCTACGACGAGGCGTTGGCGATCATCGACGCGACCGCTGATGGCGAAGGGCGGCTTGGTCCCAACGAGCTGCTGGAGAAGGGGCGGCTGCTCGATCAGCTTGGCCGCTACGACGACGCGTGGGCTGCGTTCGCCGAGGGCAAGCGGCTGGGGCGCGAACTGTCAGGCCAGCAGTATCTGGAGAACGAGGCCAATCAGCAGATCGAGCGGCTGCGCAATTTCTTCACCGGCGGCCGGCTGCGGCTGATGCCGCGCGCCAATGTGCGCTCTGACGTGCCGCAGCCGATATTCATTCTGGGCTTCCCGCGGTCGGGCACGACGCTGGTCGAGCAGACGCTGTCGGCGCACCCCAAGATCGCAGCCGGCGACGAGTTGCCGCTGATCCACGAGATCACCGCGATCATGCCGCGCATGCTGGCCAGTCCGCTCGGCTATCCAGAGGCGCTGGCGGAACTCTGGATGGGCGACCAGCGCGAAGGGCTCGATAATCTGCGCGACTACTATCTGCAAAAGGTGCGGCAGATGGGCGTGCTGCGCACCGGCGCGACCCGCTTCACCGACAAGATGCCGCTGAACGAGACGCATCTTGGCCTGATCGCGCTGCTGTTCCCCGAGGCGCCGCTGATCCACGTGCTGCGGCATCCGCTGGACATCATGGTGTCGGCGTTCTCCAACCAGTTCACCCACGGCTACTTCTGCTCTTACGATCTGGAGACCGCGGCGAAGCATTACGTGCGCGTGATGGATCTGGTGCAGCATTATCGCGCCGAGATGTCGCTGCGCTATCTGCCGATACGCTACGAGGACATCGTGCAGGACCAGGAAGCCAGTGTGCGCGCGATGCTGGCATTCGCTGGTGAGCCGTTCAACAAGGCCTGCCTGACCTTCCACAAGAACCGCCGTTATGCGCGCACCGCGAGTTATGCGCAGGTGACGGAGCCGCTGTATAAGCGCTCGGTGTTCCGGCATAAGCATTATCTGAAGCATCTCGAGCCGATGATCCCGATCCTGCGGCCGGTGATCGAGCGGCTCGGCTACACGGTCGACTGATGGAGACCCCAGCGCCCGCCCCACGGGCGCCCGCGCCGGGCACTGTCCCGCTGCCAGTTGGCGAGGTCCTGCGCATTGCAAACGAATATGAGCGCGGCGGCCGGCTGGATGATGCCAAGCGGCTGCTTGACCACGTGCTGACTGCATCGCCCAACCAGGGTGATGCGCTGCACCTCGCCGGCATCGTCGCGTTCCGCAAGGGCGACATCCGATAAAGTCGCTGGAACTGATGGAACGCTCGCTGACATACGGCATCGATACGCCGCTTTACCTGCGCAATATTTGCGAGGTCTATCGGTCGCTGGGCCGATTGGATGAAGCGCTGGCCACCGCGCAGCGCGCCACGACATTGGCGCCAGCCGATCCGCTGTGTCTGCACAACCAGGCGATCATCCACTATCACCGACTGGAGTTGGATGAAGCGCTCGATTGCGCCGCGCCGGGCGCTGCGCATCGATCCAAGCTTGCCTGGCGCGCATTTCGTCCGTGCCGAAGCGCTGCTGCTGCGTGGCGATTGGGCAGAGGGGTGGGAAGAATACGAGTGGCGCTTCCGTATCGCAGGCGCTGCGCCGCTGATGCCGCCGACGACGAAGCCGCAATGGGATGGCAGCGCATTCTCCGATCGGCCGCTGCTGCTGATCGCGGACCAGGGGTTCGGCGATGTCATCCAGTTCTCGCGATATATTCGGTGGGCCGCGGAACGTTGTCCTGACATCGCCATCGCCTGTAGCGCCGAGGTGCAGCCGCTGCTGCGGCAAATCGCGCCGAACGCGCGGCAGTTCGTGCGGTGGGAGAATGCACCGGATTACAAGGCGTTCTGTGCGTTGTCCGGTTTGCCGCGGCTGGCAGGGACGCGCGTCGAGACGATACCGGCGCCAATTCCCTATCTGCACGCTAACTCCGCGCGATCCGCGCGTTGGGCCGATCGGCTGAGTGGACTGGTGCCACGTGGTTATGGCCGTGTCGGCGTCATCTGGGCCGGCCGGCCGACGCACAACAACGACCGCAATCGCTCGGCGCTGCTGGCCGACTTCCGGCCGCTGGGCAATGTCGCTGGGATTGCGTTACTGGCGCTGCAGAAAGGCCCCAGGACCGACCAGGCTGGCGCGTATTACGGCCGCGCACCGCTGATCAACATCGGCGCGGAAATCGAGGATTACGACGACACCATGGCGATCCTCGACAACCTCGATCTGCTGGTGACGGTCGATACCTCGGTGGCGCATCTCGCCGGCGCCATGGGCCGGCCGGTGTGGATCATGCTGCCACGTGCGCCTGACTGGCGATGGCTGTTGGAACGGACCGATACGGGGTGGTATCCAAGCCTGCGGCTGTTCCGTCAGCAGACCGTGCGTCGCTGGGACGATGTGACGCAGGCGATCGCGAAGGAATTGTCCGCATACGACTGGTCACAGCAGCGTCAGCAGGACATGTAGGCACGCGATGCCGGTGCGGACGGTTCCGATCTTTCCCGAGGGGGGACACAACGAACTCGCCTTGTGCCGCGATGGTCCAATGTTATTTAATCGGTACGATACCTTTATTGGCGCCTCTTTGCGTAAATACGGCGAATGGTCGGCGCTGGAACTGGATGCGTTCCGTCAGCTCGTCGAGCCTGGCCATCTCGTGGTGGAGATAGGAGCCAATATCGGCGCGCACACCGTCGCCTTGTCGCGCATCGTTGGTCCGCAAGGCGTGGTGATTGCGTTCGAGCCGCAGCGCATGATGTTCCAGACGCTGTGCGCCAATCTCGCGCTGAATTCCTGCACCAACGTGGTGGCGCGGCCGGAGGCCGTTGGTGCCACACCGGGCCAGATCAGGGTGCCTGTCCTGGCTCCTGATTCTCCAAACAATTTCGGCGCGCTGCCGCTCGGTAATGGATGGGAGCATGGCGAAGTGGTCGCGCTGGTGACCATCGACAATCTGCAACTATCGGCTTGCCGCCTGATCAAGTTGGATGTTGAGGGCATGGAGTTCGAAGCGTTGCAGGGTGGCGCGCAGACCATTCGGCGACTACGCCCGGTGCTGTACGTAGAGAACGAGCGTGATGAGAAGTCCGCGCCTCTGATCGCGCTGCTTTTTTCGTATGGGTATCGGCTCTACTGGCATGCGCCGCTGCTGTTCCGGCCCGACAACTTTGCCGGAGACCCCGAGAACATCTTTGGGCTGATCGCATCGCACAACATGCTTTGCGTGCCGCGTGAGGCCGGCGGCCGGATCGAGGGTTTGGCAGAAGTAACCGGGCCCGAGGACAACTGGCGCCACGCACCGGCGTTGTGAGTGCGCGCCAACCCTCCGATCGTCGTGAACCGCACAAACCACCGTCATGGCCGGGCGTGTCCCGGCCACCCGTAGCGGCAATTTGCTGGGAAGTACCGCCAACTTCCCACAGGCTCCAGCCTCATGCGCCTGCGATCGAGCGTTCGTGCGGCTACCGGTGGCCGGGACACGCCCGGCCATGACGATCGGAAGGGCCCCTGATATCAGTCGGCCATTGCCCGGATGTCGTCTTCGTCGTAGCCGATCTCACGCAGCACTTCCTCTGTGTGTTCGCCCAACGCGGGCCAGAGACGCCGCACTGACGGCGGACTGGCAGAGAACTGCGCCGGTATCGCGGTGATCGTCACATCGCCATCGCGCGGATGTTGCGCGTGCTGGAAGAATTCCGTCTCGCGTAGATACGCGTCATCCAGCAGATCCGTCAGTGCATTTGCCGGTCCACAGGGGATATCGAGCGCGCCCAATATCCTCAGCCACTCCGCGGTGGTTCGCTCGCGCATGCCTTCGGTCAATACCGCATAGAGCGCATCCACATTGTCGGAACGCGCCGCGATAGTGGCGAAACGCGGGTCCTCGATCAGCAACGCGCGCCCCGTCGCCTCGAACAGCCTGCCCCAATGCGCGCCGCTCACAGCGATGACGGAGATATAGCCGTCCTTCGTCGCATATGGCCGGCGATGCGGCGTCAGCATGCGCGGATAGCCCATGCCGAGTTCAGGCTGATTCAGCACCATGCCCCACATGTGCTCCACCAGCAGGAACGACAGCGTGGTTTCCAGCATCGGCACATGCACTTCCTGGCCTTGTCCGGTGCGCTCGCGATGGAACAACGCCATGCCGATCATCGAGGCGAGCATCTGACCGGTCAGCTTGTCCACCACCACGCTCGGCACATACCGCGGTGCGCCGTCTGGTCCGGCGTTCAATGCGGCGAGCCCGCTCACACCCTGGATCAGATCGTCGAATGCCGGATGTTCCTGCTTGCTGCTGCCTTTGCGAAAGCCAGAAGCGCAGGCGTAGACCAGCCGCGGATTGCGCGCCGATAGCGCTGTGTAGCTCAGGCCCAGGCGGTCGGCGGCGCCGAGGCGCATGTTGTGCACGAACACATCAGCGCCTTCGACCAGACGCAGCAACGCATCGCGTGCCGCACGCTTTTTCAGGTCCAGCACCACGCTGCGCTTGTTGCGATTCAGCATGGCGAAATATGCGCCCATGCCCTTGTTGCGGCTCGGTCCAATCCAGCGGCAGTTGTCGCCTTCGGGTGATTCGATCTTGATCACGTCGGCGCCAAGGTCGCCGAGCATCTGCGTGGCGTATGGTCCCAGCACGACTGTTGTCAGGTCGATCACCCGGATGCCGGCGAGCGGACCGCCTTGCATGTTCCGTCTCCTTGGTCGTCACGCTATAGGATGGTTAATCGGACCGGATCAGCCAGTGACTGAGCCAACGTTGATTCTTATCACGAAGAAGCAGGAAGGATGCACGGAGTCCACGAAGCAGAAAACATTCTTCGCGCTGCGCGCAGCGCTATTCGTTCTGCTTCGTGAACTTTGTGCAACCTTCCTGCTCCTTCGTGATAAAATACGACAGGATCAACCGCACGGGCCCATCCCTAAACTCGCGACGCTATGCGCCCTCGACCTCCAGAACGAAGTCGATATTGCCACGCGTCGCATGACTGTAGGGACAGACCTTGTCGTGCGTCTCCTGCACCAGGGCGCGGGCTTCCTCGACCGGCAAGGTCGGAACCTTCACGTGCATCGTCACGGCTATGCCGAACCCCCCACCCTCGCGTGGCCCTACCGACGTCGAGCAGGTCACGACCGTGCCGGCGACACTCTTCTTGTGCTGATGGGCGACAAATTCAATCGCACCACCGAAGCAGGCCGCGTATCCCGCCGCGAACAGGTGCTCCGGCGTTGTGGTGTTGGGGAGTCCCGGTCCCCCCATCTCCTTGCGCACCGACAGGTTCACGCTGACCGAGTGGTCCGTCGTTTCGGAATGTCCATTGCGCCCGCCAGTATTGATGGCGGTCGCCGTGACAAGTGGTTTGATGGTGTAGGCGGGCATGGGTGCTCCTTCTCGTCGCCAGTTCCGCGCCACCATTCTGCGACGGGCTTGAGTGCGGGGAAAGTGGCTTGCTTTCAGCGGCCTGGGTTCGATGCGGATTCCTTGGGGGTTGCGGCCTGATGCAAACTGGTGCGCGGCAACTCACAGTCGAATAGCGTGACTGATCCGTCGGCTGCAGTTGGCCAAGGAGCGTCTGCATCATGAAACTCTGGTTGACTTTTGCCGCCGCTCTGTACGCAGCGATATGTGGTGTGGCGTGCGCCCAGGTTCCGTTGCCAACCGATCTGTCGATCCAGCCGCCCGGTGCGGGCGTGCCCGCCGCAGATGCAGCATTCTCGGGCGCGTGGGGCAACGGCGCATGGGACGGCTCCATACCGACTGCGCTCATCGTCGAGCAGGTCGACGAAGACGGAACCGCCAAGGTGATCTATGCCAGGGGCGCCACCGAACACCCGAAAATTGCCGCCAATTGGCTGCGCCTGACTGGCCGCATCGAAGATCATCGCCTGACCATCCATCTGCCCGACCCCGACTCGTCAGCAGGCTTTCAGGTCCAGTATCGGATCATCGGTCCAGGCCGTCTCGAAGCTGCGTTGACCACCTGGGATGGTTGGCGCACGCACGCCTTTCTACAGCAAATTGCCGGTCCGCCCGCTGCCATTATTGCTACCGCCGCACTATCGTTCAACCCAATCTGGCAAGAGATCCGTATTCCGGAGCACTCATCAGTCGGCGACGCAGCGGGTCAGACAATTCAACTTGCGGCAACGCTGTATCGCACGAGTTTGCCGGGGCGCCAGCCGCTGGTGATCCTCAATCACGGATCGCCGGGGTTTGCCCCGGATGCGGTGGAGAGGACCTGGCATTTCGAAGCCGAGGCTCGGTTTTTCCTCGCGCGCGGATTTAATGTTGTGGTGCCGATGCGGAAGGGCCGTGGCCAATCTGGAGGACCCTACCTCGAGCGGACCACCATTCCGACCGCTATTCAAATTGATTCGGCTGTCGAAGACGAGGATACCGTCGTCAATACGATGCGCGCCGAGCCTTGGGTCGATCCGGAACGTATCATCGTCGCAGGGTGGTCACGCGGCGGCGGCCTCTCTGTCGTTTATGCCGCACGGCACCCCGACAAGGTGGCCGGCGTCATCAACTTCTCCGGCGGCTGGTGGAGCGAGTATGAAAGCAAGTATGAACCGGAAACATCAGGTGCAGAGGAGCATCAGATGCGCGAACTGCTCGCGGCGGCGGGGAAAACCGCGCACGTACCAGAGCTCTGGCTCTACGCGGACAACGACATGTACTTCTCGCTCGATTACGCGCGGGGGATCTTCGGCGCCTTCCGCGGCAATGGCGGCACCGGCGACTTTCTGGCTATCGGGAAAGTGTCCGGTGTGCCGAGCGGCACCGCTGGCAATGGTCACGCTTTATTCGAGCATGTCGGCATATGGAGGGCGGCGGTGGCAGCTTATCTGCAGCAGATCGAAGACGCACGCGTCCCTTAAAGCAGCACGACGATGCTGTAATCCTGATCGGGATTGCGTCGCTCCGCTCGCAATGACAGGTGATCGTCGTGCTGCCATCATCAGCGCCGTTATCCGAGTCGTCAGATCATGCTGCATCTCACCAAACTCGCCGTCGGTGTACGTGACATCGACCACCTTCGCGAACTCCAGGCGGAGCGCGCGCAGACCAATCCGCCGCTCCGCCATCGCACGCGTGCATTTCCGCGCCGCCATCACGGGGTGATCGACGGCGGCTCGATATACTGGGTGATCAACGGCAACATGCTGGTGCGCCAGCGTATCATCGACATCATCGAGGATCGCCGCGACAGCGGCGAAGCCTGCACCGGCTTCGTGCTCGATCCGAAGCTGGTGCCGCTGGCGGGGCGGCCCACCAAGCCGTTCCAGGGCTGGCGCTATCTCCGCCCGGACGAGGCACCGCAGGACCTCGCCATCGGCCCTCGTGCCCGCGGCGAGGAGGCACTGCCGCCGGCGCTACGCCGCGAGCTCAAAGTGCTTTGCCTGCTATAATTGCACTTGCGCAAACTCTTGCCCTCAGTTGGATAATGATTCCAGTCGGGTAAGAAGCCTTATTCGACTCGCTTCGCAGCCGTTTCCCGCAACGCCTATATTTTTGGAGCCTCCCAGTGACACCCTCGCGCAGACAGCAGCTTGCCTTCTTCGGCCTTGTTCTGCCGCTCGCCGCCTTCGCCGCCTCGCCTGCCATGGCGGCAAGTTCGACGCCGCTGCACAGCAAGACCCACCACACCACCCATGCGACGCATAAGGTGACGCCGCACCACTCGACGCAAATCCACCACGCGTCGCATCACACGTCTCACCCCACAACGCACAAAGCCACCTCCAGCTAGCCACTTCGGCTGCGCGCGTTCGCCTCCAGCAGCGCGCGCAGTCCCGCCAGAATGCGCTCCGGCGTTGGCGGGCAGCCGCTGATCAGCAGATCGACCGGGAGTGTCGTTCCCACGCCGCCAAGCACCGCGTAGCTGCCCTTGAACACGCCGCCGTCCACCGCGCAATCCCCTACAGCCACAACGAATTTAGGCTCCGGCATCGCCGTGTAGGCTTGCTCCAGCGCCTCAACGAGATTGCGGGTGAGTGGACCTGTCACGAGCAGCACGTCCGCATGGCGTGGACTGTCCACGAACCGCATCCCGAAGCGCTCCAGGTCGTAAACGGCGCGATTGAGCGCCCGCAGTTCGATCTCGCAACCGCCGCAACTTCCCGCGTCGAGATGCCGGATCGCGAGACTGCGGCCCAGCTTGGCCTGTGCGGCCGCCTCCAGTCGCGTCGCCAGCGAGGCGGCGGTTTCCTGGTCCACCGCGCCCACGTCATTTCCGCGCAAGCGGGAACCCAGGGCAAGTGCGGAAAAACGGCCTCTGAGGCTCACAAATCCACTCCGGAACTGCTGAGATCAGCCGCCGCCAGCATCGACGACACGTCATCCAGCGTCGCGCCGGCCAATGCCGCCTCGAGCGCCGGCCACTTCGCCCAGCCGGGATCGCACAGGAAGGCACTGGCGATCTGCCCATGGTCCAGCCGCAGCCAATGCCAGATTTCGCCCCGCGGACCGGCGGCATGTCCGATGCCCTCGCCGCTTTCGTTGGGTAACGCCACCGAGGTGGCCCCCTCAGGCAATGCCGGTAACTCGCTGGCATCGCCCAATGCGTCTCGGATGGCTTCGAGGCCACCAGGGACGATGTCAGCCGCGACACCGCCGGGGACCACGCAATCCATCATTAGCCGATGGCCAAATGCCGAGGCTGCGGCACGGCGAAGCTGCTCCAGTTCGGCAGCGGCGTCATCGCGCTCGAAGCGAGCGGCGGTTTGCTCCACAGTGCGCATCAATTCGCGCAGCGCGGCAGCACGCGGCGGGATCTCCACGCCAAGCGCCGCCTCAGTCGCTCGCGCGAAGGCGATGGAGTGAGCGACGGTCGCTTCCGCCGCCAGCCGCGCAGCAAATCGAGCCGCTGCGCGCGGCGATTTGCCACGGATCAGCGCCAGCGTTCCCTTATGCGTATAACCCAATCGCGCTTCGGCCCGAACGATGGTCTCGCCGCGAACTGACAAGCACAGATGCGCTGCCGGCGCGATGCCGCGGTGCACCGGACCCAGCGGAATCTGGTCCAACACGTCGTCGTCCACGGAAAGGAAATCCGGTGTTTCCGTTGCTCCGCCCGCAGGTCCGGGCCGCACCGACATGGGCGCTGTTCGTGGCCAGTGGCCATGATCCAGCCAAGGCCGCTGATCCGTTCCTCCGACGGCAGCGTGCCCCCACAGGTCATGGATCATTCGCTCGAACCAGGCAGCCAGTGGTTGTGCCTGGGACAGCGCGGGGTAGCCGCCCTCCACGACCTCAGTAGATACAAATAGCATTTCGCCCGTGCCGTCGCGCAGTAACGCGTAGACCGTCGCTGTGTCCGACCAGAGTGCCAGCAGCGCCCGTGATGGATCATTGCCGTACGCGGCCCACTCATCTGCTGGGAGAGCGTGGCGCGGCCATGGGGCGCAAGGTTCGATCATGCGACTGCCAGCCCGACCGCGAGCGCGAGTTCCAGCCACACCGGCACCGACAGCAGCTCGGTCCGCTTCGGGGTTACCTTGGGAAGGTCGCGCAGCAACCCGTAGCTGGTCAGGAGCGTGCCAAGACCAAGCGGAACCAGCAGCCACGCGGAAAATGCCGTGGCTGGCTCAGCCAGCAGATAGAGCGAGAACAGCGGCAACAGCGCCAACGCCAACGTGGCAGCGTATCGTGCTGGGTCGTCACCCTGGCATTGCAGCGCCGCCGCACGGATCAGCGCCAGCATTGCGATCAGGCGTGGCGCAGCACCAGTGCCCAGTCCAATGGCGCACTCGATCAGCCCGAGCTGCGCCATGCCGCCGAAAGCTATCGCGTGACGCCGTTCCGGACGGGACAACAGCAACGCTCCACCGGCTATCAGCGACACAATCCCCAGTGCCACCAGCAAGGCTGGCCCGGTCGCCGTTTGCAGCCGCATGAAGGTCAGCAGTGGCACGTTCACCATCAGCACGCTGGCCAGGATAGCACCTTGGACGGGCGCCTCTGTCGCGGCATCAGCGAGCCAGCCGTGCAGGGGCAGCAGCCCGGCAACGCCGCCATAGCCGAGGATGAAAAGAATGGTGGCGGGCGCCGGGGCAATGTCCAGCAGCAAGATGCCAAGCAGCGCCAGCGTCAGGCCACAGCCGCACAACAGCAGTAGCCGCGAGGCGGCGTCTTTGCCGCTTCGCGCTACACCGACGATCGCCGCCGCGCCAGCGATTGCGAAGGCCAAGGCGAACCAGGTTCCGGCTGGTTCCTCCGCCAGCAACGCGAGCAGCAGAGTCCCAAGCAGCACCTGAAAGGCGACGTGATAGAGCTGAATGCGCCGCCGGCCGAGCAGGTGCGCCTCCAGCGCGGCGGCTACGTCGCGCCGGCCATACCAGCTCGTCGTCATCGCGATGAAAGCGGTGAGTTGCGCCAGGTGATCCGCGGTTCGCCACGGCAGAGCGCAGGCCAGCAAGAACACCACGGTGGTACTGCCAGCATTGATCAACGTGCCGGTGCGCCAGGGCGCGATCAGTGCCAGCAGCGCCGCGGTGGCCAATGGCAGCACCCCCACGGCGATAGGCAGTGCGTGGATTACCGACGGAGCCATGCTTCGGTCAGCAGCATTGCCGGCACCACAGGTACGGCGACCGCGAGTATTGGAAGCAGCGGCGTACCAGGCACTGAGCTGGCAACCAGCACCAATCCATTCTGTGCAGACAGCAATCCGATCGCCGGCGCGCCGCTGCCCGACAGCAACAACCCAAGCAGCACCACAGTTGAACCAAGTGCCACGCCGTCACCCAGCCTGCCGAATGCGGCGAGCATGACGATCACCAATGCCACAGCCGCTGACCACTGCCGAAGGCTCGTATGCATGGCCTTTGACCGATCAAGGTAACGCCACGAAGTCAACGGCACAGCAATGCCATTGAGCACCAGGGCAATCGGTGCGGCGATCGATCCGGTGGTCGCCAAGGCAATGGCGGCACAAATACCTTGTCCGGCACATATGCCGGCGGCCGTATCGACGCGACGGACGGTCAACAACCCGATCGACAGGAGCAACACCAGCACGGACGCAACGGTGCTCACGCTGTCCTCAGTCGCGCGAGCAGCACGATCATGGCCAGCACACCGAGCAGCATCGCAACGCCAAGCATCCCCAGTGCGCGTGGCAGTCGCAACCGTCCGTGTGTCACGCGCAATATTGCGATGGCGCAGGTGAACAGCGCGCTACGGGCCAGCCAACAGCCGAGGCCAGTGAGCCAGCTCACCGGACCCGAGCCAGCGTCCGCCATACCGAATGGCAACAGCATCGCGCCGATCAGATCGAACCAGACCAGTAGACGGAGAGCACCGGCAATCTCGATCAGAGCGAGATCGATGCCGGCGAGCTCCAGTGCCGTCGTCTCGCGGCGGAGCATTTCGCCGTCCACCAGCGCAACCAACACCACGGAAGCTGCTGCCAATAGTGCGCCGGTTGGCCAAATCGTCTCCGAATCGCGCAGTGTCGCGGTGATCGCATCGATGTTGCTGCTGCCAGTGAGCATAGCCAGGACAAACACCGCGAGCAGCAGCGCGGCCTCCGCGCCGCAACCCAACAGCATCACGCGGCTTGCTCCGACGCCGCCCAATGCAACGCCGGCATCCATGGCCGCCAATGCCAGTGAGGCGCGCGCGACCAACAGCAGCCCGGCAATGACCACCACATCCGCAAATGGCGTGAAGATCATGCCGAGCGCGAACGACGGGACCAGGCTTGCCGCAACCGCGATCGCCGCCACGCACACCGTTGGCGCCACCTCCGTAACGGCGGAGGCGCTTTCCGCCATCACCACCTGCTTGCGCAGCAACCGCCTGAGATCGCGCCAGGGCTGGAGCAGCGGCGGCCCATGCCGGCCAGTGAGTTGCGCTTGCAGCCATGACATCACACCGACGATCGTCGGGGCCGCGGCCGCGATGAGTACGAGGTGCAGGATCTGGGCAATGATCCCCGCCAGCAGGTTCATCATGACGCTGCCAACCAGGCTGCAATTGCCAGAATGGCCACTGCCAGCGTGACCTCGATTCCCCATTGGCGCAGCGACGGCAGGCCGCGCAGTAATGCGTCGTGCAACCGCGCCGGCCATGCACCAGGACTGGGCCGCGGAACCATCGCCACCAACCGCCGAAGCGCATCGCTGAATGAAGCGGGTCCGATTTGCGTCGCGGGATCGCCGAACGGCAACCAGGGCGGCGGTGCGGCGAAGCCTCCAGACCAAGCCGGTTCGCGCCGCCGCTCGCCGGATGCGACACCACGCACAACCCACGCAGCCGTCCCGCCGGCAATCATCAGCAGTGCAGCAACCACGAGAGGCGAATAGCTGGACCACGGTTGGAGGGGAAATGCACTGCCGGCAGTCCAGGCGCTGGCAGGCAGCAACGCGAATCCAGGCAACACACCCAGTGCTGTGATCAGTCCGGACAGTCCAGCCAACCTAAGCAGGATCGGTCGAGGCGCCTCTTCGGCCACCGCGGCCCGCGGCGAACGCGGGCGTCCCAGAAACGCCACACCGAACACCCGTATGGCCGCAAGCGAGGCAATGCCGACCGACGCGGCAACCGCCAGTGCGGAAACCACGATCAACAACTCCAAGCCAAGGCCGTCGACCCGGGCAGCGACGAACAATGCCTGGAACAACGGCCAGAAGGCTGCGAACCCAAGGCCAGGTGGGAACACTGCGACCGCAAACAGTCCGGCGAAATAACAGGCCGTGGTCGCCGGCATGCGGTGGATCAGACCGCCGAGCCTGTCCAGCCGTCGAGTGCCCGCGCCGGTTTCGATCACATCGGCGCAGACCAGCAACAGCGTGCGGCAGAACACGAGGCATGCAAGCGCCAGCCAGGCTGCCTCGAGTGCCAGGGTGGCGAGCGCAGGTAGATCCACCGCTCGGGCCAGCAAAGCGATACCGAGCGCAATCGCCGCGAGGCCGAACTGATGCATCGCCGCCGCTGCGCCCTGCGCATGGAGTGTATCGGCAAGTGAGGCACGTAACGTCGCAACAAGCGCTGTTGCGCCGCCTCCAAGAAGTAGTGGCACGACCCACCACACTGGTTGGTCTGGCCCGCCCAGCTCGAACAGAACACGTAAAAACAGAAAACCGGCGAGCAGGGGACTGACCGCTAGCAATGCTGCGACAGCTCCAACCACGAGCAGCAACACCGGCCACCCGTCCGGTGGCGCCGCACGAATCGCCGAAAAATCCCCGCCGTGCCCCATAAGCGCGAATGCGCCGATCAGAAGCGTTGCGGCGATGAGTGCCGGGAGAGGGCGCCGAGCAACAAACACCGCAAGCACCACACCGGCGACAAGTGCAAACGCGTCCGCCGCAACGAACGTCAACGCTGTTCCGGCGAGTCCCAGTGGTCCCCCCTCGGCGCGTACGATCGCCGCCAACCCCAACAACAGCAGGAAACTGGCGCCGAACGGATCCAACGCCAGTCGCAGTGGCGTCGCGGCTGGCAACGTCAGCACGGTCATCGTCTCAGGAAGTGCGAGCGCCACGGCGGCCGTCAGCGCGATGGAAGCTGCGATGCCAGTGCAGCCCCACGCCGCGATCCGCTCCGGGATGAATGCGGCGGCAGCCGACAGCATCACCAGCGCCGCGATCAGGATCGCGAGCAGGATCAAGACCACAGCGTCACCGTCGTGGGGTGCGACTTGCTCACGCCGGGAAGGATAGCAGCCCTGGTACCCGGAATCACCGAAGGATAGATCGCGCTCAACAGGGGGCGGAAGCGACTCGCGCTCTTCTGCTGGCGTATACTAGGAAATGTCGAGCGACTGCTTGCGCGCCGGCGGTGGGTGTGCGGCGTCGATCTCCGCCAGGTCTTCGGCGGTCAGGGAAATACCGCCGGCCACCGCATTCTGCCGCACATGGGCCGGATCCGTCGCCTTCGGGATCGAGATCACATTGGCGTGCCGCATGGTCCACGCGATCGCGATTTGCCCCGGCGTCGCATTGTGCCGCTTCGCGACGGCCGCCAGCGCCTTCGATCGCAGCAGCGATCCGCCCTGGCCCACCGGTGAATACGCCATGATCGGCATCTTGTGCTCGGCGCACCACGACAGCAGGTCATATTCGATGCCGCGACTGCCAATGTGGTACAGCACCTGATTGATCGCGCAGTGCGCCCCGTTTGGCAGACGCACCAATCCCTGCATGTCGCGGGTATCGAAGTTCGACACGCCCCAGTAGCGGATCTTGCCTGACGCGCGCAGCTTCTCGAACGCCTCCACGGTTTCGGCAAGCGGATGGCTGCCCTGCCAGTGCAGCAGATAGAGATCGATCCGATCGGTCCGCAGCCGCTTCAGACTGCGCTCACACGCTTCCGGCGTGCCGGTGCGCGACGCGTTGTGTGGATACACCTTGCTGACGATGAACAGCTTGTCGCGCTGGCCGGTCGACGCTTCTCCAACCAGCTCTTCCGCGCCGCCATTGCCATACATCTCGGCTGTATCGATCAGCGTCACGCCGAGCTCGATGCCGAGCTTCAGCGCCGCCACCTCGGCTTTCGCCGCGCCGCTCCGTTCGCCCATATGCCAGGTGCCCTGGCCGAGCGCCGGCACCTTGGTTCCATCTGGCAGTGTCACTGTGCGCATCATTCCGCCCTTTCCTCGGCGATCCGCAGCACGCGCAGGAAATTGCCGCCCCACAGCGCGGCGATCTCCTGCCGATCGTAACCGCGGCGAAGGAGTTCCGCCGTGATGTTCGCGCTCTCCGAGGCATCTCGCCAGCCCGTGAAACCGCCGCCGCCGTCAAAATCCGAAGAGATGCCGACATGCTGGATCCCGATCCGCCGCACCGCGTAATCGACATGATCGGCGAAGTCGCGCACCGTCACCGCATCGGGCTTTGCGTCCCGCTTGAGGAACGCGGATACCGCCGTGATCTGGATCACGCCGCCCACGTCGCGCAGCGCATCGAGCTGTTCGTCGTCCATGTTGCGCGGATGGTCGCACAACGCGCGCACGCAGGAATGCGTGGACACAACCGGCGTTTTCGACAGGGCGGCCGCCTGCAGCATCGTGTCGCGCGACACATGCGCCACATCGACCACCATGCCGATACGGTTCATCTCCGCAATGGCGGCGCACCCCAACGCGCTAAGCCCGCCATGTTCGGTGGGCGCGTTGTTCAGGTCAGACCGAGGATTGGCCGAATCGCCCAGTGCGTTGTGGCCGGTATGGGTCAGCGTCATGTAGCAAGCGCCCAAGGCGCGGAACTGCGCCAACCGCGACAGATCGGTGCCCATAGCGAAGCCGTTCTCCACCGCGGGCATGATGGCCAGCGCGCCATCGCGCTTCGTCGCCTCGATCTCGGCGACGGTGGTTGCCAACCGTGCGACGATGCCGCGTTCGCTGCGCCCCATCGCGCGGATCGTCTGCAACATGCCGGTGACGCGCTCGTAGGCTGCGGCGTCGCTTTCCGGCGTGCGCACGGCCTGCGGTACGTAGGCGACGAAGCAGCCAGCCGCGAGCCCGCCGCGCTGCATCTTCGGTAGATCGACCCGCCGTGTGCCCTCAAGAAACGGATCGGGGCCGGTTGGCCATGGAATATCGATATGGGTGTCGAGGGTCAGCAGCCCTCGGTGCAATGCCAGGGCCTCGGCCGGAAAGGAGTCGCTCATGATCTGGCACGCTCGCAGATATCAGCGTGACACGGAAGGCCCGGGTTTGTACAAGTCGACGAGATTGTCTGGGAAAAGCGCTATTCATGCCGCGCCTGCTGTTGCTTGCCGCTATCGCTATGGTGATCGGCGGTCGGGCGGGCGCGCAGGATCGCCCCGTCTCCGAGGAAATCGGCTCCTGGGTGCTGAGCTGCCCAGATGCGAAAACCGCCCCATGCCAATTGCGGCTGCAATCGTCCATCATGCAGCCCGGTGGCAACGGCCCATCCGCATCATTGGAGGTCGTGCACCGCGGCGACCTGTTCGTTCCAGTCGTGGCGCTGCGCGGCGTGTCGATGCAGGCGGCGATAGGCGGGGTGCTTGCGGTGCAGACCAATGTCGCACTGCGCTTCGATGCGCAGCCATGGACTGAAATAGCCTGCAACCTGGACGGTGCCGCCGTTGTCTGTGCGCCAGCGCCGGACACTGCCGCGCTTGCAGCAGCGGCTCTGTCGGACGCGCACAGTCGTACTGGTGCGCGTGCGGATTACGTTGCCCGGCGCGATGGCGTTGCCCGAACAGTCGCGTTCGCTCGATCTGCAAGGCACGGCCCAGGCATTGGCGCGCTTCCGTGCCAACGCGCCGGCGAGCGAGTCGGTGCCGGTGATCGCAGGACTGGACTGGCGGGGCTTCCTTGACCGCGTGGCACGTGATGCGGGATTCCATAATGGTCTGGCGGACCTGTTACACAGCGGAGCGGGACTGATCGCCGGACGGCATCCATGATGGTGGAGGAGGGTGCAATGGCGGATATGTTCGAAGGCGGCTGTGCTTGTGGCGCGTTGCGCTACCGCATGCACTCGAAGCCGATGTTCGTGCATTGCTGCCACTGCAAGGACTGCCAGCGGCAGACCGGCACGGCGTTCGTGCTCAACGCGCTGATCGAGACGGACCGCGTCGAGTTGCTGTCTGGCGATCCGCATTCCTCTACGATGCCGACGGACAGTGGACGGCCGCATCGCGTCTACCGCTGCCCGGATTGCGGCACTGCTGTCTGGAGCGAATACGGTGGGCTTGCGGCGTTGCGTTTCGTCCGTGTTGGCACGCTGGACGATCCGACGGCGCTGCCACCGGATGTGCATATCTATACTCGTTCCAAGTTGCCGTGGGTGACCCTGCCTGCTGGCGTGCCGGCATTCGAGGCATACTACAGCTCGCGCGAACTGTGGCCGACGGAGAGTCTGGAACGGCGCAAGGCGGTCATGCAGTAGCAGGGCAATCCATTGAGGGCGGGAGGGGTAACTTCCCGCGGGGCTGGAAGTTCATATTATAGGAATGACGTGGCTGCGGCGGTCGGCAGCCCACCATTGGATCATTTCGCCACGCTGTCGGATTGGCGTCGGCGAACGTAAGGAAAGTATGTAATTGCTCACCTGGGTGATAGCCTGACATGTCGATGCGTCGTGGGTGCTTCTGCGGCTGTGCGATGAAGGTTGACGCGGTCACGGGCGGTTCGATTCAAGCTCTGTGTGACGCAAGGCATCGACCTTAGCACGCTGAGCCACGCGGAGAAGGATGCACTCATCCTGTCGCTGTTCGCTCGGTTGGAAGCAGCGCTGGCGCGCATCGATGAACTTGAGAAGCGGCTGGCCAGATTTGAACGTCCCACCAAGACGCCGGACAACTCCTCGCTGCCGCCGTCGAAGGGGCAGAAGCCCGATCGTCCGATGGGCGACAAGCCGCCGCGCAAGAGCCGCCCCGGGTTCGGGCGGACGCTGCACCCGAACCCGGATCGTGTGTTCGAGGCCAGGCTGACCACCTGTCCGAGGTGCCAGGCGGCATTCCCGGAGGCCTGCCAAACCCCGCAGCAGGTCTACGAACGCATTGAACTACCGCCGATCCGGCCGGACGTGACGCAGGTGCGCCTGTTCGGCGGTCGCTGCGCCTGTTGTGGTGAGCGCGTGGTCGCGACTGCCCCAGCCGGGCTGGAACCCGGTTCGCCATTCGGTCAGTCGATCGCTGCCTTGGTGGTCTACTTGCACTACGCGCACGCGATCGGCATGGAACGGTTGGCCACGCTGATGGACGAGATCTTTTCGCTCACCCTCAGCGAGGGGGCGATCAGCAACATGCTGGCCCGCGCGCGCGAACCACTGCTGGTGGCAGCGGCAACCATCCGCGCCACGGTGCTCGCCAGTCCGGTGGTGTGTTCTGATGAGACTTCCGCGCGGGTGAGCGGCAAGAACTGGTGGGAATGGGTGTTCATCGGCAGCCTGGCCGTGCTGCACGTGATCCGTCCCAGCCGTGGCAAGGCCGTGGTTCAGGCCCTGTTCGGCGAGATCAGGCCGATGGTCTGGGTGTCCGACATGCTTGGCAGCCAACGCGGCCACGCTGCCGAATGGCAGGTGTGTCTGGCGCATCTGCTGCGCGATGCAACCTACGCCATCGAATGTGGCGACACCGCCTTCAGTGCCGCGTTCAAGCGACTGCTGCTGCGCGCGATCGCCATCGGGCGACGCCGCGACGAACTGAAGGACAGCACGCTGAGGCACTATCTTGCCGACCTGGATCGCCGGCTCAACCGCATCATGGCAGCTGTTCCGATCGGCGGGCCAGGACGCAAGCTGCGCAAGCGCATCGCCGCCAACAGGGCGCACCTGTTCGTCTTCATCACCAATCGAGATGTGCCGTATACCAACAACATCTCCGAGCGGCATCTTCGTCCCAGTGTGATCTTCCGCAAGGTGACCAACGGCTTCCGCTGCGAGTGGGGTGCCGAAACCTATGCCGCCTTCCGATCCCTCGTCAGCACCGCAAAGGCCAACAGCGCTTCAGTGCTTGATGTGCTGCGCTTCGTGCTGACCACAAAAATCCCCGAGACGCTACCCGCCAGACCGGGGTGAGCAATTACGAAAGTATGAACACAGATTACATTGATAGAAGAATAAGCCACAGATTACACCGAAAATTACTATTGCATGGCATGCAGGTATTCTTATGGATCCCACGAAATCTCGAATAATATTTTCTGTGTAATCTGTGGCTTATTCTTCTATCCGTGTAATCTGTGTTATCACTTCGTGCTCTGACTGCGCACAGCCGTAGTTCAATCGAGCGATTGTCCCGAGCGCGGTAGCCCGCCCCATTGTCATCGCCAGCGCGGTGACGATCTAATCCGCTGCCTCTGCCAGGGCCCGTCGTCGCACCGGTTTTGCCGTTGAACGCTTGCCTGAACCAACGTGCGTGGGCGAAGCGGGATTTTTGGCAGTCTTCGTCTTTGTCTTGACCGGCGCAGTCGCCTTGGGTTCATCCGCCGCCATGTCCAACCCAAACATCGCCGACAGATCGTCTGCTTCCAACACTTTCTTGCTGCCGCGCCCGCGCTTCGCCGTTGGCAGGGCCTGATCCAGGCTTGCGATCAGTTCCTTCTCGTCAACCGCACGCAGGCGGAATAGCAGCTCCGGCTGCCTGTCCAACCGCGCGCCAACGCCGTACAGCACCGCGGACACATGCTTGCACATCAACGCATAATCCGGGCAACTGCATTTGAAATGGATCTCCTTCGGCTTCGGGAACAGGCCCTGACCTTGCCGGCACATGCGCTCCATCACGGCTTGCGACAACTTGCCCTGTAGCAGTTCCACCAGGGAATCAATCCCGCCGGAACAGTCCTTGCGGATCGACTTCCACTGCGGGGCCGCAACCGGATCGATATTGATGGCAACGTGATATACCTCCGATCCGCTCACCATCGCGGCGACCTCGCGTTCCGCGATGCGGAGGTCGATCACCAGTCCGTTCCGGACATAGGACCGCCCGCGTTCCAGCCGATTGGCAAAATCGCGATAGCTCTCAAGATTGTCGCACCATGCCTTCCCCCAGAAAGTCGCCGCGATCTTCCGACCCTCGATCGTGATCGGCGCGAGCGGCTGACCCGTCTTCCGCAGCTTGGCAATCTCGCGCAGAGCGTTGGCCCGCCGCTGGGCCACAGACACGTATGGCGCCCATCCACCATAATTGTAATAGCCCATGCGATTCAGTCCTTCATCGCAGCGTTCAGGTCCAACGCCACCAAGCCTAGCAGCTCCTCATCCTTCATCTCCGTCAGGTTGATCTCGCTGCCGCCCGACAACAGCTCATCCGATACACCCTGCTTCGATTCGAGCAATAAATCGATCTTTTCCTCCACCGTGCCGCGGCAGACCAATTTGTGGACCAGCACGTTGCGCTTCTGGCCAATACGAAAGGCGCGATCGGTCGCCTGGTTCTCCACCGCTGGGTTCCACCACCGGTCGAAATGGACGACATGCGAGGCCGCCGTCAGCGTCAGCCCCGATCCGCCCGCCTTCAGCGACAGCACGAAGAACGGCACTGTCTCGTCGTCCTGGAAGGTACGCACCAGGTCGCGCCGTCCCTTCACCGCGGTCTCGCCATGCAACACGAGGCCTGGGCGACCGAACACTCCACCAAGGAATTCCGCAAGCGGGCCGGTCATTTCGCGAAACTGCGTGAACACCAGCATCTTCTCCTGCCGCGACGCGACGACTTCGGTGATCTCGCGCAGCCGCGTCAGCTTTCCGCTGTCGGCCTCATCCCAGGCGTAGTCGTGCAGCCACTGCGAGGGATGATTGCAGATCTGCTTCAGCCGCATCAGCATTGCCAGAACAATGCCGCGACGCTCGATCCCCTCGCTGTTTTCCAGCGCCTTTTCCAGATCGCGCACCGCCTGTTCATAAAGCGCTGCCTGCTTGCGCGTCAGCCCGCACCACGCTTTCACCTCGGTCTTGTCCGGCAGATCGCTGATGATCGACTTGTCTGTCTTCATCCGCCGCAGGATATAAGGCCGCACCAGCTCGCGGAGCGGCCCGTACTGGTTGCTCTCGCGGTCCGCCAGCGTCTTCGTGTAGCGGCTGAATTGCTTCGCCGAACCAAGCAGGCCGGGATTGATGAAATCGAAGATCGACCAGAGATCGCCAACGTGGTTTTCGATCGGCGTGCCGGTCAGCGCGATGCGCGACGCAGCTTTCAGCGCCTTGGCCGCGCGGGTCTGCTTCGCATTGGGGTTCTTGATCGCCTGAGCCTCATCCAGGATCACGTAGCGCCATTCGATCGCCGCGAGCGAGGATATCCGCAGCAGCGAACCATAACTGGTGATCGCCAGATCCAGGCCATCGGGCGTGAACGTCTTGATCTGTTCGGCGCTCATCGCCGAGGGATGCACGATCGACACCTTCAGCTCGGGCGCGAATTTCTCCACCTCGGCCGCCCAGTTCGCCAGCAGCGACGCCGGCGCCACCAGCAGGCTCGGCTTGCCGCGTCGCGCCAAAAGCAGCGCGAGCACCTGGATGGTCTTGCCCAGCCCCATATCATCGGCGAGGCAGGCGCCAAGACCCAGTCCGGACAACAATTGCAGCCAGTGCAGTCCGCTCCGCTGGTACGGGCGCAGTGTGCCGCGCAACGGCGGGTCCGCTGCTCCATCAGCATCAGGCGATCGGAGTTTTTGCAGCGTCTCCGCCAGCCAAGGTCCCGCCGAAACGCGCGACCAGTCCGCCGTCGCCGCATCGTCCGCTTTGCCTTCAACGTCGGCGCCAGCCAGCATGCGCATTGCGGCAACAAAGCTCAGGCCTTCGCGTTCGGCGAGCTGCTCGGCTTCGCGGAACTGCTCGATCGAGCGTTCCAGACGCGCGCGGTCCACCTCGACCCATTGGCCGCGCAGCAGCACGAGCGAGTCGGTGCCCGACAGCAGCGCCGCGATCTCCTTGTCGGTCAACGTCTCGCCGTCCAGGGTGACCGCCATCTGGAAATCCAGCACGCCTTCGAGCCCGAGCGCCGATGGTTTGCGCGCGCCGATGGTGCCGGTGACCTTCGGCCGAGGCGGGCGGTTGGCGCGCCACGCCGGTGGCATGCGCACCACGACGCCGGCTTGTTCCAGCGCCGGTACGCTGATCAACAGGCGGGCGGCCTCGCCCGGGGTCCAGCGCAGCGGGTGGTACAGTTCGCCCTCCTCGATCATCGGCCGCAGCCAGTCGCAGGTCTCCGCCGCGCGCTGCACCGGCAACAACAACGACAGCAGCTTCTCGCGGTTGGCGGCCCCTGCATATTCGCGCAATGCCTGGGCGAGCGGGACATGCTGCGCGCGTCCGTGGCCCGAAAGCCGCGTCGTATAGGTCGCGAGGAACGCGAACGGCGCTTCGTCGTCGCGGCGGTTTTCCGCCAGGTTGAAGTGCACGCGGCCGACCAGGTTCCATGCCGGGTTCAGCCCTTTGAGGAAGCCTTGCAGGTCGGTCTTCGCCGTACCGAGCGCCGCAGTCAGCGCGGCCGCGGTCTCGCGCCACAGCGCGCGCAGCACGTCCTGCGTCAGGTACTCGGCCCCTGCCATCATCGGCGCGGTCAACACCAGCGCGGCAAGCTCCGCCTCGGAAGGGGGCGGGATATCGGGCAGTGCATCGTCCTGGCCATTCGCCTGAAGGCACAACGCCGCGATGTATTGTGCCGCGAAGCCGCGCCACCACAGGAACAGCGGCGGCAGCGGATGCCCGACCTCGCCGGCGCCAAGCTGCAACAGCCCCGCGCCACTGCCACGCTCGAACGCGGCGGCGAGGCGCAATGCAATGCGTTCGTCGAGTTCAGGCGCGTCCTCGGGTGGTTCGAGGACCAGATGCCCGTGCGGGGTGAGGCGCAGACTCGGATGCGGCATTCACCAATTACCTAGGCACGGATCGGCTGGGTCAAGCGACAAACTCTCCTCTCCCGCGAAGCGGGGGAGGGCAGGGAGGGGGTGCCGCGAGCACAGCCAAACCCCCTCCCCAACCCTCCCCTGTTTTGCGGGAGAGGGGGAATTGGACCCGCCCCGTGCTATGCCGCCCGGCATGGCGCCACCTCTGCTTCTGCTTCAGGACATCAGCCTCAACTTCGGCACGTCGCCGATCCTGGCCGGGGCCGGACTGGGCGTCGCGACGGGCGACCGGCTGTGCCTGGTCGGCCGCAATGGATCGGGCAAGACCACCCTGCTGCGCATCGCCGCCGGGCTGATCCAGCCAGACGACGGGCGCTGCTTCGCCCAGCCCGGAGCCACGATCCGCTATCTTCCGCAGGAACCGGACCTGTCCGGCTTCGCCAACACGCTGGCTTATGCACAAGCCGGCCTGGTCGGCGACGCCGATGACGATCGGCACCGCGCCCGCTATCTGCTGGAGCAACTCGGCCTGACCGGTGACGAGGATCCCGACACCCTGTCAGGTGGCGAGGCCCGGCGCGCTGCCCTTGCCCAGGTGCTGGCACCCTCGCCGGATATCCTGCTGCTCGACGAGCCGACCAACCATCTGGACCTGCCCGGCATCGAGTGGTTGGAGCAGGAACTGGCCGGCATGCGCTCCGGCATCGTGGTGATCAGCCACGATCGCCGGCTGCTGGAACGCATCTCGCGCGCCACGGTGTGGCTGGATCGCGGCGTCACCCGCACGCTCGACCAGGGTTTTGGCGCGTTCGAGGCCTGGCGCGATACGGTGCTGGAGCAGGAGGAAACCGAGCGGCACAAGCTCACGCGCAAGATCGCGATGGAGGAGGACTGGCTGCGCTACGGCGTCACCGCGCGGCGCAAGCGCAACCAGAAGCGGCTGGCCGACCTGCATGCGCTGCGCAAACGACGGAAGGAGCAGCGCGCTGCGCAGGGCAATGTGCGACTGGAGGCGGCGCAGGCCGATCTGTCAGGACGGCTGGTCGCTGTGGCGGAACACGTGGGGAAATCGTTCGGCGATCGTGTGGTCGTGCGGGATTTTTCCACGCGCATCCTGCGCGGTGATCGCGTCGGGATCGTCGGGCCGAATGGCGCCGGCAAGACGACGCTGCTGAACCTGCTGACTGGCGCGCTGACGCCAGATACGGGCGAGGTGCGGCTCGGCACCAACCTGGCGCAGGTCACGCTGGACCAACGCCGCGAGGCGCTCGACCCGATGCAGACGTTGATGCAGGCGCTCACCGGCGGGCAAGGCGATACGGTGACGGTTGGTGGCGTGAACCGCCATGTGATCGGCTACATGAAGGACTTTCTGTTCGGGCCGGAGCAGGCGAACACGCCGGTCGGCGTGCTGTCCGGCGGTGAGCGTGGGCGGCTGACATTGGCGCGCGCATTCGCCAGGCCTTCGAATTTGCTCGTGCTGGATGAGCCGACCAACGATCTCGATCTGGAAACGCTCGATCTCCTACAGGAACGCCTAGCCGAGTATCCCGGAACGGTACTGCTGGTCAGCCACGACCGCGATTTCCTCGACCGCGTGGTGACCTCGGTGATCGCCGCCGAGGGCAATGGGCGCTGGATCGAATATGCCGGCGGCTATTCCGACATGCTGGCACAGCGTGGGCCGGTGCCGGCAGCGGCGACACCGGTTGCGACCAGGCCGCGGGTGGCGGCCGAGAGCAGGCCGCAGCGTGCCTCGGCTCCGCGCCGCATGACCTTCAAGGATCGGCACGCGCTGGAAACGTTGCCTGCCCGCATCGCGGCGCTGCACGCGGACGTCGAGCGGCTGAACGCGGCGCTGGCCGATGCGGATCTGTATACACGAGATCCGGCGCGATTCGGCGCGACGACGACGGCGCTGGAGGCGGCGCAGAACGCATTGGCGGCGGCGGAAGAGCAATGGCTGACGCTGGAGATGCTGCGCGAGGAACTCGAGGGGTAACGCAGCGTTAGCGATCACCCAGGAAATGCAGGATTGCATCGTTGAACTGCACCGGATCCTGCAGGAACGCGAAATGGCTCACGTTCGGCAGGATCAGCAGTCCGGCGCCCGGTATCGTCGCGGCAATGTATTCGGTGTGCGCGCGCTTGATCGCCTCATCATGATCGCCGTCCACCACCAGCACCGGTGAGCGTATCGACTTCAGTTGCGCATCGGTCCAATTCGGTTCCGTCGCCCACATCTTGTTGATCTGCGCAACGAACGCATCGTAGTCCTTCGGCGTCGCCGACAGCTTCGCGTATTCGGCTCCCGCGCGCGCGATGTAGCGGGCGAACGTCGGGTTCTTGTCCACATCCTGCACGCCGCTGGTATCCGTATTCGCGGCGAACGCGAAAATACGCCCAACCAGATCCGGATGCCGCAATGCGAGGTCGAGGCCGAGGATCGCGCCATCGCTCCATCCCACCACGTCGGCCTTCCCAACATGCAGCGTGTCGAGCAGGCCAACGACGTCGTCGGCCATCAGGTCGTAGCCGTACGGCCGGGCATCGCGCGTGCTGCGGCCGTGGCCTCGGCTGTCCATCAGGATCACGGTGTGATGCGGCGCGAGCGCCCTAACTTGCAGACCCCAATAATCGGAGTTGGCGAGGCCACCATGCAGTAGCACGACGGGCGATCCCTGTCCGATGACGGCGTAATAGAGGCTGATACCGTTGACCTTCGCATGACCGGTGTGTTCGCCGGGCGCCGGTGCGGGGGTTGCGGGCAGCGTTTGCCAAAGCGGTTCGCCCAGCGCGGCGCCTACCGGTACAAGCAGCAGAAGCAACCACAGCAGACGGCGCATTGCTTGCTTCAACTCACGCCCGCTGTCATTGCGAGGAGCAGAGCGACGAAGCAATCTCGTGGGTATTGGGCACCGTCGAGAGTGCCTCGTCGCTCTGTTCCTCGCAATGAGTGTGAACTGATCTCATTCCCACGTCCGCTCCGCCACAGCGTTCCTTGCGGCAATCCGCCCAAACGCCAGGCACTCGCCAATATTGCCAGTCCCCCGGTATAGATAACTGTATATCGATCCCAATTCCCCGGCGCTGTACAGCCGCGGAACAGGCGATCCATCCGGCCGCACGATCTGCGCCCTCTCATTGCGCCGCGGCCCGCCTTGCGTGTTCAGCATCGAAGGCGATAACTCAACCGCATAGAACGGCTTTTCGACGAACGGCGCCAGCATCAGGCTGCGCCCGAAATCCGCATCTCGTCCCGCATCGCAGAACGCGTTCCAGCGGCCGACAGTGTCCTCTAGCGCACCGCGATCCAGCCCGATCAACGACGCCAAAGCCTCGACAGCATCCGCCCTCCGGATCCATCCCTTCGCCAGCTCAACGCTGTTGTCCTCGCTCCACGGATAGCGCTCGACGATCTGCGTCCAACCGTGGCTCGGGTGCTTGTCGTACAACGGTCCGGCCGAGAACAGCGTGTGATCGAAGATCATGAACATCGGACACGGAGTCGCCAGCGGCAGCCAGCGCCCGTTCACCGGAATCTTGCCATGCCGCGTCTTGAATTTTTCGTCCGTGAAGCGCCGCCCATCCGGCCCGACCACGATCATGCCGCCCGGCATCTGCTTGCTGTAATGCAGCGCCTGCATCGAAAATGACGTGCGGACCTCCGGCACTTTCAGAGCCATCGATGGCCCCGCATAGTTGTTCATGTGCCAGAGATCGGCGCCCACCGACATTGCCATCGTGATGCCGTCGCCTTCGTTGTACGGCGAGCCCGAGGTGTAACAGTACGGCACGCCGGACAGATAGTTGCGGATCATCTCCTGGTTGTTCTCAAACCCGCCGCACGTCAGCACGACGGCCTTGCGCGCCTTCACGGCAATCGATCGGCCGCCACGCCGCGCGCGGACCCCCAGGATCTCCTTTGTCCTGTCATCCTGGATCAGCTCATGCGCCGGCGTCTCGTACATGATTGCGATCGGACGCTGTTTCACCAGGAGATCGAACCGCATCCATGTATACGAATATCCATACGTCGGCCCGTCATGGAACTTGTGCACGCAGTCCGCCCCTGGCAGGTCGGGGAATTCGATCCCAACGGGTGGATGCTGGTGCTCCTGCGGGTCGCCGCCCACGCTGGTGAGCCACGCATTATTCTGGCCCATCTCCTCGGCCCAGACGCGCACCATCGCCTCCGGCACAGTATAAGGTCCACAGAGCGCGGTGAGATACACCATCGCCTTCTCGACCGACGACGTATTGAGATAACCCTGGCCGGCGACGCGCGTATTGCCGCCATGCTCGCCGTCCGGGGCCTTTTCCAGAATAAGGACCTTCGCGCCAAGATCGTGAGCGGTCACGGCGGTGGCGCACCCCGCCGCTCCGAAACCGACCACAACGACGTCGGCCTCAGCATCCCATTGCTGCGTCATAGATACTCGATGCTCCGCAACCTGACGACGCGCGGAGCCTGTCCGCGATCACCTGCTCATGTTGTGCCGTTCCGCGCCACGGCGCAATTGTGCGTTTCGTCCCCGATATCCACGTTATCCCCGTAATGCGACCACTGCCGCTCGGCCGCGCATGCGCCTATGCTGCGCAGATCGTGAACACCATCGATTCGCCACTCCTAGGACTATCCCAGCGCCTGCCGCCATCGAATCTCCAGGCGGAGCAGGCATTGCTTGGAGCGTTGCTCGCCAATAACCGCGCCTATGAGCGCGTTTCGGAGTTCCTGTCGCCGGAATATTTTGCCGATCCGATCCACGGACGCATCTATCAGGCGATTGTGCGCCGCATTGAAGCCGGCCAGTTGGCTGATGCGGTCACGCTGAAGGCAGAATTCGAGCATTCCGGCGTGCTTGAGGAAGTCGGCGGCACGGCGTACCTGGCCCAGCTTCTCACCGCGATGGTCGGCATCATCAACGCCGGCGAGTATGGCCGCGCGATCCACGATGCCTGGCTGCGCCGCCAGCTCATCGATATCGGCGAGACCGTGGTGAACAATGCGTTCGGCGCTGATGCCGAACTCGCTGGCGCACAGCAGATCGAGGCAGCCGAACACTCGCTGTTCCAGCTTGCGACCGATGGCTCCGTCAGCGGCGGCTTCGTCAGCTTCGAACGCGCCCTGACCGATGCCATCGTGGGCGCCGAGCGCGCGTTCAACCGCACTGGCCACGTGTCGGGGTTGACGACGGGCCTGCGTGATCTCGATGCGAAGATGGGCGGATTGCATGGGTCCGATCTTGTCGTGCTGGCGGGACGGCCTGGCATGGGCAAGACCTCGCTTGCCACGGCGATCGCGTTCGGGGCCGCGAAGTCGATCCTGGCGGAAGCGCGCACCAATGATCCGAATGCGATGGCGAAGCGCTGCATCGCCATTTTCTCGCTGGAAATGAGCGCCGAGCAGTTGGCGACCCGTCTGCTGAGCGAAGAAGCGCAGGTGTCCAGCGACCGCATCCGTCGCGGCGAGATCAGCCAGCGCGATTTCGACAAGTTCGTGCAGGTGTCACGCGAAATCTCTTCGTTGCCGATCGAGATCGATGACACGCCGGCGATCACGTTGTCGGCACTGCGCACGCGCGCTCGGCGGTTGAAGCGCACCAAAGGTCTGGCGCTGATCGTGGTGGACTATCTCCAGCTCATGCGGCCAGCCGCTGGCACCAGGCCGGAAAGTCGCGTGCTGGAGATTGGCCAGCTCACCCAGGGCCTGAAGGCGATCGCCAAGGAACTCTCGGTGCCGGTGCTGGCCCTGTCGCAGCTTTCGCGTGCGGTTAAATCGCGTGAGGACAAACGGCCCCAGCTTTCCGATCTGCGCAGAGTCGGGCACGATCGAGCAGGATGCCGACTCGGTCATGTTCATCTATCGCGACGAGTACTATCTGGAACAACGCATGCCGAAAGTGGCGGCATTCGAGAACGAGCAAAAATTCCAGTCGGCGATGGACGAGTGGCAGCAGCAGATGGGGCGCGTGCACAATCAGGCGGACCTGATCATCGCGAAGCAGCGCCACGGTCCGACCGGCACGATCCAGTTGTTCTTCGAGGCCGAGTTCACCCGCTTCGCCGATCTCGATCGCGCGCATTCGGATCATGGCAGCGGCTGAACACGCTGGGGCGATTCTGGAAGTCGATCTCGGCGCTATCGTCGCAAATTGGCGCTTGTTGTGTCGGATGCACCCATCCGGTCCAGTCGCCGGAGTGGTCAAAGCGGACGCTTATGGCCTAGGTGCGCGTGCGGTATCGCCTGCTCTCTATGCGGCCGGGTGCCGACACTTCTTCGTCGCGCTGCTGGACGAAGCACTGGCCATTCGCGCGCTGGTGCCGAATGCAATGGTTGCTGTGCTGGGCGGGCTGATCCCCGGCAGCGAAACTGACTATCTCGCGAACGACATCCTCCCGGTGCTCGGAAGTCTGGCCGAAATAGACGCCTGGCGTTCGCTGGCGCCGCAACAGGGGCGGACCCTTCCGGCGATCGTGCATATCGACACCGGAATGTCGCGGCTCGGCCTGGGCCAGCACGAGCTTGCCCTTTTGCAGCAGGATCATGCACGGCTCGCTGGCATCGAGTTGCGCTATGTCCTAACGCACCTGGTGTCGTCAGAGGCGACCAACGATCCAATGAACGAGCATCAATGGCAGCGCTTCGACGCTGCCTGTGCCGCGCTGCCGCCGGCGCCACGCAGCTTCGCCAATTCGTCCGGAATCTTTCTTGGGGAATGCTGGGGATCGGATCTCGCGCGCCCTGGCGCCGCGCTGTACGGGATCAATCCGACGCCGGAGCGCCCCAATCCGATGCACCTGCCGGTGCGGCTGCGCGCGCGTGTGCTGTCAGTACGCGGCATCGGCATAGGCGAGTGCGTCGGTTACAATGCAACCTGGCGTGCGTCGCGGCCAAGTCGCATTGCCACCACGGGCATCGGTTATGCCGATGGACTGCACCGTACTCTATCGAACCAGGGCCGTGCCTTCTTTGACGGCACCCCAGTACCGCTGGTAGGGCGTGTCTCCATGGACCTGACCACCTTCGATGTAACAGACGCCGCAGGGGTGATACCCGGCACTTGGCTGGATATCATCGGTCCAATGCAGACGCCCGATGATCTCGCCCTTGCCGCCAGAACCAACGGATACGAAGTGCTGACTTCCCTCGGCCATCGTTTCCATCGGATTTATACGCCAGCGTGAATCTGCTGCTGGACATGCTAGCCGCGATCGGCCGCGGTGCGATCGGCGCGTGCCAGTTCACCGGCTCGCTGGCGACATTCGCCGCCATCGGCCTGTCGCATCTGGTGCGCCCGCCCTTCTACGGCCGGCTGTTCGGCCGCGCCCTGCTCGAGATCGGCTATTTCAGCCTACCCGTGGTTGCATTGACGGCTGTGTTCACCGGCATGGTGCTCGCGTTGCAGTCCTACACGGGCTTCTCCCGGTTCTCCGCCGAAAGCGCGGTCGCGAACGTGGTCGTGCTGTCCATCACACGCGAGCTCGGTCCGGTGCTGGCCGGGCTTATGGTCGCCGGGCGCATTGGCGCGGCAATGGCTGCCGAAATCGGCACGATGCGTGTGACCGATCAGATCGATGCGCTCTCCACGCTGTCCACCAACCCGATGAAGTACCTGGTGACGCCGCGATTACTGGCAGGGATCGTGGCGTTGCCATTGCTGGTGTTGGTCGCGGATGTCCTGGGTGTGCTCGGCGGCTTCATCGTGTCCACGGTCAAGCTCGGATTTAATGTCGAGACGTACCTGCACAACACGCTGGATTTCATGCAGGCGATGGACGTCACGTCGGGCTTGGTGAAGGCGTCGGTGTTCGGGTTCCTGATCGCGTTGATGGGATGCTACCAGGGGTACAACAGCCGCGGCGGGGCAGAGGGCGTCGGCGCTGCAACCACCGCGGCCGTGGTCAGCGCGTCGATCCTGATCCTGGCGTTCGACTACGTGTTGACCGAGATGTTCTTCGCACGATGAGCAGGGGCTGATGGACGAGGAAAGTTCTGCTATAACTCACTCTATGAAGGTGTCGCTTACCCCGGAATTGGAGCGGCGGATCGCGGAGAAGGTCGACAGCGGCCTATACACCACGCCCAGTGAGGTCGTGCGTGAGGGCTTGCGTCTGCTGTTCTCGCTCGACGCGTCGCGCGAACAGTTGGTTGAACGATTGCAAACCGACATCCAAATTGGATTGGATTCATTGGAGGGCGGTGAATCCATTCCGGCCGATGACGTGTTCGCGGAAGTCACCCGGCGCATTGAGGCGCGACGTTCCCCACAGTGAATGGGAGCGTATTTTCTCCGGCGGCCAGAAGGGATCTGCTTGAGATCGTGGACTACATCGCAGAGCGTAATCAGCCCGCGGCGGAACGATTGCGTGACCGCTTTCTTGCCGCCATTGAAATGCTGGCAAAGCGTCCGCTGTTGGGCCATGCCCGAAATGACCTCGCGGCTTAGGAAATGAATGTGCGATTTTGGCCGGTTGGACGGTATCTGATCATTTACCGCGCTATGGCGGATGGAATGCTGGTTGTCCGGATACTCAGCGGATATCGGAATGTCGCAGCCGTACTCAGTTGAAACACCATGAGCGTCAATATCCCCAAGATCCGCATCCGCGCCCTCCGCAAGTCCTTCGGCGAGAAACTCGTCCTGGACGGCATCGACCTGGACATCATGCCGGGCACATCGCTGGTGGTGATCGGCGGCTCCGGCACCGGCAAATCCGTCCTGCTCAAATGCATCCTCGGCCTCTTGGAACCGGACGGCGGCACCGTCGAGATCGATGGCACCAACATCCTCACCCTCCCCCGCCATGAACAGGAGGAAGCCCGCTCCCGCATCGGCATGCTGTTCCAGGACGGCGCGCTATTTGACAGCCTGCCGGTCTGGGAGAACATCGTGTTCGGCCTCCTCGCCCAACGCAGACTTCGCCGCGCCGACGGACGTGCGCACGCGGCGGACTTCCTGGCCGAGGTCGGGCTGGCGGCAAGCGTCGGTGATCTCTATCCCTCCGAACTCTCCGGCGGGATGCAAAAGCGGGTCGCGCTGGCACGCGCGATCGCTGCCCAACCTGACATCATGTTCTTCGATGAACCGACCACAGGTCTGGACCCGATCATGGGGGCCGTGATCGACGACCTGCTGGTGAACTGCGTGAAGCATCTGGGGAGCACCGCGGTGGCGATCACGCACGATATTGCCAGTGCGCGGCGCATTGGGGATGCAGCCGCCATGATCTACCGTGGGCGGATCATTTGGGAGGGCCCGGCATCCCAGTTGATGGAGAGCGGCAACCCGATCGTGGACCAGTTCACCCACGGCAGGCGGGAGGGACCTATCCAAATGGAACTCCGCCGTTAGAATTGTTGATCAATAAGACTGACAAACAGCCTTCCGGGGCGTAATTTGCGCTGATCGAAGCACGGGGAATGGGACTACCGAGGCCTGACATGATCGGACGTGGCTACCTGTACATGGCGGCGATGACTGGCTTGTTGGCCCTTGCGATGCCGGCACACGCGGATGATCCCCCGATGGTCAACGCCCAGCAGGTGGCCGGACTGTTCATGCAAAGCTGCATCCAGTTCGCCGGAGACAAGGACGGACTGCGCACCTGGGCGAAGAAAACCGGCCTGAAGGAACTGCCTGCTGACGTGGCGGACGACTTCCTCTACGGCCTGCCGGGCGTGGTGTTTGATGCGTCCAATAAGGACGGCAAGTTCGTCCTGGTGTCGGAGGACGGCGGTTCGTGCTCGGCCGTTGCGGAGATAGCCAGTGGACCCACCGTGATCAGTGATCTCGAGCAGGCCATGAATGCCGCCAAGATTACCTTCAAGGTGACCGCCGAGAAGAACGACGCGGAGGAAAAGACGCTAAAGCATCGCGAATATCTTGCCACGCAAGGTGACCGCGGCTGGTTATTGCTGATCAGTACCGGTGAAGGACCCAGCAGGTGGCCAGGTGATGCTGACGGCTAATCGGTATTGAGGGGATATGTGTTGAGGGTGATGGGTTTCGCTGCGTTCAACCCATCCTATGCCGTGTCACGTGTAGGATGGGTTGAGCGCAGCGAAACCCATCACCGACAGCCCGCATAAGGCCCTTGGCCAAACCCACATCCCGTTTCGTCTGCCAGAGTTGCGGTGCGGTTGCCCCGAAATGGACGGGGCGGTGCGAGTCCTGCGGCGAATGGAACAGCATCGTCGAGGAAGCAATCACCGCGCGGCCAGGCCCAGCCGCAAAGGGCGCCGGCGGCAAACGCGTGGCGTTCGTCGGGCTTGCCGGCAGCACCGAACCGCCTCCGCGGTATACGACGGGCATCGCCGAACTGGACCGCGTGCTCGGTGGCGGATTAGTGCCGGCTTCGGCCATCCTGGTGGGCGGCGACCCGGGCATCGGCAAATCGACCCTGATGTTGCAGGCAGCAGCCGAACTGGCGCGGGCGGGTCGCCGCGTATTCTACGTTTCCGGCGAAGAATCGATCGAGCAGACGCGACTGCGTGCCCGGCGCCTCGGCGTTCACGATGCACCGCTTGAACTCGCCGCCGCGATCAACCTGCGAGACATCTCGGCGAGCCTGCAAGCAGCAGGCGATGCTGCCCTCGTCGTGATCGATTCGATCCAGACCATGTGGCTGGACTCGATCGAGAGTGCCCCAGGTACAGTGGCACAAGTGCGTGCCTCCAGCTTCGAACTGATCCAGCTTGCCAAGGCAGCCAACTTCGCGCTCGTGCTGGTCGGGCACGTCACAAAAGATGGTGCCATCGCCGGGCCGCGCGTGCTGGAGCACATGGTGGATGCGGTGCTCTATTTCGAAGGCGATCGTGGCCATCAATTCCGCATCCTGCGTGCGGTGAAGAACCGCTTCGGCGCGACTGACGAAATTGGCGTGTTCGAAATGACCGATCGCGGCCTGGCGGAAGTGGCGAACCCGTCGGCACTGTTCCTGGCGGAGCGCCGCGGCAATGTCGCGGGCAGTGCGGTGTTCGCCGGGCTGGAGGGCACGCGGCCTGTGCTGGTGGAAGTGCAGGCGCTGCTGTCGCCCAATCCCTCCGGCACGCCGCGGCGGTCGGCCATCGGTTGGGATGGCGGGCGGCTGCCAATGCTCCTCGCCGTGTTGGAAACGCGCGGCGGCGTGCGGCTGAACGCGATGGATGTCTACCTGAACATCGCCGGCGGACTGCGTGTCAGCGAGCCGGCGGCGGATCTGGCGGTTGCCGCAGCACTGGTCTCCGCGGCGACAGGACAGCCGACCGACCCCGATATGGTCTACTTCGGCGAAATCGGTCTGTCCGGAGAAGTGCGCCAGGTGGCGCAAGCCGATTCGCGTCTGAAGGAGGCGGCGAAGCTCGGATTCGGCCAGGCTACTTTGCCGCGACGGGTCGCGCGTGGGAACCGGCCGCTCGCGCCGCCAGAGGGGCTGCAACTGACGGAAATCGGCCACATCTCCGACCTTGTGATGCGCTTCGCGACAAATACTCCGGATTCCACATGATCTTTGGCTTGGCGCCACGCCCATTGCGGCGGATAAACCGGCCGCTCCCTGTTGCGTGGCGGTTTGATGACCTGGGTCGACCTCGTTGTTTTGGCCGTCTTGGCGGTATCCGGACTGCTCGCGTTCTCCCGCGGGCTGGTGCGCGAAATTCTGGGTCTGGCCGCCTGGGCGGGCGCCGTCTTCATAGCCGTCTGGGCACTGCCCCTCGTGCGTCCACAGTTCCAGCAGTGGTTGGGCGAGGGATCATCCTGGGCCGATCCCGCCGCTTTCGGCGCGGTATTCGTGGTCAGCCTGATCATCCTGATGATCAGTTCGCGCTGGGTCAGCGCCTTGGTGCGCGCCTCGCCGATTGGCGGCATTGACCGGACATTGGGTCTGGTATTCGGCCTCGCCCGGGGTGCGGTACTGCTCGTCCTTGCCTATATCATCGCTGGAATGGTGGTCCAGGTGGATCGTTGGCCCGACGCAGTGTTGCAGGCGCGCTCGCTGCCATTCGTCTACCAGGGCGCCAAATGGGCCGTGGAGAAAATTCCGGCGGATCATCGGCCGCAGCTTTATGCCCCGCCGCCCGGCCGACAGACGACCGCCGATGCCTTGTTGCGTGCCAGCCCACAGGGGCGGGCCGTGAGCCGTTAGCAGGAGAGACACTGGAATGGTGCTGACCTCGCCGCATGACGACAAGTTCCACGAGGAGTGCGGCGTATTCGGAGTTTGGAACGTCCCAGATGCCGCCGCGGTCACCGCTTTGGGACTGCACGCGTTGCAGCATCGCGGCCAGGAATTGGCCGGCATCGTTTCGTTCGATGGCAAGCACTTCCATTCACATCGCGGCCTGGGTCTCGTAGGCGATAATTTCAGCGACCCCAGGGTGATGGCGTCGCTGCGCGGCGTCACCGCCATCGGCCACAACCGCTACGCCACCACAGGCGAGACGATCCTGCGCAACGTCCAGCCGCTGTATGCCGATTTCGAGTTCGGCGGCTTCGCGGTGGCCCACAACGGCAATCTGACCAACGCGCATGTGCTGCGGCGGACGCTGGTGCGGCGCGGCTGTCTGTTCCAGTCCACCACTGACTCCGAAGTCTTCATCCAGCTCATCGCGATCAGTCTTTATTCCACCGTCGTTGATCGGCTGATCGATGCGCTGAAGCAGGTGGTCGGCGCATACTCGCTGGTGGCGCTGTCGAACGAGGCGCTGATGGGCGTGCGTGATCCACTCGGCGTGAGGCCGCTGATCCTGGGGCGCATCGGCAACGAGGGCACCGGCGGCTGGGTGCTGGCCAGCGAAACCTGCGCGCTCGACATCGTCGGCGCCGACTTCGTGCGCGACGTTGAGCCGGGCGAAGTCGTCGTGATCAACGATCAGGGTGTCCGCAGCGTCAAGCCGTTCGGCCGCGCGCGCGAGCGGTTCTGCGTATTCGAATACATCTACTTCGCGCGGCCGGACTCCGTGATGGAGGGCACGGCCGTCTACGACGCACGCAAGCGTATCGGCGCCGAGCTGGCGCGTGAGAGCGGGGTGCCGGCGGATGTCGTGGTGCCGGTGCCGGATTCCGGCGTGCCGGCGGCAATGGGATACGCAACCGAAAGCGGCATTCCGTTCGAGCTTGGCATCATTCGCAACCACTATGTCGGGCGCACCTTTATCGAGCCGACCGAACACATCCGGCATCTCGGCGTGAAGCTGAAGCATTCGGCGAACCGGCCGGTGCTGGCAGGCAAGCGCGTCATCCTGGTGGATGATTTGATCGTTCGCGGTACGACCTCCCGCAAGATCGTCGAGATGGTGCGTGCCGCCGGGGCGCATGAAGTACACATGCGCATTTCCTCGCCGCCGACCACGCATTCCTGCTTCTACGGCATCGATACGCCCGAGCGTGGTGAACTTCTGGCGGCGCGGCACACCGTCGAGGAGATGGCCGATCATATCGGGGTGGACAGCTTGGCGTATATCTCGATCGATGGCCTGTATCAGGCGCTCAACCAGCAAAAGCGCGATCCGGCGCGTCCATATTATTGCGATGCGTGCTTCACCGGCGATTATCCGATCGCATTGCCCGACCAGATGGATAATTCCGAGCGGCAGTTGAGCCTGCTGGCGGAAAGCCACTGATGCTCTTTGTCGCAAGCGCCTGCCACCCCTGTCATTGCGAGCGTAGCGAAGCAATCCAGGACCGAGTACGCACTGCCCCCGGGATTGCTTCGCTACGCTCGCAATGACACTGGTATCGGGCCCGGTTGCCCTCGTTACCGGTGCGAGCCGCGGCATTGGGGCCGCGGTCGCGGTGGAGCTGGCGCGGCGCGGTCTTCACGTCGTGATCACGGCACGCACGCAAGGCGGCCTGGAAGACACCGACGATGCAATCCGCTCGCTTGGCGGTAGCGCGACGCTGCTGCCTTTGGATCTTGCTGAAGGTGAGCAGGTCGATGCCATCGGCCCCAGTCTCTATCAACGGTTCGGCCGCCTTGACGTGCTGGCGCATTGTGCCGGGGTGCTTGGGCGTCTGACGCCGGTACCGCACATCCTGGATCGCGACTGGCAGGACGTCGTGACGGTGAACCTGACAGCGACGTTGCGGTTGATCCGCACCTGCGAGCCGCTGCTGCGCAATGCCGAGGCTGGATGCGCCGTGTTCCTGACCGATGCGCGCGCGCGTGAACCAAAAGCGTACTGGGGTCCATATGGAGCGACCAAAGCCGGGATGGAGCATCTGGTGCTCACTTGGGCCGACGAGGTGCGCCAGACCCGGATGCAGGTCCATCTGTACAATCCGGGTGTCGTCGCGACCCGGTTACGCGCTCAGGCCATGCCCGGCGAGGATCCGACCACTCTGCCGAAACCGTCAGACGTTGCGCCGGCGATTGCGGCGCTTTGCCTTGGCACCGCTTGAGACGCGGTAACCGGAAAGGTGGTCTGGCAAGGACCACTCAACACTCGGATCAGGCATGTGTTGCACCGGTTCGATTTTGCCACGCCACGCCACGCCCATCATCTGCACCGTCTGATAGATCATTGTGTTCCAGCCCTGATCGCGCAGGTAGTCGAGGCCCTCGGCCACTTCGGGCGAGACCAGGTCGTGGAACAGCACCATCGCATCCTCGGCCGCGACCTGGTGCACGGCAGTCGCGTCGTTCAGCGGGCCGGGGCGATCGTGGTTCCCATCAACGAAGATAAAGCCCCAGCGGCGGGATTCCATCTGGTGCAGACGTAACACCGCCGCAGGACTGCTTTCCGGAAGCAATCGCACTTGCCGCAGCACGTTTGCTGCCGCCAAGGACATGCGCACGCTGAACAGAACTTCCGGATGCCTGAGCAGCGGATCGATCACATCCAATCTCAGACCGGCGAGCGCCAGATGACAGGCCGACCACCCCATCCAGCAACCAATCTCCAATGCCGGCATGTCGCGACACAGCAGTGCTGCGTTGTAGAGAATGTGCGCCTCGTCGCGGCTGATGAAACCAACCTCAGGAGAACGACGGTCGGATCGGAAATTGTGCGGCACCCAGCGGCGATAGTACGGCCACGTCACCGCGTTGCGATCCGCGATCGCCATGTAAGGAAAGAATGCGTCAGGATTGATGCGGCGCAATCCGGGCGACACGTAGTCACCGGGCGGAAACTCGATGTCGTTATCTGCTTCTGCGTCCACGCGTCACCAAATTCTTTGACCGCCCGCCTCGGTTGGGCGTAGGCTTGTTTCACTACCATGAGGCTCTTGCAAGAGTCCGTAGCGAAGGCAAGCAGGGAAGGAAACGGCCATGACTTTCATGAGCCGGCGATCAGTGATTCGCGGAACCCTCGGCTTAACGGCAACAGGGGTTCTGTCGCGTCCATTCATCGCCAACGCAGAAGCCAAAACGGCGGTGGTCTGGCAGGTGCAAGGCTTCGTGCCCGAGGAAGATGCCGCCTTCCGCAAGACGGTCGACGACTACCAAAAGGTGAGTGGCAATCGCATCGACCTCAGCATCATGCCGTTCACCGCGCTGAATCAGAAAGCGATCTCCGCGCTCACCAGCGGCGACGTGCCGGATGTCATCTTCCACGACGCTCCGGCAACCATCCTGCCGCAGTTCGCGTGGGAGAATAAGCTCGAGGATGTCAGCGACGTGGTCGAGTCGCACCGCGCCGAACTCAGCAAGACCGCTGTTCTGGCCTCAAGCTTCTACAACAGCACCACGAAGAAGCGGGCCTTCTACCTGGTGCCGATCAAGCAGGGTGTCGAGCCGTTCCATATCTGGGGTGACCTGGTTGACGAGGCCGGCTTCAAGCTCTCGGATGCCCCAGACACTTGGAATGCGTTCTGGGACTTCTTCAAGCCCATGCAGAAGGAGTTGCGCGCAAAGGGGCATCGCAAGCTCTATGCGCTCGGCCTGCAGATCACCACGGTCGGACCGAATGACGGCAACGGTCTGTTCACGCACTTCATGTTCGCCAATGGCGGTGCCGGCATCGTCTCGGAGGACGGCAGGCTGCACACCGACAACCCGCAGGTGCGCGAGGCGGCCATAAAGTCCGTCGAATATCTGACGAATTGCTATAAGGAGGGCTACGTACCGCCAGAGGCGTTGAGCTGGAACGACGCCGATGACAACAACGCGTATCATGAAAAGCTGATTCTCATGGACCTCGATGGAACGCTGTCCACCGAGTTGGCCATGATCCACAACAAGCCAGCCTATGATGCCGCGGTGGTGATGGGGCTGCCGAATGCCAACGACGGCAAGCCAATGCCCGCGTCGCAGGCTGCCGGTGGCGGGTTCATACCGAGGGGTGCCAAGAACGTCGCGGTCGCCAAGGACTTCATGAAGTTCTTCATCCAGCCAAAGGTGATGAACGAGAACCTCAAGCAGGGCCTCGGCCGCTGGGTACCGTCAATTCCATCGGTGGTCAGGGATGACCCGTTCTGGCTGCAAAGCACTGATCCGCATCTGCTTCCCTACGTAAAAGAGGCAGTCCTTGGGCCGACGCTACCGGATTTCCGCGGCTACAATCCCGCCTGGGGACAAGTGAACGCTGAACAGCTCTGGGGGGTCGCCAGCGCCGACGTCATCAAGAATGCGATGACCCCCGCCAATGCGGTGGACAAGGCGTTCCGGCGTGCGGAGGACATCTTCGAGAAGTACACGTTCGGCTAGCCGCTCTCGCGATCCTGAAAAAAGCCGCAAATAACGCGGATCTGGATCGCATGGCTGGCGTGTACCACATCGAAGGCTACGCCATCGTCTCGGAGGACGGGATGCTGGCGGACGCCAAGCGCGTGATGCCAGACTCGCTCAAGTTCGAGGCGGACAAGGCGTTCTTCGAGGCCGCGCTCGATGCGGTCGATCTGGTGGTGCACGGGCGGCATTCGCAGGAGCAACAGGATCGCGCGCGTCTGCGTCGCCGTCTGATTCTGACGCAGCGGATCGCGGATATCGCTGTGCATCCGACAAATCCCAGGGCGCTGCTGTGGAATCCGCTTGGAGCGTCGTTTGATCAGGCAGTTGCCGCGGTGGGTGTACCGGTGCGCCGGGTCGGCGTGATCGGCGGCACGGATGTGTTCGGGCTGTTCCTCGACGAGTTTGATGCGTTCCATCTGACGCGCGCGCCGAGAGTGTGGCTGCCTGGCGGGCGGCCGGTGTTTCCGGACGTGCCGCGGCGACGCCCCGAGGAGATACTGGCGGAGCATGGGATGCAGCCGGATCCGGCACGCATGCTGGATGCGGCGCGTAACCTGGCGATGGTGAGTTGGCGACGGGCCTAATAGAACCTCTCCCGCTGTGCGGGAGAGGTCGACGCGCGCAGCGCGTCGGGTGAGGGAGCATGTGCGGTTGAAACACCCTCACCCGGCGCTTTAGCGCCGACCTCTCCCGCGAAGCGGGCGAGGTGTACTTTGCGGCATGGTGATACTCCAGCACCATAGCCAGATGGCCACATTGATCACCGGCGCCGCCGGCTTCGTCGCTCTGAACATCGTGGAACACCTGCTAAGCGCGGGACGGGACGTGGTGGGCCTGGACCGCATCGCGCTGCCCGAGCGTGCACGACGCAAGTTTGCGGCACTCCCCGGCCGCTTCAGCCTGATCGGCGGATCGGTGCTCTCAAGCGCGGACCTTCGACGTGCCCTGACAATCGCTCCTGTCGAGGCAATGATCCATTGCGCGGTGATCACCGCGGGTTCAGCACGTGAGAAAGCAGATCCCGAGACGATCGTGGCGGTGAACGTGCAGGGTGCCGTGGCCACGCTGATGGCGGCGGCGCGGCATCGCGTTACTACGTTTGTCTATCCAAGTTCCGGCTCGATCTATGGCGCGGTGGCGCGCGATGTGCCCCTGATCGACGAGGATGCGCTGATGCCGGCACCGGTGGCGCTCTATGGCCTGACCAAGCGCGCGGCGGAGACCATCCTGCCGCGCGTGGCGGTGGTGCAGGGCGTACGGTTCGCCGCGGCCCGGCTGGGCACAGTGTATGGACCGTGGGAATACGCCACCGGCGTGCGCGACACGCTGTCGCCGATGCTCCAAGTGCTGGAATGCGCCCTGCGTGGCGAGGAAGCCATATTGTGCTCTGCGTGGCGCGGCGACTTTGTCTATTCGCGCGATGTGGCGGATGGCCTGGTGCGGCTGGTCGATGCACCGTCGCTGTCGCGCGTGGTCTACAACCTGGGCAGCGGCGTTTTGGGTTCGGCGCAGACGTGGTGTGAGGCTGTGGCGCGGTGCGTGCCTGGCTTCCGCTGGCGACACGCAAGAGCGGGAGAGACCGGCAATATCGAAAGCCACACGGGTTTTCACCGCGGGCCGATGGCGATCGGGAAGATCGCGCGAGATACGGGATATGTGCCGCGATACGACTTTGCCAGAGCAGCAGAAGAATGGCGGCTGTGGACAGGTAGCAGCCAAACATAGAGAAGTCCTGCTCATAGAAAGAAGTTGCGAATCGAGGCGGAGATAGCTATTTCGTTCTCCAAATATACTGACTACGGCCGGCGGAGGAGTGCATATGGCTCAGAATAATACCTGATACCAAAGCTCACTGACCGCAGCCCGTTCGCTCTAACTAACCGTCATGGCCGGCCATCAGCCTCAGCGGCACAACGGTGCCAATGTACGCTGATGGTCGGGTTCGATCCCCGGGACAAGCCCGGGGACTTCGGCTCGGCCATGACGATAGAGCGACAAATGAGTCATGGTCAGTGAGCCTTGGTATGAGCCGGTCCGCCAATCCCTGACATCGGCCTACCGCATGGCATTATGGAATCAGCCGCGTGGATATGAGCGAAAAGTCATCTACTGCTGCCATTACGATCGAGGAGACAACGCTCAGAGACGGCGAGCAAATGCCTGGCGTGACTTTTTTGCGTGACGAGAAGATCCATATAGCGGAGCATCTCGAGAGGTTGCTGCTCGCAGAAGATACTTTGGATATTGGGTTTCCCGCGACGTCAGCCGACGAGGCTGCGACCGTTAGCGACCTCGTTCGTCGAATCAGGTCTCCCTATCTTCTGGGCGTGTCCAGGATGAGGGAAGCGGACATTGAAGCGACCCGGGATGCCATGTGCCACTGCGACAAGCGCGTCATCGCCCTGGTCGTGCCAGTCTCGGAACTTCACAGGCGGTCGAAGCTGGGCCTGGACGACGACGAGGCGCTCATCGACATGGCATGTGTGGCAGTGCGCCATGCCAGACGATTTTTCCCGTTTGTTGCTGTTGCGCTCGAAGACGCAACTCGTATTCTCATCGGTTTCCTGGCGGAGATTGTCGAGAGCGTTATCCGGTGCGGCGCCACGATTGTCACGGTCGCGGATACCGTAGGCATAGCTGATCCCTGGTCATATGGAGAGATTTTCGCGGCATTGGTGCGCGACGTTCGCAATATCGGCGAACTGACCTCGCTCGGTGCCCATTGTCACAATGATCTTGGCTTCGCGACGGCCAACAGCATTGCCGCTGTGCGAGCGGGTGCCAATCGGATCGGCTGTGCCATGAACGGGATTGGCGAGCGTGCGGGCAATGCAGCTACCGAAGAGGTTCTGATAGCCCTTCACATCGGCCAAGAAATGCATGGAATTCCCAACACTGATGGGCGCCGTTACGATCTGATCACGGAAATCAGTCGTTTGGTATCCGAGCTTTCCGGCGTGATCGTGCCGCCGAACAAGGCCATAGTCGGTGCGAACTGCTTTCGCCACGAGTTGGGCATCCATCAAGATGGAATGATGAAGGACTACCGGATGTACCAGCCGTTCCATCACAGCCTGGTTGGCGCGGCGCCGCCAGCGTACACGCTGGGGAAGCATTCCAGCAGGCGCGCCATTTTCGCGAAGCTCGCCGCGCTGAACGTTCCGTACGACCCCGACTGCGTGGACCAGATCATCGAAACGTTTCGTGCCTTGGCTCACCGCAACAAGCGTTTGGACGATGACGACTTGCGCGCGCTAGCCGAACAGTTTGTCGCGGGACCAGAGGCGTCCGCGCCTTATTCCCGGCAAAACCAGCGATGGTCGCCATGAGCCTGATAACCGATGAAGTCAAAACACTGATCGGCCTTGAGACAGAGCGATTACCCGCGGTTCATGCCGTCGAAGCCAGCGAAGTCCGGCGGTTCTGTCAGGCGACACTGGATACTGAGCCAGCTCACTGGGACACGCAACAAGCGGCATCAAGCCGGTATGGCGGTGTGGTGGCGCCGTTGGCATATCCGATACACATGTTCCGCCGCGCTCCAGATAGCCCCGACGCGCTCGATAGAATGTCAGATCCTGATTTCGATGGCCTCGCCTGGGACTTTGGCGGGCTTCCTCCCGTTCGAACGGGGCTCCGCCGTCTGGTCAATGGTGGCTATGAATACCAATTCTTCCGAAATGCCGCGGTCGGAGAACGCGTCTTCCGACAAGGTAGATACAAGGACATTTACCAACGAGACGGACAGTCCGGACCTCTGGTGTTTGTCCTGGTGGAGGAGATTTTTACCACCGAGAGCGGTGATCGGCTGCTTGAATCGACCAATACCCTGATCCTGCGTTGACAAAAGATAGCATGAGCGACCTGTTCATCGAGGATGTTGAGGAAGGCGCCAATCTACCGATCCTGCGGCTCGGGCCCATATCGCTGGCACACATTGTGCGCTGGTCCGCGGCCATCGAGAACTGGCACAGAATTCACTATGACGCGCGCTTCGCAACTGTCCATGAAGGGCTGCCTGATGTCGCAATCAACGGATCCTGGAAGCAGCATCTGCTGATCCGATTATTGACGAGTTGGGCAGGTGCTGGCTGGCTCTGGAAGCTTTCGCTGCAGTTCCGGGCCATTGATCTTGTCGGTGATACCCTGACTGCTTGGGGCACCGTGCTAGAGAAACGAATGCAGGGTTCATATGGCGCTGCAGGTCTTAGAATTGGAATGACAAATCAGCGCGACGTGACTAGTGTCACCGGAAAAGCAATCGTTGTTCTTCCGCGTCGTGGTGGTCCACGGGTTCCGTACCCGTTCGTGCCGGAACACGAGTGTCACTGAGGTGAACGTTGTGAAGTGGTGCCAACAAAGGGGGAGTGCTTTAGATGGGTAGGGCTAGTCATCGTGTGGCTTTGACCAGAGGCCTGAACCGGGCGTTCAGCGCGCAGAATATCGAAGGATCGGCGCAGCGGGTGAAGGCGCTGCCGGCTCGGGCCGACTTCCTCGATATCAGCGATGCGCTCGGCGTGCTGTCGGAGTCCGCCCACGCCAACCTGCGACGCTACAGGCGGGCGCTCACATTGCCGATGGTGGTGCAACGGACACTCACCGCGGCATACAAGGAATCGCTGCTGCACGACCCGAAGCCGATTCCCCTGCGTATCCAGATCAATCCCGCGCCGCGCAACTCGATCAGCGTGGAATATACGGAGAAGCAGATCAAAGTGGTCCTGAATTGGCCCGATGTGGCGGATTAATACCACTACTCACGAACGGTGACCCATTCGCTTCAACCGTCATGGCCGGGCGTGTCCCGGCCACCCGTAACGACAAGTTGCCTGCATGTATGGCACCGCGCATAGGCCCACGCCTGACGTGCCCGCGATCGGACGTTCGTGCCGCTACGGGTGGCCGGGGCAAGCCCGGCCCTGACGACAGAGCGACAGATGAGTTATTGTCAGTGAGCTTCGGTTTAATACCAACGCCCGCTGCGCATGACCCATTCGTCATGGCCGGGCGTGTTCCGGCCATCGGTGGCCATGATAATTAGAGCATTTTCGACGTGACTGGAAACCTGATGGTTACCTGTCATTGCGAGCGAAGTGAAGCAATCTCAAGGGTCCACACGGAGGCCACAGGAGAACCACATTTGCGCACCATAGCGCCCCGTATGCTTCTCCGTGGTTCTCCTGTGGTCTCTGTGTGGACCCTTCCCCTACAACAGTTCACCCAACCATTTCGCACAGCAGGTTGTGGCACTCCGCGAGGGCCGGCGTGTTGAACCCCTCCGTGAAGGAAGCGTAGATCGGCGCGAGTAGCTCATTCGCTTCGCCACGCCTGCCCGCTTCAAGCCAAAGCCGCGCCAGCGTCATCGCAGCGCGCAGCTCGAACGGTTTGGCCGCCTGGCTGCGCGCCACTTCAATGGCCCTCCGCAGCTCATGCTCGGCGGCACCGGTATTGCGCAGCGGGCCCATCAGCAATAGCTCCGCCTTCCGCCGATGCAATTCCGCGTCGAACCAGTGTCCACCAGTCTCCGCCGAGAATGCCAGCGACTCGTTCAACAGACGCATGGCGTCGCCATACTGCGCGGACCATGCGAGTCCGTCGGCCATCAGCGCGTTGATGAAGGTCAGCTCCCGTCGCGACCCGAGGCGGCGCAGCACCTCCACCCCTTCCGAAAGCGACGCCAGTCCTTCGCCAACATTGCCTTGCTTTGCCAACAGCCAACCCAGAACACAGCGGCCCCGAGCGGCGTACAGCGGGAAGCCTTGTTCGTCCGCGATTGCGATCAGCGAGTCGTTGCATTCACGGCAACGCTCCTCGTCGCCCACCAGCAGCAGTGTCCGCGACCAGATGGTCAATACAGTGGCGACAGCAAATGATACACCGCCAAGGGCACGTGCGCGGTCAATCGCTGGTTCGGCGAGGGCGATCGCCTGTTCGGGGTAGCCCAAATATGCCAGCGTGCTGGCGAGATACTGCGTCGTCGTGTCCGGAGCGGACCCAACGGCTATCTCCAGCAGCATCGTCCGCGGTGACCGGTGCAAATCGAGCGCGGTGGACAGGCTTTCACGTGCCGCCTCATAGTGCCCATGATAAAACCCAACAATGCCCAGTCGGACATGACCGGCGATGACGATGCCGATGTCACCAGTCTGTTCGCCAAGTGCGAGCAGTTCCCTGCCGATCGACTCGGCGGTCTGCAGGTCAGCGCGAGTCGTGGCGATGTTGCCGAGCGGATATAAGGCACGCGCCAGCATTTCCGGGTCGAGGTCGCGGACCATCTCGGCAGCCCGCGTCAGAAAGTCACCGGCCTCAGAATCGGATTGTCCCTTCGTGGCCATCTGAACGCGTCCCAGCCCGATGAGCAGTTCGGCTTCCAAGCGGCGACGATCAGGACCCTCAATCAGGTTTTCGCAAAGCTGCAAGCCGCGTTCCAGTTGCGTGCGCGTCTCGATCGCCGCCAGGCCTTCGGCCGAACGTTCCCCGGCCATTCGGTAATAGGAAGCAGCCTTGGCGTAGAGGCGAGCCTGCGCGGCATGATAGCCGAGCAGACCAGGATCCAAAGCGACAATGGCCGATGGTTCGGTCGCAGCGACGACGATCGCGGCATGAATGGCGCTGCGGCGGCTGCGAAGCAGGCTGTGATACGCCGTCTCCTGAACCAGCACGTGCTTGAAGGAATATCGAACGTCGGAGGCATCGCCATGACGCGACGCCAGGCCGGAGGCAACCAGTTCATCCAATCCTCGCATCAGCTCCGGCGGCGCCATCTCGGCGATCGCCGCCAGGAGCTTGAGCAAGAAATCGCGACCAATGACCGAGGCTACCTGCGCCACCTGCTTGGCGGCCGGCAATCGGTCGAGGCGCGCCATCAGCGATGTCTGCAATGTGCTGGGGACCGAAAACGACAACAATGCGCTGCGTGGTTCGGTCGACTCCAGAACCGCGCGGGTCAGTTCTTCGGTGAACAGCGGTATGCCGTCGGTCTGGGCGACAATGCGCTCACGCATCGTGCTGGGCAGCCCGGTGTTCGCCGCGACATGTTCCACCAGTTCGGCAGTATGCCAACTGTTCAGGCGATCAAGCATGACCGTCTTGACGCCGGACAGGCCCGCCCACGGCGACCTGAAATCGGCGCGGTAGGCGATCAGCAGGAAAACAGAAAGCGTGTCGATGCGCTGGATCAGCAGGTCGAACAGCTCCAGCGAGCTGGGATCCATCCAGTGGATGTCCTCAACGATCATCAGCAGCGGCTGCTTGCCCGCAACGCTCTCGATGTGGCGGAGCAGTGCCTCGAACGTCGCTTCCCTGCGACGTTGCGCGCTGTATTCAAGGTTCGGGTAGCGTCCCTCGGTCGGTATCGAGAGCAGCCCGGCAAGCAATGCGATGTCCACGGGCGGCAGGTTCGCATCATGGGCAATCGCTTCCAGTTTGCGCAGCCGTTCAGCGGGAGCATCGGATACGGTGAACCCGGCATTCCGCTCCCATTGCGAGATCACCGGATACAGCGCGGTATCTTCGTAATGCGGCGAGCAATAGTAGTGAAAGCTGCTGTGCGGCTCCCAGGAAATCCGGTCCTCGGCTTCGGCGATCAGACGCGATTTGCCGATGCCCGGCTCGCCGGTCAGCAGCACCACCTGCCCTCGGCCCGCCTTCGCCTCCCCCCAGCGCCGCAGGATTTCGCTGAACTCGTCGATGCGGTTGACCAAAGGCACGCGCTGGGCACCGCGCAACGCCTCGAAGCGGCTCTGCACGTTGTTTTCGCCCTGCACGGTCCAGGCGTGCACGGGCTCCGGCAGGCCACGCAGATGCACCGCGCCGAGGCTGGCGTATTGAAACAGGTCACCGATCTGCGTGTGCGTCGCTTCGTCGATAACCACCATGTTCGGTTCAGCCAGACCTTGCAGCCGCGAGGCACGATTAAGCGTTTCGCCGATCGCCTCGAACTGCCGCGACTTGCCGCGGCCAATCACTTCGCCGATAATCGCGATCCCCGTGGCGATGCCGATGCGCACGCGCAGCGGGTAGCTCTTCATGGAGATCTGCGTCAGCGACGACGCCACCACCAGCGACGCGCGCACGGCTTGTTCGGCATCGGTTTCGTGGGTTTCCGGCCAGCCGAAATAGATCAGCATGCCATCGCCAACATAGCGTGCGGTGAAGCCGCCGTGCTGTGTCATGATTTCCTGCACATACATCTGGTAGGTGCGGATGATCTCGTTCAGGTCCTCCGGGTCGAGCTGAGATGACAGTTCCGTGGAACCGACAAGGTCGCAGAACACGGCAGACAAGTGGCGGCGTTCAGCCGCGGGCATGACATAGCGATCGCCGATGGCCGATTTGGGAGCGGCGTTCAGCGCGCGGATCGCCTCGAGCAACCGGCGGCGGTGACCGACGGACGCGATGCCCAGGTCCCTAAGATCCTTGGCCGTCAGATGCGGCAGCAGATCCGGCGTGATGTCGTGCTCGCGGAACGCAGCTTCATACCGCGCGAGACCAAGCCCCCGCAGCCAATCGGCGATTTCCATTCGCCGCCTCGATTCGTTGTGGGAGCCTCAAGAGTGGCGTCCGCTGCTCAGCATGTCCAGTACGCAGGAGCGATTTGTGGCTAGCTCGTGGTTTGTCCGGTGTTTGTAGCTCGTGAAGTGTCCGGTCCACTGGGCCTCCAGAAATGGGGGTTTGAATGGACCGGGCGCGCCTTCACGAGGGGATACGCCAGATGCGGTTTTTGGATGTGCTTGGGCGAACGGAGCGATCTGAACTGAGCCATATGGAGGCGGCGGAACTGCTGGGTGTGTGCGAACGAACGTTCCGTCGCTGGCGTGATCGGCATCGCGAGGAAGGCGAGAGCGGGTTGCTGGACCTTCGCCTGCAACCGTCACCGCGGCGCGCGCCAGTGATGGAGATCGAGCGGATGCTGGGTCTGTATCGCGAGCTCTACCGCGGGTTCACGGTGAAGCATTTCCACGAGCAGTTGGGCAAGCGGCACAACTACACGCTGGGCTACACGGTGACGAAGCTGCATCTGCATCGAGCGGGTCTGGTGACGCCGGCGAAGACGCGCTCGGCGCATCGCAAGAAGCGGCCACGGCGTCCGATGGTGGGAATGATGCTGCATCAGGACGCCTCGACGCACGCCTGGCTGCCGGGGACCACCGGCAAGCAGGATCTGGTGGTGACGATGGAGGATGCCACCAGCGAGCTGTATTCGGCCTTCCTGGTGGATGAGGAAGGCACGGCCTCGAGCCTGCGCGGGGTGCGGGAGGTGGTGGCGCGGCATGGGCTGTTCTGCTCGCTCTACACGGACCGCGGCAGCCACTACTTCGAGACGCCGGAGGCGGGAGCTCGTGTATCGAAGACGGTGCTGACGCAATTCGGCCGCGCCCTGAAGCAGCTCGGCATCGAGCACATCGCGGCCTACTCACCCCAGGCTCGCGGCCGGTCGGAGCGTGTGTTCGGCACCTTGCAGGATCGGCTGCCGAAGGAGTTTGCGCTGGCCGGGATCAGCACGGTCGAGGCCGCCAACCGGTGGCTCCGCGAGGTCTACATCGCGGAGCACAACGAACGGTTCGCGATCGAGGCGGAGCAGGAGGGTTCGGCGTTTGTCATCGATGCGACGGAAGCCTGGCGGGAGATCCTGTGCATCCAGGAGGAACGGACGGTGGGCAACGACAACACGGTGAAGTGGCGCAGGCTGAGCCTGCAACTGCCGACTTCCCGATTACGGCCGCACTTCGTGAAGGCAAAGGTGCGGGTGCACGAGTATCCGAACTGCCAGTTGGCGGTGTTCTGGGGACCGCACCGGCTGGCCGACTATGACGCCGACGGCACGATCATTCACCAGGAGCGGCTGGCCGCATGACACGCTTCCAACGCGGCCGCTCTGTGCCGGGGCATGCCCCGGCACAGAGCAAGAACGAAGCGGACAGATCACGAGCTACATAAACCGGACAGATTGACTAGGGCCTGTCATCAATTGAGCCGATGTCGTTCGGTGTGCGCCATCGGCGCATAGTGTTGGCCCTGTGAGTCCTGATTGCCACACTCAGCCTTCAATCGGCGCCGCGCGATGCGTAGCCGATTCCGGCGCGGCGGTTTCTTCAATTCATAGGCGGTCAGCTTGTGGGGAGCTGACCAATGCGGCGGTTCGGACTGCGCGACGACCAGTGGGAGCGGATCAAGGACCTGCTGCCCGGGCGCGAAGGCTCGGTCGGAGTGACCGCGGCAGACAATCGTTTGTTCGTGGATGCCGTGCTCTATCGGTACCGTACCGGGATGCCGTGGCGCGATCTGCCGGAGTGGTTCGGCGACGGGACAAAGGTCCACCTTCGGTTCAGCCGCTGGGCCAAAAGCGGTGTCTGGGAGCGGGTATTTCAACATCTCGCCGCAGACGCCGACAACGAATATGCGATGATCGACAGCACCATCGTGCGCGCTCATCAGCACAGCGCCGGCGCCCAAAAAAAGCCGGTGACGACCAGGCCATCGGGCGCTCGCGCGGCGGACTGAGCACCAAGATCCACGCTCTGGTCGACGCGCTGGGCAACCCGATCGGCCTCTTCCTGACCGGTGGCCAGGCACACGACTTGGTCGGGGCCGATCACCTGCTGCCCACGATGGCAGCCGATACGCTGATCGCCGACAAGGCGTTCGACGCCGACGAACGGGTCCTCGATCCACTGGCCGCTGCCGGCAAGACCGCAGTGATCCCGCCGCGAACCAACCGGTCCTTGCCGCGCGACTATGACCGAGAGCTTTATGTGGCGCGCCATCTGGTCGAGAACTTCTTCGCCAAGATCAAGCAGTTTCGCGCGATCGCCACCCGCTACGAGAAGACCGCGCGGAACTTCCTGGCTGCCGTCCAGCTCGTCGCCAGCATCGTTTGGCTCAATTGATGACAGGCCCTAGCTAGCGACAGTCACGCAGGAGCAATTCACGCAAGCCGCAGGCGGCGACCGCGCTCAATCATCAGCAGCCCCGACCACGCCAGCGAAGGCAGCAGCGCAACGATCAGCGCCGTGCCGACGCCCAACGGCTCCGCGGTCAAGTACAGCGTCAACAGCGACAGCGCGAAGCCCGGCATCGCGCGGATCGCGCTCACCATGATGACAGCGCCCACTGTGCCGCCGACGCGTGGCAGAACCAGGAACGAGAAGCTGGTGAACGCCACCGGGAAGACGGCGGCCATCCCGGTCAACGATGAGCCAAGCGCACGGCTCAGCGTGACCACGCTGCCCACCATCAGGCCCACCAGAGCGGCGCGCGCCGGCAGTTCGAACCAGCGGCGGCGAATTGGTCCGCTCGCCGCGGCGCCGGGATCGCGGCCCACCGATCGCGTCAGCGCCAGGCTGGTCAGCACGGCAACAACGTTCAGCAGCACTGCGGCGGGCGCATCCCAGTAAAACTGCCGGATCAGGGAGACAGCGACCACCCAGGCGAGCAGCGCGCCGCCAAGCGCCCAACCCCAGCGGACGCGCGGAGCCAGCAAGGCGAGCGTGGTCAGATAGACAAACGTGGCTGCATTTGTGGCAAAGCTGCCGAGCGCGCTGGCAGCGATGAAGGCTGCATCATGTTGCATTGCCAGCATGGCGTACGCCGGGCCTGCGCTGATCGGCAGCGAGACGATCAGGCCACCCCAGAACGGACCGGCCGTCTCAGCCAGCACGGTAGCCGTCACCACAACCGCGGCGCTGACCGCGGCGCGTGCGAGCAAAGCAATAAGAAAAGCCCAGCTCATAGCCCTACATTCTTCCCCCTCCCCTTGCGGGAGCGGGTAGGGGGAGGGGGCTCAGCCCTCGACATACGGGTTCTTCGTGCCGCGCAACTGCACGCGTATCGGCGTGCCTGGCAGGTCGAACGCCTCGCGCAGGCTGTTGACCAGATAGCGCTGATAATCCTCGGGCAGCCGTTCGGCGCGGGTGCCGAACACCACGAAGGTGGGTGGCCGCGCCTTGGCCTGAGTGATGTATCGCAGCTTCAGACGCCGGCCACTGACCAGAGGCGGAGGATGGCGCGCCAGCGCATGCTCGAACCAGCGGTTCAGTTCGCCGGTGGGGACGCGCGTGTTCCACACCTCGTGCGCGCGGCGAACCGCGGGCAACAGCCGCTCCATCCCCGCGCCGGTCATCGCCGACAGCGTCACGACCGGGATGCCGCGCATCTGCGCCAGGCTCATGTCGAGCCGCTCGTTGATCGCGCGGCGGGCAACCTGGCGGTTCTCCACCGCGTCCCATTTGTTCAGCGCGATCACGCAGGCGCGGCCCTCGCGCTCGATCAGTTGGGCGATCTGCAGGTCCTGGTCGTGCAGGCCCTCGTCGGCGTCCACCACCAGCACCACCACCTCGGCCAGCTTCAGCGCCTCGATCGCGGCGCCAACGGCGAGCTTTTCCAGCAGCGCCTCGATGCGCGCCTTGCGGCGCAGGCCGGCGGTGTCCACCAGCTCGATCGGCCCGGCCGGATCGTGCAGCACCACCGAGACGGCATCGCGCGTCAGCCCAGGTTCCGGCCCGGTGATCATCCGCTCCTCACCAAGCAGGCGATTGAGCAGCGTGGACTTGCCAGCATTCGGCCGTCCGACAATGGCGAGCTTCAGCGGACGGCTTGCCTCCTCGGCCTCGGAGGCGGCCTCCGGCAGCCGGTCGGCGATCTCCGCCATCAGGTCGCCATGCCCTTCGCCGTGCTCCGCCGACACGGCGACCGGTTCGCCCAACCCCAGTTCAAACGCGTCCAGCACGGACGACTGGCTCGATCGGCCTTCCGCCTTGTTCGCCACCAGCAGCACCGGCCGCCCTTGCCGCCGCAGCCACTGAGCGAAATGCCGGTCCGCCGGCGTAACGCCGGCGCGCGCGTCCACCACGAACAGCACCAGATCGGCAGCGGCGGTCGCCACGCCGGCACCTTCCCGCAGCCGGCCAGGCAGGGTGTCCGGCGCTGCCTCCTCCAGCCCCGCAGTATCGACCAGACGCACGCGACGGCCGCGCAGCAGCGCCTCCGCCTCCTTCCGGTCGCGCGTCACGCCTGGCGTGTCGGCGACCAGCGCCAGCCGCCTACCGGCGAGGCGGTTGAACAGCGTGCTCTTGCCCACATTCGGGCGCCCGGCGATGACCACGAGTGGCAGCATGGCCTACCTTAGCGCAGCGCCAGCAGCCTGCCGTCGTCCGTCACCACGAAGACCGTACCGGCCACCGCGATCGGTCCAAGCGATGCCTTGCCGGACAGCTTCTGCTGGCCAAGGATATCGCCGGTGTATGGGCTCACAGCCAGCGCCATCTCGCTGGTACCGGCCACCACCAGCCGATCGCCGACCAGCAGCGGTCCATACCAGGTGATCGGGTCCTTCTGTTTTTCCGGATCCTCCCAGCGCGGCAGTTCAGCCACCCAGGCGACGCGTCCATCTTCGCGGGTAATCGCTGCGATCCGCTGTTCCAGCGAGACGATGAAGATCCAGTCGCCGGCCGCCCAGGGATGATCCTCGCCGCCAACCTGACGCTCCCAGAGCCGCCGTCCCGTGGGAAGGTCGTTGGCGATCATCAGCCCGCCCATGCTGATGGCGTAGACGCGCCCGTTCGTTACGACCGGTAGCCCACGAATGGCAGAGAAGTCAGCCACGCCGCCGCCGACTACGTTCGCCGCCAGGCTGTCGGTCCACACCACGGTGCCGCTTTCCGCGTGCACAGCCGTCAGTTCTCCGGAGCCGAAGCCGGCGACCACCAGCCCATCTGCGTATGCCGGCGCGGGCAAGCCAAGCACGCTCGTGGTCGGGTTGGCTCGCCTGATGGTCCCAAAGTTGCCGGCCATCGTCCGCCGCCAGACGCCAGCTAGCCGGTCCTCGATCGTGGTCAGGAACACGCGGCCCTCCACGACCGTCGGGGCCGAGCGCGCCGGGGCATGGAAGTTGCTGCGCCATTTCATCACGCCCTTGGCGGCGTCCAGCGCGACCAGTTCGCCCAGTCCGTTCACGGCGTAAAGCGTGCCCTGGTCGACGGCGAGGCCGCCGCCGACGTTGGTGCTGTCGTCCTCGTCCTTCTTGGTGTCGAAGCGCCAGACCCGGCCACCGTTGGCGATGTCGAACGCCGACACCACGGCGTCGGAATCCATCACATAGACGATGCCGTTGGCAGCGACCGGCTGCGCCATGATCTTGCGGCGGATAGCCGCCGCCGGCGCCGATATCGGCGCTCCAGGCCTCGGCCAGCCGCTCGCCCGCCGCGAGGTGGCCCATGAAATGCGCGGGATTGCCACCGGCCTGCGGCCATGCCGCGTTGCTCACCGCCGTCGGCAACACGACCTTCGCCGACACCCTCATCCGCCCTCAATGTGCCCCGGCCGCCGACGATCGGCTCGCGCTTGCCGGGCAGCGGCGTCTTGTGCTCGCCGAACCAGTTGTCCCACAGCCCACAGCCGCTCAGCGCCAGTGGCGCAAGCAAAGCCGTTCGTCGCCCGAATCCCTCCGCCACGAGCCATGCTGCTCACCCGCCCAGTCGGCTGACCAACGCGGCAGCGCGTTCACGCACGCCATTCGGAGCCGTGGTGTCCTGCGGCCAGGCGGCTGAGCGCGGTCTTGGCCTCGTCACGCTTGCCCAGCCGCAGGTCCAGCAGAGCGAGCTGCTCCTCAGCGAACGCGTGCCAAGGATTGTCCGGCACCGCCAGCGCCTTCAGGCGCCCTCCAGTTGCCCTGGATCCGCTTTGTCGAGCAGATGCTGCGCCCATAGCAGGCTGGCGAGATCACGCAGCAACCGATCCGCCGATTCGTCCGCCGCGACCTGGTCCCATAGCGCGGCGGCGCCTTGCAGATCGCCAGCGTCGGCCTTCAGCGCCGCCTCGCGCAGGCGTGCGAGCGTGGCGTAGCCTTCGGGCGCACTGGCAGCGACGTTGGCAAAGACCGGCGATGGCAGCTGTCCGGCTGGCTGCGCTGCTGCCAGCCGCGGTCGCCGCGTCGGCCAGGGTCATCGCGGTCAGGAACTCCGAGGCCGCCGCCGCGTCCTGGCGCGCCTGATACCAGCGCCAACCCTGCCAGCCCGCGGCTGCTCCGATAATCACCAATGCGGCCGCGATGATGAGGCCGCTATACCGCTTCAGCAGTTGCTGCGCGCGTTCGGCGCGGAGTTCCTCCTCGACCTCGTCAAAAATGTCGACCACGTGGTCTCCCGTCACTGCTCCTGAGCGCGGCGGACCATAGCGACGTGTTCGCGACGCGGCAAACGGGCAGGAAAAATAACGCAGACTACGCGGTTTATGAAATGAGTGACTTCAGTTGGTAGTGTCTCAGTGTGAACTTTGGGGCCCCAATTTTTCTCGGACACTTAGTCCAGGCAATCGAATGGCAGGTGCTGGCCGAGGAACGAACCCGCTTCGCGGGACCGGTGCTGGTGTTGATTTCGAGGTAGCCGTGGCCCAGGGCGGTCTGAGCATTTCGGCTTCCTTCAACCAAGAGGAGCCGACCGATGGACGAGGCCATTCGCACTGCTGCCATCAGCCCACTGCGCCAGCGCCTGATCGACGGTTCTCGCGCGAGACGCAACGCAACTACATTCGGGACGTTGGGCGCTTTGCGACATTCCTCGGGCGTTCACCCGATACAGCCACGACAGATGATGTGCGCCGATTTCAGATCGAACAGCGCGATACCGGCATGCCGACGCCGATCGCTGACAATGAGCGAAACAGAGATGGATCTGGCAGCGGAGTGACCGAGTCAAACCGTGGAAAGCGTATTTGGTGGGCGCTGTTCCACGCGACATTAATACGCGCGCCTGGCCGGGGCCGATCATGATACTGGCCTCTGCCGCCCGGCTCGTGCACTAATCCGGCTCGGCTTCTGCATACCTTGAGGCAGGCGTGGGACTCGTTCCGTCACCAACGGTGCTGAGCGTCGATGAAATGGGCCGCATCGCGCCACCGATATTCGCTTCGGTGGGTCGCGGTGGCGTCAATGCGCCCAGCGACGTCTTCGTCATCCAATCGCTGCTCAACGAGCGGCTGCCCAAGCCGCATGCGCCAGTCCCGGTTACCGGAGCGGCTGATATCGGTACGACGCTGGCGATTGAGACGTACCAGGCCGTATTCCTGGCTATGATGCCGCCCACCGGCCGTATCGATCCTGGCAGCGCCACCTATTATTCACTTGCCGCCCGGCCGCTGGTCGAGAGCGCTCCATCTCCGTCCGCTGGTCATTTCGGCCAGGTCCCGGCCGATGTCGCAGACGCCGCGATTGGGTCCCGAAAGAAGTGGGAGGTACCGGCCTCGGTGACCGTCGCGCAATGGGTGGTCGAAAGCGCGTGGGGCGCCTCCACGCCACCAGGCAGCAACAACCCTTTCGGCATGAAGGCTGTCGGCGACCAACCGTCGGTGGAAAGCCCGACCCGCGAGGTGATCAACGGGGAGAGCGTTATCATCACGGCCCGCTTCCGGGCGTTTGCCTCCTTGTCGCAAGCATTTGATGAACATGGCCGCCTGTTGGCAACCGCACCCGTTTACAAGGACGCAATGAAGCAGGCCAGCAATCCAGAGGCGTTCGCCGATGCGCTGACCGGGGTGTACGCCACAGACCCGAACTACGGCTTCACCTTGAAATGGGTGATTGAGAACTACGGCCTGAGCCAATACGACCGCTGACGGGGGCGCATAAATGAGCGACAACCCGTTCCCAGAGCCGGATGATGATCGGACGGTGATCCGTCCAGGCCCTCGCGGTCGCCGACAGGCTCCCGCGCCAAGCGCGGTGCCACCGCCACCTGCCCTGCCACCGGCTCGCGACACTCCTGCGGCTTCAATTCCTGTTTTCGGCCAGACCGCGCCGGCGATCAGCGTCTCGCCGCTTGTGGCCGCGGCGTCACCGGTCCTGCAGTTGCTGAACCATCTGCGGCAGTTGGCACGGCCGCCCGATGTATCGGCATTGCGCCAGCGTTCGTTACAGGATCTACGTATATTCGAGCGTCAGGCGCGCGATGCCGGCATCGCCATGGAGCTGCTGCGCCCGGCGCACTACGCCTTGTGCGCTGCCATCGATGATGTCGTGCTGAACTCGCCCTGGGGCGCGGCCAGCGACTGGTCGACGCAGACACTGGTGGCGAACCAGCATCCTGCCGTCCGCGACCCTGACTATTTCTTCACCCTGCTCAAGCAGATGCAAGCGGCTCCTCAGCGTTGCCTGCCGGTGGTCGAGGTGATGTACCTCTGCCTTTCGCTTGGCTTCATGGGCCGCTACCGAGGGGAACGGTTGGGAGGCGAACTTGGCGACATACGAGCGGCAGCCCACGCGGTGATCGCGACGCAGCAGCCCGCTGTCGCTCCTGAGCTGTCGCGGCACTGGCGCGGCGCCGCGGTGCCGTATCAGCCGGGCCGTCACGGCGTACCGGTATGGGTCGCAATGGCGGGCGCTGCGGCCGTGTGCGGCGGCCTCGTGCTGTGGACGTCCAGCAATCTTAGCGCTGCATCGGACATGCTCCAGACGCAGGCGCTCACTGCGCCGCCGATGCGGATGCCACCAATGACACGCACGGCTGTGGTCCAGCCACTCCCACCGCCGCCATCGACACCCGAGCCGACCGCGCTCGATCGTTTGCACGCCGCGTTACAGCGAGACATCGACGGGCACGCGATCATGCTGATTGGCACGCCAGCGACGCCGGTCATCCGCCTTACTGACCGCGCCATGTTCACGTCAGGCAGCGCGGCTGTGGCCGCTGGTTCGGTCCCCATGCTGGAACGGGTCGCTGATGCATTGCGCAATGAACGTGGCGCGTTGCGAGTGATTGGCTACACTGACAACCAGCCGTTTCACACCGTCCGCTTCCCGTCCAACGTCCAGCTTTCGGTCGCCCGTGCCGAGGCAGTGCGCGCGATCATGGTCCGCACCATCGGCGATCCGGCGAGGGTCAGCGCGGAAGGCCGCGGCGAGGCGGATCCGATCGCTTCCAACACCTCCCTGGAAGGCCGCGAGCAGAACCGGCGCATCGAGATCGTGCTGCAGCAGCCTCCGGACTGACACGGCATGGTGCGAGCAACCAGCATACTGACCTCACGCTGGAGCATCAGCTTCGTCGGCGTCGCGTTGCTGGCGGCACTGGCCTGGTTCTTCGCGCCATTGGTGCCGGGATTCGATGATTGGCCGGCGCGTGCAGCACTTATCACAGCGTTGCTGATGGCGTGGGCAGGCGTCAACGCGATGCTGGATCTGCGTCGCTTGCATCGTGAGGCCGCGCTGGCCAGGGGCATAGCCGCGGGCACGGAGCAGACTGAAGAGGCACGAGCGTTACGAACGCGGCTCACCGCCGCGCTCGATCAGCTGAAACGATCGTCGCGCAGCCGCGGTTATCTGTACGAACAGCCCTGGTACGCCATCATCGGTCCCCCTGGTGCGGGCAAGACCACTGCACTGCTGAATGCCGGTCTGCGCTTTCCGTTGGCTGAGCAGATGGGCCAGGGCGCAATCGCAGGCGTCGGCGGTACACGCCTGTGCGACTGGTGGTTTACCGAAGACGCAGTACTGATCGATACGGCCGGCCGTTACACCACGCAGGATTCCAACACTGCCGTCGATCGCGCCGGTTGGGATGCCTTCCTGGACATGTTGAAGGAGACAAGACCGAAGCAGCCGCTGAACGGCTTGATCGTCGCTTTCCCGATCAATGATATCGCGCAAGCGGGGGCAGCGGAACGCAAGGCGCACGCGGAGGCCATCCGCAGCCGGATCAAGGAGCTGCAAACGCGCTTCGGCATTCGCATGCCAGTCTATGTGCTGTTCACAAAAGTCGATCTGATAGCTGGCTTCACCGAGTTCTTCGACGATCTGGACCGGGAGAAGCGAGCGCAGGTCTGGGGCACGACGTTCGACCTGATGCACGAAGGCGACAGCCCCGTGGCGTCTTTCACTGATGAACTGCGCGCACTGATCGGGCAGTTGAACGCAAGGCTGTTCGACCGCATGCAGGCGGAGCGCAATGTCGAGCGGCGCGCGCGCATCGCGATGTTCCCCGGCCAGATAAGCACCCTGGAACCGGTGTTGATGGATTTCCTGCATAACGCGTTCGACAGCAACCACGGCGAATCGCGCCCATTGTTGCGTGGTGTGTATTTCACTTCTGGCACGCAGGAGGGGACGCCATTCGATCGGCTCACCGGTGCCCTGGCGCGGGCGCTCGGCGTGGATCAGACGCGCACACAGAGTCTGCAGCCGGTGCAGGGACGCAGCTATTTTCTCGAGCGGTTGCTGAAAGAAGTCATCTTCGGCGAAGCCCAGCTTGTCGCTCACAGCCCTGCGGCGGCGCGGCGCCGGGTTGCACTACGAATCACCGGCTACGCCGCTGCCGCACTGCTGATCGTCGCCGTGGGAACGACGTTGTTATGGGCACGATCAAACAGCCAACGCGAAATAGACGCGTCCGCGTCCGCGCTCGCCCGCTATGAGCAGACTGCACGGAGCCTGCCGCTGGATCCTGTCGCGGACGACGATCTGGCACGGCTGGTACCTCTGCTGGACCAGGCGCGCGCCTTGCCGCGAGGCAATGATGAACCATCGTGGTTGCCGCCGCTATTATCGCAGCACGAGACGCTCGGCGCTTCCGCTCAAATGGTCTATCGTCACGCACTGCAATTTGCGTTGCTGCCGCGGCTGATGTGGCGGCTGGAGTCGCAGTTGCGCGGCAATCTCAACCGCGAAGACTTTTTATACCAAGCAACGCGCGTCTACCTGATGCTCGGCAATGTCGGACCGCTCGATGTATCGCTGGTGGATGCGTGGATGAAGCTGGACTGGGAGACGGCCTACCCCGGTCCCGGTTATGCGCCATTGCGCGAGTCGCTGCTGCAGCACCTTGATGCGCTGCTGACAGAACCACTCCCGCAAGTACAGCTCGATGGCGCGCTGGTCACCGTGGTGCGCGGCCGGATCGCAACGGTGCCGATGGCACAGCGTGTCTATTCCCGTATTGCGCCTTCCCCGGCAGCGCAACGCCTGCCACCATGGCGGCCAAGCGATGCCCTTGGCGTGGCAGGTGCGACGTTGTTCGTCCGAGCGTCAGGCAAGCCACTGACGGATGGCATTCCGGGTCTCTTCACGACCGACGGGTTTCACAAGGTACTGCTGCCGTCGCTGGACAGTGCGGTGAAGAGCGTAATGTCGGAGAGTTGGGTGCTAGGCGATCGCGTGTCATTCGACCCGAGCGGGCAGCAGTTGCCCGCGCTCGAACGCGATGTCATCGGCCTCTACGAGGCGGATTACGCACGGGCATGGGACCTGATGCTGTCCGACCTGAATGTCGTGCAGCTCCGAAGCCTGCCGCAGGCGGCACAGGACCTGTATATATTGGCGGCAAGCGAATCGCCGATGCGAAGCCTGCTCGCATCCATCGCGCGACAATTGACCCTGTCAGTTGCGCCAGGCAGCCCGCAGCCCGGGGCCGCACCGGGCGCTGTCCCTAGCGACGCTCAGGTTCGGCTCCAGGCCATTATCGGCACGATGAGCGGCCCGTCGAATGCGCCATTGCCGCCAGGGCACGAGATCGATGAACGCTACCAGGCGCTACGGGCTTTTGTTGGCACCAAGCCCGGCGCGCCGATCGATGTGGTGTTGCGCGGACTTGGCGACGCGCAGCAGCAAGTGGCGAAGCTTGCGGCAACCTTGGTGAGTACCAGGACCGGCAACCCCGGCGAACGGTGCGATTGATCCACTGCTGACACTCAAGACGGATGCCGCACACCAACCGGAACCGGTCGGGCGTTGGCTGACCCAGATCGCGACGAGCCTTGTTGCGCTGCGCAGTGGCGATCCTCGGCTGCAACTGGCGGCCATATACAACGCGCCTGGCGGCCCGGCAGAAATCTGTACTGCCGTGGCGAACGGTCATTATCCGTTCGTGGCGACCTCGGCTGGCGATGTGTCGATCACTGATTTCGCACGGCTGTTCGCGCCGGGTGCCACGCTCGATGGCTTTGCGAACACGCTGTTGGGCCGATATGTGGATACGTCCGCCAAGACATGGCGGCTGATCTCGGCCGACACCACGTCCTCACCGGTGTCGGCCGCCGATGTGGCGCAGTTCCAGCGTGCCGCCACCATCCGCGACATGTACTTCGCCGATGGCGAGACCCGCCCACACTTCCAGTTGGCTATCACGCCGATCAGCGCGGACGCAGCGACCCGACAGGTAACATTGGACCTCGACAGTACGACAATCGTATATACGCGCGGCGTTCAGCGGACGACGCAGATGATGTGGCCGACCTTTTCACTGGAACCCACCATGCGTCTGGTGTTCGATCCACCGGCCGCAGGTGAGGAGGAAATGCAAGCGAGCGGGCCGTGGGCGCTGTTCCGACTGTTCGGCCGTGGGCACATGCAGCCGCAGACGGGCACACCCGATCGCTATACGGTGACCTTCGAGGTTGGTGCGCGACAGGCGGTGTTCGAGCTCCGCGTGCCGGGAGGGGGGAACCCGTTGAACGTTGGCACGCTACAGGATTTCCGCTGCCCAAGCGTGCGGGCGAATTGATCCGCGTTCTCATCGGCTGTTGGCGCGGAATTGCGAGGGGCCATGCCGATACCTTCGGGAAGGCTAGTCGCCCGAGTTATTCAAAGTGGCGGGTAAAGTCGCCTTGGTTTTATCCGGGCATGCTCATTGGTGAACTGCCAGTTGGCCTTGGCGTGATGTTTGTTTCGATGTTCACGCCAGGCGGCGACTTCCTCGACAAGGCTGCCTTTGTCCTCGATCCGTCGATCCAGACATTGCGATGACAGAACGCCGAGTTCTGACTCCGCCATGTTCAGCCAACTGCCGTGCTTCGGCGTGTAGTGCCACTCGAACCGCTCGGCGAGACGGCGCGCCTCGGCCGGTGCGAAGGCGGCGTACAGCGACGCCGCGGTATGGGTGCTGAGATTGTCCTGCAGCAGAACGATCTTGTTTGCTGAGGGGAAATATCGGTCCGACAGGTCGCGAAGCATGGCGGCATAATCGGCGGCGGCATGGCGATCCGTCACCTCGACATGCCGCCAACCTTCCAGCGGCGCGAACAGCATGAACAGATTGGCGGTGCCGTTGCGTTCGTACTCATAATCGACGCGCCTCGGCTGACCACGCTTCATCGGCAACGGCGCGCGAGTTTCCCGGATCAGTTGTTTCGAGGTCTCGTCAAGACAAACCAAGGGCCGGGCTGTATCACGCGGCCTCGTGTAAACCTCCAGCACCTCTTCCATCGCGGCCACGAACGCCGCGTTGGCCGACGGCGGAATGACCCACCGTTGCTTCAGGTGCGGTTTGAGAAGGTTTTTTTTAGCGTCCGCCCGATCGTGTTGTCACTGGCCTTGGCGACGATCCCCAGTTCCACGACCTGCTGTTCCAGCAGGCGCAGCGACCATTTCGCGTGCCCGGCCGGAGGCTTGGAGCAGGCCAGCGTGATCAGTCTGGCTTCCTTTTCGCCGTCGAAGATCCGCAGGATCGACGGTCTCGCGCGGGGCTTACGGGCGAGCGCTACGTCGAGCCCCTCCTCAACCAGACACTGGCGAACCCTGTGGACGGTCGCGAGGCTGGTGTCGAGGGCCTTCACGATACGGCCGTCGCTCCAGGCTTCGCCGACCTCGGAAATGTCTGCCTTGAGCAAGATGCGTGCCCTGAGGATCGCGCTGGCCGAATGTTTGCCCTTGCCGATAAGCGCTTCCAGCCGCGCGCGTTCCTCCGCGTCCAGCCGAACCAAATACTTCTTCACGACGACCTCTGACATGTCCCGAATCCCGGCAACGTTGACGACGTTGCGAGTGAGTCACAAACTGCCGTCAGGTTCAATGACGCGGGCGACTAGGGCAATATCCGGTTATGGAGAAGGAACGACTACGACCGACTGACCCGCTTGGGCGCATTGCCGACGCGATGCGGCAGGTTTACTGCCGCCGCCTGGCACCTAAGACTGAAACTCCAACCGAGACACTAACCGTCACTTGCTCGGACTGAACACGTTGGCCTTGGCGGGATCGGCCGACGCCTCGAACGCGGTGATGTAATCGCGGGTAAGCGGCGCCGCGGCCTGGCGATGCGCGAGCTGAACCTGGAACACCATCTGTCCCTCGCGACGGAACGCGATCTCAGCGCCGCACAAATAGAACTCGAACATGCGACAGAAGCGTTCATCATAGATCGCGGCGATCGTGTCGCGATTGGCCGCGAACCGGCGGCGCCAGTTGCGCAGCGTCTCAGCGTAATGCAGCCGCAGGATCTCGATGTCGGTTGCGACCAGGCGGCTCTTTTCCAACGGTGGCAGCACTTCTGACAGCGCCGGGCAATAGCCGCCGGGGAAGATGTATTTCGTAATCCAGGGATTGGTGAAGCCAGGCCCGTCGCTGCGGCCGATCGCATGCAGCAGCGCAACGCCATCCGGATCCAGGCAGCGCGCCACGGTGTCGAAGAACGCGCGATAATGCACGACACCGACATGCTCGAACATACCCACCGAGACGATGCGATCGAACTTGCGATCCATCGTGCGATAGTCGAGCAACTCGAAAGACACCCGATCCTGCAGACCCTCCGCGGCGGCGCGCGCGCGCGATTCCGCCAACTGTTCGGTGGACAGCGTGATGCCTGTCACCTGCGCGCCGTGTTCGCGTGCCAGCGTCAATGCCAATCCGCCCCAGCCTGAGCCGATATCCAACACCGTCAGGTTCGGCCGATCGAGACACAGCTTCGCGGCGATGTGCCGCTTCTTGGCAACCTGCGCCTCTTCCAGTGTCTCATTGCCGCGTGGGAAATACGCGCAGGAGTATTGCCTGTCGCGATCGAGGAACAGGCTATACAGCCGTCCATTCAGATCGTAATGGTGCGCCACGTTGCGCCGTGCGCGATACGCCGGATTGTACTGGTCGATCCGGCGCCGGATCACGCCAAGCGCGGAACGCAGGCGGGCGATCGGATGGCCCTTCGCGTTCGCCATCAAGTTCAGCACCAGAACTTCGATCAGGTCATAGATGCCGCAACCGTCCGGCGTCAGTCCACCGGCCATGTAGGCCTCGCCCACGGCCAACGACGGATTGAGCACCAGGCGGCGCGCCGTTCCGGCATCGGCGATGGCCATGCCGGCTGTCGGCCCCGAATTGTCAGGGCCGGAATAAATCGTTCGCTCACCGTTGGGCCAGCGCACCGTGAGCCGGCCAACAACGACAAATCGCCTCAGGATGGCGTCGAGAGTTCCCGTCATCGCTGCAACCCCGTGCCGTCGATCCAGATGGGGTTACAATGGCGTAATCACACCGGTTTCGTCAAAACGTGTATTCGCGAGGGATCAGTTCGCGGCGCGGAAGATCACCGAAGCATTGGTGCCACCAAAGCCAAAACTGTTCGAAAGCGCACAGTCGATGCGCCGCTCTTGCGCCGTCTTCGCCACCCGGTCGATCACGCTGTCCCGGCTGGGCTCGTCCAGGTTCAACGTCGGCGGAGCGACGTTGTCCCGCACCGCGAGGATCGAAAAGATCGCCTCCACCGCGCCGGCCGCACCAAGCAGGTGTCCGGTTGCCGACTTGGTGGACGACATCGCGAGCCCCTTCGCGGCGCTGCCGAACACGTTCTCCACCGCCTCCAGCTCCAGGTCGTCGCCAAGCGGCGTCGAGGTGCCGTGCGCGTTCACATACTGGATCTGGTCCGGCGTCACGCGCCCGTTGCGGAATGCCGCGCGCATCGAACGCACAGCTCCATCGTGCCCTTCGGCTGGTGCGGTGATGTGGAACGCATCGCCCGACATGCCGTAGCCGACAACCTCGGCATAGATCTTCGCGCCGCGCTTCTTCGCGTGCTCGTATTCCTCCAGCACCAGAACGCCGGAGCCTTCGCCCATCACGAAGCCATCGCGGTCCTTGTCCCATGGCCGTGAAGCGCGCACCGGCTCGTCGTTGAACCCTGTGGACAGCGCGCGTGAGGCGCAGAAGCCGGCAATACCCAGCTCGCACACCGCAGCCTCCGCGCCGCCAGCGACCATCACGTCGGCATCGCCCCAGATGATCAGCCGTGCCGCATCACCGATCGCATGCACACCCGTCGCACAGGCGGTCACCGCCGAATGGTTGGGGCCCTTCAGACCGTATTTGATCGATACATGACCAGACACGAGATTGATCAGCGCTGACGGAATGAAGAATGGCGACAGCCGGCGGGCGCGGCCTTCATGCACCGGCAGGTTTTGGGTTCCTACGGCTCGGGGCAGGTTTTGCTGAAGCCCGCGCCGGAAGGAACGGGCGTGATCGCCGGTGGTCCGGTGCGCGCCGTGATGGAGGTTGCGGACATTCAGACGTGCTCACGAAGTCGCTGGGCACTTCGAATCCGCACAATGTGATCAAGGCGACGTTCGACGCCCTGCTGCATTTGAAGGACGCAGCTCGCGTCGCGGAATCGCGCGGGCAGGGGAACGGAAGAACCGGCATCCTGAGCCGCCCCGTCCATCAGAGGGTCAAAATATTATGGCGACGACAAAAAAGAAAACGGTAATGTTGAACTGAAGTGGGTGGTCAGCTTCATCGGCTGCCGCGGCGCGACATGCGGCAGACGATTCGCGGCCTCGGCTTTCGCCGGATGCAGCAGGTAATTGAGCATCCGGACACGCCCGAAGTTCGCGGCATGATCGCGAAAGTTCACCATCTCGTCAAAATCGAGGAATAACTGGCAATGGCCAAGGTACCGACACTATCGAATTTGAAACCGCCGCGCGGCTCGCGCCATCGCAAAGTGCGCGTGGGGCGCGGTATCAGGCTCCCGCGGATTGCCCGATCCCGACTTAGTAATTCGCACCAGCGGCGAGATGCGGCTGAGTAACTTCCTGCTCTGGCAACTGGCTTATGCGGAAATCTATGTAACACAAACGTTGTGGCCTGATTTTCGCGGTGTGCAATTGCTCGAAAGCATTGAAGAATATCAGAAGCGCGACCGCCGCTATGGCGGCTTGGGACAAGATAACGGCCATGCTCCGAAACCTACGTCGCAGCGTACTCACACCGAGGCGAAGCGTTGATGGGCACTGCTTGTCTTGAGGAAGCTCGCGGAGGGACGAGCACCCTCACCTGTCCACGCCACGCGCGATCATCCGAGTTCCGGTCCTATGATTAAGCGCATCGCGACCGCCGTCGTCCTAATTCCCTTCGTGCTGTTGCTGGTACTGAAGGCGCCGCTTTACCTGCTGGCGCTCGTGGCCGGAGCGGTCGCCGTGCTCGCCATCGCCGAGTTCCTGAAGTTGGTAACTCCCTATGGAGTGCAACCGCTGGGCCTCGCGACGTATGTCTTCGTTGCGCTCTTCTTTGTATTTGTAATTTTCTCCTCCATCAATCGCACACCGGAGGACGAAACCACGGCCATGCTCTACGGTATCGCAGTAGCAGCGGCGCTCGCACCGTTCGTCTTTCTGACCGTAGCCATGCGTCGATCCAACTTGACGGGCGGCTATCCAGCAGCCGCAGCTTCAGCGTTTGCATTCGGCTACATTGCCATCCCGATGGCGTTGCTGGTCGAGATCCGCGAGCAACCCGCCGGGGCAATCTGGACGATCTACACGCTGCTCGTCGTATGGGCGGGAGACATCTTCGCGTACTTCGTAGGCAAATCGCTGGGGCGCCATCGTATGTCGCCGAGCATCAGCCCAAAGAAAACATGGGAAGGCGCGGTAGCTTCGATAGTGGCCAGTGTGATCATTGGTGCACTATGGTTTCAGTACGCGCCCGGAATCAGTTCAGCCCTGCTACGGATCGGATTGATTGACCGCCGTAGCGGCATGTTCGGCCTGGAGCAGCCGCCACTCTGGCCCATCATTCTTCTGTCGGCGGTGGTCAACATCGCAGCGCAGTTAGGCGATCTGGTCGAGTCCCTCATCAAGCGCGGCGCCAGAGTAAAAGATTCCGGCACCATTCTCCCCGGCCACGGAGGCATGCTCGATCGCATCGACGCCATGCTGTTCGCAGTGCCGGTGGTGTGGGCTTATGGGGCTTGGCGGCTGATGCAGTAGTAAGAGTCCCTACGGTTCAGTGTGCGTCGAGCCACTCACTCCGTCCGCAGCGCACGAATCGGTTCCAGAGTCGCCGCCTTGCGAGCGGGCAGAACCGTAGCCACCAGAGCTGCCACACTCAACACAATCGTCGTCACCAAAAGAATCCCCGGAGCATACGGCTTCACTCCAAATAATTGCTTGGTCATCGCATACCCCGCCAGGATGGTTGCCGGAAGGCCGATCGCCAGCCCGATTGCAATCTGCACAAAAGCTCCCTTCAGCACCAGCTGCAAAACATTCTGCCGATCTGCACCAAGCGCCATACGGATTCCGATTTCGCTGGTACGCCGTTCAACCGAGTATGCGGTCACGCCATAAAGTCCGACCGACGCCAGAACCAGCGCCAGCAATCCAAACAATGATGTCAGTTTTGCGAGCATAACGTTCTGCTTAAAGTTCCCATCCACTTGAGCCGCGAAGCTCATAAAATCAATTGCCGCAAGATCAGGATTCACCTGCGCTAGAGCCCGCCTGACCTGTGGCTCCAATCCCGGGACACTGCCCTGAGTTTGCAGCACCGCGGCATCCAGAAAGTGCGTGCGGTCTTCGAAGGCCTTGAAACGCGGGTCGTCATAAACCATCCGCTGTGCGCCAGCCAGAAAAAATGTGGGCCGAATCTTGCTGGTTGGCCCAGGTACTGCGTATCCTCCGTGACCCCGACGATTTCGAATGCACCCGCATACTTTTGTTCCAGATCCCCAAAATGTTTTCCGATCGGATCTTCGTCTTTAAAAAATTTCTTCGCAAAGGTCTGGTTGACCACAGCGACATTTCTCGTCGTGGCCGTGTCCTGCTCGGTAATCCCTCGACCCTTCACAATCTTCGTGCCGATGCTCTCGAAATAGCCGTCGGTAACGCGCAGCCACGAAGCGCTGATTCTGACTACTACCCGGCGGAGGCGGAGTCTGCCCCTCGATAAAAACGTCTTCACCCCAGTTATCCCCCTCCATTGGTGTGTAAATCGAAAAACTCACACGGGTTACGCCTGGAATCGCCGCCAGGTTATCGTGGAGCTGGCGAAAAAAGGCGGGCAATTGTTCGGCCGTGTATCCGGCCATCGAAGGATCAAGATGCAGGATGTACCGATTCCCCACCTCGAATCCGAAATTCTGATGCTGCTTGTTGCGCAAACTTTCTGTCAGTAATCCCGCCGCGCACAGTAGGACTAGCGACAATGCGGTCTGGGTCACGACCAGCGATTTTTGCGTCCAACCGGCCGCGTGTTGCGTCGAGCGGTGCGCTCCACGCAAAGCTTCGACTGGATCGGCATTCGCCGTCATCCACGCCGGTGCAACTCCAAACAGGATTCCCGTCAGCAGAGCCACCGCGAACGTAAACCCAGCACGGGCAACGAAGGCATGGCGCTGATGGCCACGTGGTGGTCCTGAAATGCCAGCCGCAGGATGAGTCGGGTGCACCCGAACGCAAACGCTACTCCCACGACTCCGCCAAGCAGCGAAAGAACCGTGCTCTCCGTCAGCACCTGTGCGATCTGCCGCGATCGGGGCGCGCCCAAAGCCGTTTGCACGGCATGTATGCTGCCGCCGGCTCGCAGCCCGCACCAGCATCAGGTTCGCCACATTCGCACACGCGATCAACAGCACGAAGCCGGAAACCCATATCAGCAGATGCAAGCCCGACTGATATTCGTCGCGCATCACCTGCACACCCGCTCCGCCCGGAGACAGATGCAGCGTCTGTTTTGGCACCAGTTCCCTTTCGCCAGGTTGCAGCTCGCTGTCTGTACTCAATAGCCACTGTTTGAGTTCAACCTGCATCTGCGCCTCAATGCTCTTAGGATCGGCGCCCGGCGCCAGCCGGCCGGTCACGTCAAGCCAATCCTGTTGCGCAAATTGCAGGAGATTGCCCGGGCCATCGATGGTCGCTTCGGCATTCAGCGGAACCCAGAAAGCGGGCGCACTCTCCATCCGATCGCCAAAGAAGCCTGGCGGCGCAATGCCAATCACCGTAAAGGGCATCCCGTTAAACATGAAGCTTGACCCGATCACCGATGGATCGTTCCCGAACTTTTGTTGCCAGGTCGCATAACTCATCATTACGACCGGCTCTGCTCCCTTTCGATCATCCTCTTTGGTAAATGCCCGCCCGGCATATGCGCTAATCCCAAACATCGAAAAATAATTTCCCGAAACATACTGGCTTGAGCGACTCGGCAGGCTGGTTGCTTCCATTGCGCCGAACGCCCATCAGTGTGCGCCCGGCCTGGAATGCGGCTAGTTCGGTGAACCCGGACGTCCGTCGCGAAATGTCTTATATTTTTCGTAGGAGAAAAGCGACCAATCCTCTTGCATCCCACCGTTGACGCAGCATTTCTCAATGTCGCCGACGCGATAAAGTTCACTGGGCTTCGTGACCGGCAAGGATCGCAACAATACGGCATGCACCAGCGTGAAGATCGCTGTGGTTGCGCCGATGCCGAGCGCAAGCGTCAAGACGGCTGTGGCCGTAAAGCCGGGAGCATGCGCAAATTGCCTGAGCGAATAGCGGACATCGTCCAGAAATTGCATGGCGTCTCCGATCTCGATACGGATTAGGTCTTAAATGCATTGTTCAGATGGAGTGCGAGCGGGTGGAGTTCCTCTAGCTAATCCATGGGAGTTGGACGCTCGCCATAAGCCGTTCGTGAGCCGTTATCACAAACTTAAAAGCGGCCCGGGAGTGCACCCCTCGCTTCACCAATCATTCTCGCTACCTGTTTCCTCCCTTACAATAAGGAGACCGCATGAAACGCATCGCCATCCTCGGTTCCACCGGCTCGATCGGCCGCAGCACTTTGAGTGTGGTCGAGAGCTATCCCGATCGCTTTGAGGTCGTCACACTAGCGGCCGGCAACAATACAGAACTCGCCTTCGAGCAAGCGGTGCGCTGGAAGCCGCGAGTATTGTCGCTGGCCGACGAATCCGCCGCGCGGGTTCTCAAGACAAGACTCCAGCAGGCCGGCCTAACCGAGATTGAAGTCGTGCATGGCATGGCGGGCACGGTTCGGGTCGCGACCGATCCTGATGCGGATTTGTGGTCAGCGCCATCGTCGGCGTCTCCGGGCTGGAGGCGACATACGAAGCGGTGCGAGCGGGAAAGACGGTTGGTCTCGCCAATAAAGAGTGCCTGGTAGTTGCGGGCGAGTTGATCACTGCCGAGGCTCGGAAACAAGGCAAGCCGCTGCTGCCCATTGATAGCGAACATAATGCCGTCCATCAGTGCCTGCGGGGCGGCAGAATGGACGAGGTTGAACGGATCTGGCTGACGGCTTCCGGCGGTCCGTTTCTGCATACGCCCAAGTCGGAATTTGCCTCAATTACGGTGCAACAGGCGCTTAATCATCCTACCTGGAAGATGGGAAAAAGGATCACCATCGACTCGGCCACATTGATGAATAAGGGTTTCGAGGTAATTGAGGCCTGCCGGTTATTCCATATCCCGCCTGAGCGCGTGCAAGTCGTTGTGCATCCGCAATCTACGATCCATTCCCTGGTCGAATTCGTGGATGGCAGTATACTTGCTCAAATTTCCGTGACCGACATGCGTCTGCCCATTTTGTATGCGCTGACGTATCCGGAACGCATCCCGTCAGACTTGCGCTTCTCGATCATGGACTTGCGGCATCTGGATTTTTCCCCCCGGATATGGCTAAATTCCCTTGTCTGCATTTAGCCTACGAAGCTGCGGCCGCCGGAGGGGCAAAGACCATCGCGCTGAACGCGGCCGATGAGGTCGCGGTGGCGGCGTTTCTGGAGGAGCAGATCGGATTCGAGGATATTCCCCAGGTCATCGAAGAAGTAATGGCTGCAACGCCAGCCGGACATTTGGAATCTATACATGAGGTGCTTACCTTGGATACCGAGGCCCGCCTTTTAGCAAGAGAAATAGTTCAAAAGAAAGTGCACCAATGTCGCCAAAAGGGATCGCCCATCAGGGCCATTTCGTAACCGAAATTATGGGGTTAATCTAGGGAATTATGCCGCAACTCTTGTCTATTCTTCATACCGTTTTCGATATGGCGATCGTGCTCGGATTCCTGATCCTGATTCACGAGTTCGGCCACTTCGCCGCCGCCAAGTATTTTGGGGTTCGCGTGGAACAGTTCGCCATCGGTTTCGGCAAGCGTTTGGTGGGCTTCCATCGGGGCGGAACGGACTATCGTATCAATATCTTGCCACTCGGCGGTTACGTGAAGATGTCTGGGGAAAACCCCATGGACGACCGCTCCGACGATCCCGGCGAATTCCTGAACCATCCCCGCTGGCAGCGTTTCATCATAGCCATCGCCGGGCCGGCCATGAACATTATGCTGGCCATCGCCCTGCTAACCGGTGTGTACATGGTGCATTACGAATACGCCGCCGTGCTCGACGAGCCAACCGTTGTCGGATGGGTGAATCCGAACACTCCCGCCGAGAAGGCAGGAATTCAGAGTGGCGACAAGATTGTCCGGGTAGAGGATATCGAGAATCCGAATTGGGAGGAAGTGAACGTCAAGACAATACTGAGCCCGAATCAACCTCTGAAATTCGGCATTGAGCGCGACGGCAAAGTCACGGAAAAGATCCTGGTCCCGGAACCGCTCGGGCCCAATGAAAACGGCGACATCGGTTGGGTACCGAAAGAGTCCAGTGCGACTTTGACACTCGTCGAACCCGGGATGCCCGCCGATAAGGCAGGAATCAAGATCGGAGATCGGATTCTCACCGCCAACGGACAGGACATTCCCGACTTGGGCGTGCTCATCAGGCTGTTGAATCAAACCAAAGATCAGCCTTTACAGATTGTTGTTCTCCGCAACGATCGGAAAATTTCCTTTACCGTGAAACCCACCCTAGATCCGGGATCGGCCGGACAAGGCCCCGCTTACAGAATCGGCATCGCTAGCGTTCCCACCAAAATCATAAAACTCAATTTTGCCAATGCCCTCAGCCGCTCGCTCTCCGATAACAAAAAGAATTCTTTCCTGATCCTCGAACTGCTGCAAAAAATGGTGCGGCGTAAAGTGTCCATGCGCCAGGTCGATGGTCCGATCGGAATTGGCAGAGACGTTGGCGAGGCTGCCCGCGAAGAGGGATTTACTCCGCTACTCTTAATCACTGCCGCCATCAGCTTGAACCTGGGCATCATGAACCTGCTCCCGATTCCCATCCTGGATGGCGGCGTCATCCTGCTCCTTTTCATCGAGAGCCTCATGCAGAAAGAAATCAGCCTGCCCGTCAAAGAACGCATCTACCAAGCTGCATTCGTATTCCTGGTGCTCTTTGCCGTGATGGTGATCTACAACGATCTCGTCAAGACCTTGCCTGGCCTCACCAGGATGCCATAACCAAGTCCGTGTGGCGCGGGCGCCTCGCCCGCGCAAAGTAAGCGCAAATTACTTCTCCGAGAGGAGCAGCCAAAGCGGCTGCATCTTCCCACTTTAGAACTCCCAGCCCATTTCGGATTCACCGCGTCGGCAGCTCAGCTAATGCCATCCCCACAATCGGACGATCTTTTCCTTATAAGCACGAAGAAGATTGAAGAATAAGGAAAGGAAGACACACCATGACAATCTCAGTCTCCAGCGCATCATCGAATCAAGTGGCCGCCGCCGCTGCCTACTCGACTATCCCATCGCGTCCCGCTGCCGCAGCACCCACGGCAAGCACCGCGGCAAGCACGGTGGATTTGTCAGAAAATACCCAAGTCCATCTTCTCCAGGAACAAGGTCAGTCGCCCTCGGAAATCGCAGAGAACCTCGGCATCACAGCCGCTGTGGTGGATAGCTACTTAGGCATTACCGCTCCCACCGTCTCTTCGACGCCAGCCCCAACTCAAGTTTCGACGCCAGCTCCAGCTGCGACAACAACTCCAAGCGCCCCTGCAAAACCGGCCGCAGCTGCCACGGCTGCTTCGTAAGGAGTTGAACATAGTGAGTTGTGCGTGCTCCACTGCTCTCGAGGGCGGCTGCGTCGGCTGACCAGCCCTGTCCAACTTAGGAGAGCCCCGTAGCAGCTCTCGTCTCGCGCCCCGAGAGACCAGTTCATCAACTTCCGTACCCTTGTCTTTCCTGATTTCGCGCGGTAGTGTCACGTGATACGTCCAGACGGCCCTCTTCTCGAAAACGAGGGGTCGCGGACGTTGACACGAAAACAATGGCTCGGCAATACGACGGCTCGGCAATGACGACACCCGCGATCTCACCGCAACCGATGCGTTCCACGGTCTCGCAGCAGGACGGCGTCCTACGTATTTCTATTCCCGCAGCCAAAAATACGCTGGCAATTTTGTTTGCGTCATTTTGGTTGTGTGCGTGGACGGTCGCGGGGATCTCGGTCGCGCAGCAATTGCTTGGCAAGGGAGGTTCCACGCCGCCTTTTTTCACGCCGAAAGTGGGACATTATCGCCACGTGGGACCTGGGAGCGTGGCACAGCCGCCAAGTTCGTTGGACTCGTCCAAAGGTTTCTGGATGTGTGGCTGGGCTCTCGGAGAAATCATGGTCGCATTTTGGCTGGGTCGAATGCTGGGAGGCCGCGACATATTCCAAACGACCAATGGAACGGCTACGATTCGAAGAGAGATCTTCGGATTGAGGCTCTCCTCGAGACAGTACTCGCTCCAGGAAATGCGTAACCTGCGCTATCGGCCGGACACCAGTTCCCACAATAGCGAGAGGCCAAGCGGCATTGCGTTCGACTATGGTTCCAGAACCGTCTTCTTTGGAGACGGCGCCGATGAGAGCGAAGCGAATCAGCTTATCGAGATGATCGTATCCAGACAAGCATCCACCCAAAAAGACCGCCCTCAGTCACAGGGGCAGACCGTTACATCCGCTTCATCCCCTTTCTGGCAGGGGAACTAAAGGCTTGGTCGGAATGCGCATGGTAAAATAAAGCTTCCGATATGGCCGAAATACAGCGTAGGAAATCCTTTACCGCCGTAATCGGCGGTGTCCGGGTGGGCAGCGATGCACCAGTTATGGTGCAGTCCATGACCAACACCGACACGGCAGACATTCCCGGCACCATAAAGCAAGTAGCCGCCCTAGCCCGCGCCGGCAGCGAAGTCGTCCGCGTCACCGTCAACAATGATGACGCCGCCAAAGCCATCCCTCATATCGTTGAAGGACTCGACAAACAAGGCCTGCGCGTACCGATCATCGGCGACTTCCATTACAACGGACATCTCCTGCTCACCAAATATCCCGGCTGCGCCGAGGGATCTAGCCAAATACCGCATCAATCCCGGCAATGCCAGCATTGGACGCAAGAATGACGACAACTTCCGCACCATGATCGAGGTTGCGGCGAAGCATCAGAAACCGGTACGCATCGGCGTCAATTGGGGATCGCTCGATCAAGCTCTCCTCACCAAAATGATGGACGAGAATTCGCGCCTGGCAGAACCGAAAGATGCCCGCGAAGTCACCATGGAAGCGATCGTGGCCAGCGCGCTCAACTCGGCAAAAATGGCCGAGCAATACGGATTGCGCTCCGACCAGATCATCCTCAGCGCAAAAGTCAGCGGAGTACAAGATCTGATCGATGTCTATCGCATCCTCGCCTCACGCTGCGACTATCCCCTGCATCTCGGACTAACCGAAGCCGGCATGGGAGCCAAAGGCATCGTTGCTTCGAGCGCGGCGCTGGCCGTGCTGTTGCAGGAAGGTATCGGCGACACAATTCGGGTTTCGCTCACTCCCGCGCCTGGAGGCGATCGCACCGAAGAAGTTCGCATAGCGCAACAGATTCTGCAGTCGCTTGGTATTCGCAGCTTCACTCCGCAAGTTACCGCCTGCCCCGGCTGCGGACGCACCACCAGCACCTTCTTCCAGGAGATGGCCGAGCAGATCCAAACCTACCTGCGCGATCAAATGCCCGTCTGGAAACAAAGTCACACCGGCGTGGAAGAGATGAAAGTCGCAGTGATGGGATGCGTGGTCAACGGCCCCGGAGAATCAAAACATGCGAACCTCGGAATTTCTCTCCCGGGAACATTTGAAGAACCGAAAGCTCCGGTGTACGTCGATGGCCGTCTATTTACCACGCTCAAAGGCGACAAGATCGTAGCCGAGTTCATCAAAATTCTCGACGACTACGTCGAGTCCCACTACGCGGCCATAGAAAAAGAAGAAGTCGGCGCCAGGAGCTGAGACGCAGCGATCGGCTCATTGCCCTAAAATTTCTACGAGTGCGCAATTTTACGATTGTCATCCTGAGCGAAGCGAAGGACCTCATGTTCCTCCGCCGCCGAGGAACCCATCATGATCACGCGAATCTGGCACGGCATGACTCCAGCCGCAAAGAGCGATGAATACCTCGAACTCATGCGAACCATCGCCATTCCCGATTATCGTTCGACCCCAGGCAACCAGGGAGCTTACGCACTTCGCCGCATCGAAGGCCAAACCGCGCACTTTCTGATGGTCACCTTTTGGGAATCCGAGGAGGCAATCCGCGCCTTTGCCGGAGATGACATCAGCGTCGCGAAGTACTACGACTTCGACAAGAATTTTCTGCTCGAGATGGAGCCGTCTGCTACCCACTACGAGATGTACTCTTAGACGACGCTGCCTTTGTCTGACTGTTGCACATAAGGTGCACACAAGTTTCACTCCAGGACAAGGTGATTCTGCATGCACAACTGAGTAGTTGTGTGGCGCTCATTTTCGTTGTTGCTCCAGCAAAACCGGGTATATACTTCGGCCCAATAGAAAGTTCCCTCATCTGCCCCGTTGAGGGTTTGGGGTGTTTCAATTCAGTCACGTTTGCCAGATTCAGAACCAATTGTCTGGTTCCGTGCCGCGCACAAAAAAATCTTCCAGAACTGTTGGTACCTACTCTAAGGAGAAACCGTGATTCAAAGATTGAATGTATTCTTGCTCACCGTCATCGTGCTGGTGTCGGGTCTGAATGTCCTCTGCCAGGCACAGTCGCAAACCCTTTTGACGCGTCATGTCCGTGAAGCAACCGTGAATGGTCAGGCATTGTCCACCGGGCGTCTCCCAGCGTCCCAGTCCATGCGCTTCGATGTCGTTCTGGCTCTGCGCCATCAACCAGAGTTGGAAAATTTCTTGCAAGAACTTTACGATCCTTCCAGTTCTGAATACCGTCACTACGTGACCGTGCCAGAATTTACCGAGCGCTTTGGTCCCAGCCAGGAAGATTACAACGCCGTGATTAGCTTCGCGAAAGCGAACGGCTTTACGGTGGTGGGGGGCTCCCGCGATGCTTTTGACGTGCAACTCAAAGGCACGGTGGCGAGCGTCGAAAAAGCTTTCCATGTGACCCTGGGTGTCTACCAGCACCCCACGGAAAATCGCACCTTCTTTGCTCCCGACCGCGAGCCCACAGTAGATCTACCCTTCCAACTCTGGCACATCTCGGGTTTGGACAACTATTCGATTCCGCGTCCTGCGCTCGCACACAGCAATCTGAAGGCGAAGTCCAATGCCGTTAAGGGCTCCTGCCCCGGAAGCTCCTATTGCGGCAGCGACATGCGTGCCGCCTACTACGGAAGTGGATCTCTCACCGGTGCCGGCCAGACGCTCGGACTGCTCGAGTTTGCCGGATACGACATCGCCGACTTGAAAACTTATTTCAAGAACGCTGGGCAAACCAACAACGTTCCGGTCGTTGGCATTTCCACCGATGGAACCAGCCTCAGCTGCCTCAACGCGGATGGCTGTGACGATCGGGAACAGATCCTTGATATGACTCAGGCAATCTCCATGGCCCCAGGATTGAACGACCTGTATGTATTTGTTGGATCCACCGACACCGCCATGCTTAGTTCCATGTCCACGCATTCTCCGTTAGTTGGGCAAATCGGCTCTTCGTGGACCTGGGAGCCATCCGATCCCGGCACTGACGATCCCTACTTCGAGAAGATGGCCTCGCAGGGTCAAAGCTATTTTCAAGCGGCTGGCGACAGTGGCGCATATACCGCAGCTTCCACATATGTTTTCCCTGCGGATGATGCACATGCCATCGTGGTCGGCGGCACCGACTTGCAAGTAAAAAGTGCCGGCGGCCCCTGGAGTTCGGAAACCGCTTGGGTCGACAGCGGCGGCGGCTACTTTACGCCCGATGCCATTCCGATTCCCTCATGGCAGCAACTCACCGGTGTAATCACCAAGACCAACAAGGGCTCCACGACCTTACGAAACTCCCCGGACGTCTCGGCAGAAGCCAATTTTGATTTTTACACCTGTGCCGATCAAGAAGCTTGTCAAACAGGCTGGGGTGGGACCAGTTTTGCTACACCGATGTGGGCCGGTTACATGGCTCTGGTCAATCAGCAGGCAGCCCTGAACAGCAATCCCGCGCTCGGCTTCATTAATCCAACCATCTATTCGCTTGGACTGGGGTCGGGCTACGGCACCGATTTCCACGACATCACTGCGGGTAACAACGATTGCTGCGGCCAACCGATGTTCTGGACGGCTGTCACTGGCTATGACTTGGTGACTGGATGGGGAAGTCCGAACACCGGCCTGATCAACGCACTTGCCGGAAGCGGCGGTGGTAGTGGCGCAGTCGTCAGTCTCTCACCAACCTCGCTGACGTGGGGCAAGATCGTCGTGGGCGTGAAGGGCAGCGCGAAAAAAGTGACGCTCACCAACACGGGCACCGGCACGCTCGACCTCACCAGCATCGCGGCCAGCGGAGATTTCGCCATCGCACCCGGCAGCAAAAAGACGGCCTGCGGCAGCACCGTGGCGGCGGGAGGCGACTGCATCATCACAGTGACCTTCACGCCAACTAAGACTGGAGCCCGCACTGGGACTGTAACGATTACCGACAACGCTTCCAATAGTCCGCAGAGCGTCGCTCTATCCGGAACTGGCAAATAACAACCTTAACCATAAACTGAAACCAGGAACCAAACAGACAGGCGGGACTTCGGTCCCGCCTGTTTTAGGCTTCAGTATTGATCCATTGCCGGCTGTTGTTGTCGAGTTCGTATCCGAATACGGGAGGCCGATAATCTCCAGCGTAGCAGGATGTTTTCATTTGAACTCTTTCAATAAGTCAAGGATAAACGCGCGCCCAGACTACTCGATGTTGTCTAACTGTTGCATATAAGGTGCACATGAGTTCCGCCCGGCGATAAGAAAGTTCTGCGGAAGAGCTGAGTAGTTGTGCAGCGCATATTTTCGTTGTTGTTCCCGCGAAACCGGGTATATACTGCGGCCCAATAGAAAGTTCCCTCGTCTGCCCCGGCGGGGGTTCCGGGTGTTTTCAATCCGTCATGTTTACCGAATTCAGATGTAGGCCTTGGTGCCCATGCTGCGCACCAGGAGGGTCTTCCAGGACCGTTATCTAACATTATTTAAGGAGAAACCGTGATTCGAAGATTAGGTCTATTCTTGCTCACCGTCGTCGTGCTGGTCTCGGGTATGAATATCCTGTGCCAGGCACAGTCGCAAACCCTGTTGACGCGTCACGTGCGTGAAGCAACCGTGAATGGTGAGGCCCTGTCCGTCGGACGTCTCCCAGCATCCCAGACCATGCGCTTCGACATCGTTCTAGCGCTACGCCATCAGCCCGAGTTGGAAAATTTCTTGCAAGAACTCTACGATCCTTCCAGTCCCTCCTATCGTCACTTCGTCACCGTGCCAGAATTTACTGAGCGCTTTGGTCCCAGCCAGGAAGACTATGACGCCCTGATTGGTTTCGCCAAAGCGAACGGCTTCACAGTCCTTGGCGGCTCGCGCGATTCAATGGACGTCCAGTTCAAGGCTCCGGTCGCAGCCATCGAGAAAGCCTTCCATGTGACCATGGGTGTTTACCAGCACCCCACCGAAAATCGCACCTTCTTTGCTCCAGATCGCGAACCCACAGTGGATCTACCCTTCCGGCTCTGGCACATCTCGGGTTTGGATAATTATTCCATTCCGCGTCCCGCAGTAGTGCATAGACCAGCTTCGCTGGCGAAGTCTGCGGCCGGTTCGGGCGGTTCCTGTCCCGGAGGGTCTTTCTGCGGCAGCGACATGCGCGCGGCCTACTACGGAAACGGATCTCTCAACGGCGCTGGCCAGTCGGTAGGTTTGTTCGAGTTTGCGGGATACGACATCGCCGACCTGAACACTTACTTCAAGAATGCTGGACAAATGGACAATGTTCCAGTCACTGGCATTTCCACGGATGGAACTGACTTGTTCTGCCAGAACGAGAGCGACTGTGATGTGGAACAAATCATTGATATGACGCAGGCCATCTCCATGGCTCCAGCCATGACAGGACTGTATGTCTACGTGGGGTCCACGGACACTGCCATTTTTAGTTCCATGTCTACAAACTCTCCGCTGAACGCGCAATTGAGCTCTTCGTGGACTTGGAGCCCACCAGATCCCACCGAGGCCGACCCTTACTTCATGAAGTTTGCGGCGCAGGGCCAGAATTTGTTCCAAGCGGCCGGCGACAGTGGAGCATATAGTACGTTTGGCGCTCCCACATGGCCGGCGGTTTCTCCGTATCTCACGACGGTCGGTGGTACCGATTTGGTAACCCAAAGCGCGGGCGGCCCCTGGAGTTCGGAGACTGCCTGGGTCGACGGCGGCGGCGGCTACTTTGAAGGCAAAAACTTTCTAATTCCCGTCTGGCAGCAACTTCCGGGCGTGATCACCGCGGCTAACGAGGGGTCCACGACTTATCGGAACGCCCCGGACGTCTCGGCAAACGCAAACTTTACGTTTTATGTCTGCGGCAACGGAAGTTGTACGGAAAACGAAGAGGGCGGCACCAGCTTTGCAGCGCCCATGTGGGCCGGCTTCTTGGCTCTCATCAATCAACAGGCGGTAGCCAATGGCAATCCGATGCTCGGATTCGCTAATCCGGCCATCTATAACATTGGCGTGGGATCAAACTACAACACCGATTTCCACGACATCACCAGCGGCAGTAACGGCTATCCCACAACAGTTGGTTACGATTTAGCCACCGGCTGGGGCAGTCCAACAGGGCCTGCCCTGATCAACGCACTGGCTGGCTCTGGCGTTCAACCTCCGAATTTCACGCTGTCCGCGTCGCCAAGCAGTCTAAGCATCGGGCAGGGTAGCAGCGGGACGAGCACGATCACCGTTACTCCGGTGGATGGCTTTACCGGCAGCGTTACGTTGTCCACCTCCAGCCTGCCGAGTGGCGTGACCTCAGGATTCAGCACGAATCCGACCACCTCCACCAGCACTTTGACTCTGACGGCCAGCGCCTCTGCTGCCACCGGGACAACCACCGTAACCATCACCGGCGTATCCGGGAGTCTGACGCAGACAACCACCGTAGGTCTCACCGTGACGGCCGCCTCGGGCAGTCCAGTCGTAACTCTCTCGGCAACTTCTTTGGCGTGGGGTAACGTCGTAGTGGGCGCAACGGCGGCTGCGAAATCACTCACCGTCACCAACAGTGGCACCGGAGCGCTGAATATCAGCGGCATCGCCATCAGCGGCGATTTCGCGCAAGCCACCAGCACCAAGCCCTGCGGCAGCACGCTGGCTGCGGGAAAGAACTGCATCATCAAGGTTACCTTCACACCAACTCAGCTGGGAGCGCGAACGGGAACCTTGACGATCACCGACAACGCTGCGAACAGTCCGCAGACCGTGACACTGTCTGGCACCGGAACGGCTCAAGCAAAACTAACCCCAACTAGCGCGACATTCGCGACAGAAAAAGTTGGGACGAGCAGTCCGGCGAAGGTGTTCACTCTGACCAACGAACAAACGGTAGCGCTTACCAGCATCGCGATCTCGACGACGGGAGACTTCAGTGTCTCCACAACGACGTGCACGACGAGTTTGGCCGCCAAGGCGAAATGCACGATCAGCGTAGTGTTCACGCCGACTGCAACGGGCGCGCGGACAGGAACGTTAAGCGTGGCCGATAGCGCCGTCGGCAGCCCGCAGACCGCAAGTCTGAAAGGCACCGGCAAGTAAGCACATCAGTCAGAACATCAGTTGTAATCTAACCAGCCCCGCAGAAATGCGGGGTTTTTTTGTTAGTGGAGCGCCAGTCGTCCCCGCCCGGCCTATCCGCCA
>CAVTEC010000024.1:0-28895 GCA_963733475.1 uncultured Alphaproteobacteria bacterium | reverse complement strand
ATGTATTGCTCGCGTGGCGGTGGATCGCATCCCCTACGTGGTCGATACGGCGGTGAAGGCGCTCGCCGGCACGCGCAACGTGATCCTGTGCGGGCTGCGCAAGCCGGTGACGTTCTTTGCCTATCCCAACAAGCCGACTACGCCGATCCCGGCGGATGCCGACATCCACGTGCTGGCGCGGCCGGACCAGGATGCAAGCGAAGCCCTGGCGCGGCTGGCGGACGAGTTGAACGCTCCCCGGGTCGCCATTCCCGATCCCGGACCACGTCCGGAAACGGCGCGCGGCGCGCTCACCCCGGAGACTGTGGCAGCGACGCTCTCCGCGCTGCTGCCGGAGCAGGCCGTCATCACCGATGAGTCGGTCACGTATGGCCGGGGCTTCTTTCCGCTCACCTACGCTGCCGCGCCGCATGACTGGCTGAACTCCACCGGCGGCGCCATCGGCTGCGGTCCGCCGCTCGCCACCGGCGCCGCGGTTGGTGCGCCTGGCCGCCGGGTGGTTGCGCTGCAAGCGGATGGCTCGGCGATGTACACACTGCAAGCGCTGTGGACCCAGGCACGCGAAAAGCTGGATGTCACCACTGTGCTGCTATCCAACCGCAAGTATCAGATCCTGATCGGAGAACTGGCGAATGTTGGAGCCAACCCCGGCCGCACGGCACTCGACATGCTGGACATCGGCAATCCCGACCTGGACTGGACCAAGCTCGCCGCCGGCATGGGCGTGGAGGCGGCGCGCGCGGACACCTGCGAGGGGTTCGGCGATCTGTTCGCTCAGGCCAACGCCCGCAAAGGCCCTTTCCTGATCGAACTGGTGATCTGATCCATGATGTTCGGTAACCAAAACAACAAGCGAAGACGGCGCCAGCGCAGTGCCAATGCCCGCGCGATGCAGCAGTCGATCCGCGGCGCAGAGCAGCCGCCATTCCGCATTGGTTCCGGGGAATTGCTTGGATCGTTTGGAGTGGCCGTCATTGCAATGGCGCTGATCGCACTCGTATGGATCAACGTGTCGCGCGCGATCTCGGTCCAACGGGTTGAGCTTCGCGCACGGATCGAGGCGACTGTCAGCGGGCAGGCGCTGGTCCTGGCGGAGGAAATCCATCGCGAACTGATGGGGGTCGATCAATCGCTCCGTCTACTGAAGCTGGCGGTTGAGGCGCATTCAGCCAACTTCGACATCAAGGCATGGAGCGAACAAACCCCGGCGCTCACCGATGTCACCAAGGATGCGTTCGTCGCCAACGAGCGGCTTATCATCCAGTACGATACCGATCCTGCATCGGTCGGGCTTGGACTGGGCGCCAATGTCGGCCGCAGCTCGGCGGTCATGTCGGAAGAGGCGACAGAAGATGAAGGTCTGATGGTTGCACCGTCCGCCGACCGGGTGGAAAGCCGGCAGCGCCTGTCATACGTGCTGATGCGACTGGATCATCCTGGCGGATGGTTCGTTGGGGCCACCTATCGAACCGACGCCCTGGCGCAACTCTTCTCCGCGGCCTCGTTGGGCATGAACGGAATGACGGCCCTGGTCGACACGCAGCGCCACAGGGTGCAGGCGATCAGCGGGCCGGCCGCAGCCAATCCCAAATACGATATCGGTGATTCGGCGATGTTCGCTGCACTGCGCGAACGCTTGGATGGCTCGTGGATCGGCCCGTCCGCACTGGATGGCGTGGAGCGCATTCATGGCTTCCGCCAGGTGCCAGGACGCAAGCTGGCCGTGGTAGTGGCTGTCGATCAGGCGCAGGCGATGGAGCCCGCCGAGTTCCTGGGCGAAGAATGCACGGTCTGTCGCGTGGGGCGCGACGCTCGTCATTCTGATGGGTGCCGGCGTTTTGCTGCAGATCATCTGGACCTACCACTCGACGCGGCGGCATCGCCAGGCCATCGAACGTGAGCGCGTGCAGTTGGCCGCGGTGCAGGAGGAATTGGCGGAGACGCGGAGTTGTTTGGAAAACCGCACGGCAATATTGGAAGCAACATTTGGCCGAATGGAAACGGGGGCTCTTGTTGTGGACGGCGAGTTGCGGATCACGGAGTGGAACCCGCGTTTTGCTGAGTTGTTCGACATTGATCCGGAGACGCTGCAGCCTGGCTTGCCGCTCGATGACATGCTGCGTGCGCAGGCCTTGGCAGGTGCGGTTGGGGTGGTGGAGGCCATAGAAGCCGAGGTCGCTCATCGCGTCGCGCAACTGCGCTCCAGCGGGTCGGGCGAGATCATGTATGCGGGCGCGGGCGGTCATGCTCTGGCCTGTAGTGTCCGCAGTCTGCCTGATGGTGGTCTGATCGTGCTCGTGCGCGAAGCGGCTGGGCAGGAGGCTGCGGCGGCGCGTGCGCCGAGGGCTGGATCTTTGCAGCCGCTTTGACTGGTTTCACTGCGAGGCTGGGCGAGCATTCGACGCGATGCCGTCGGACCCTGCTTTCTCAGGGCGAACCATTGCCTATCGTCTTGGGCGGGTTTGCCCCGGCCACCCGTAACGGCACAAACGTTCGATCGCGGGCGCATCAAGCTGGAGCCTATGGGCAGTTGGCCGCACCTATCAGCAACTTGCCGCCACGGGTGGCCGGGACAATCCTTGGATCAAGCCCGAGGACATGGCCCGGCCATGACGGTGGTTTGGACGACGTGACTGGAAACCCATCAATTCTGGTCTGCCTCTAGCGCCTATAGGGCTCGACGCGGCCATCAGTGTACATTGGTGCCGCTGAGGCTGATGGCCGGCTTGGGGGCCGGCCATGACGCTCCGCTCCGGACAATTCTTGCCCAGCCGCTGCGGCGCAGGATGCGGTTGAGCGCCTGATTTACGTGCCTTAAGCTATCGTAAGGGAATTGTTGCCAATTGTTCCGCCCCAACAGAGGTGGAGCGGTGGTCATGGCATCAATTTCCTGGAACTCCGGCACTTCCGGGACGTGGACCAGCGCATCCAACTGGTCGCCCGCAGTCGTGCCGGGAGCAGGTGATGACGCGCTGATCGCCGCATCTGGCACCTATGTGGTCACCATTCCCAGCGAGACGGTCAACAGCATCACACTGAACGACCCGTCGGCCACGCTATCGTCTGGCGGCGCTCTGATGATCAACAATGGACTTGCGATCAATGCGGGGACGCTGGGCATCGCGACAGGCATCGTGAACGTGGTTGGTGCGTTCACCAATGCCGGTACGGTCATCGATACGGCGTCGCTGCAACTGTTCGGCGGCTACGGCGCCGCCGATATCGAGCGCATTGGCGGCATTGGCGGCAGCCTCGCACTGGCTGGTTCGCTGGATAACACTGGCGGTACTCTGAATGGTTCGGGATGGAGCCAGCTTCGCATCCTGGGCCTTGGCACCATCGTCGGCGGCACGGTCACCGGCATCAGTCAGCAGATTGACGGAACCCTCGACAACGTGACGTGGCAAGGACTGCTGGACACCGGCAATGCCGCGACAACCATCCTCAATGGGTTGGTTGTCACCGGTAGTAACGGCAGCGGCCCAGGAACCATCTCGCTGGAAGGCGGGTCGCTGGTGTTCCAAGGCGATCCGGCACTCGACAATGCCGCCATCGGCGGATCTGGCATGATCTTCGTCGAGGATACGCTTAGTCTCGGCTCGGGCGTGCAGATCAACCTGTTAAACGGTGACGCACTGACGTTCGTGGGCGGCGGACCGGTCACTGGCGTGCTGAGCAACGCAGGCACCATCAATGTCATTGGTCAGCCGATTTTTCCGTTTGACGAAGGCGTGCGGGCCAACATGCTGCTCAATGACGTGGATAATAGCGGGACAGTCGAGACCAGCGGAACGGGCGGGCGCAACAGTGACGCTTTTCTCGCCATCAACGCCGGAACGTTCACCAATGAACCTGGAGCGCTGCTGGGCGCGTTCGCTGGGCGCATCACAATCTCCGGTACCACCGCGCTCACCAACAACGGAACGATCGCGGCGAGCGCGGGCTCCATCGATATCGGCACGCTGCTCCAGGGCTCTGGTCAGGTCGATATCAGCAACGGCGCGAACATCGAATTCGCTGGAGCGGTCGCTTCGACGCAGATCATCAATGTGGCAGGCACGGCAGGTCTGACGCTTGATCAGCCTTCGCTGTTTTTCGGAACGATCGAGGGTTTCGCTCCCGGTGGAACCATCGCCCTTGGCGTTTCAGCAACGCCGATAAGCTACTCGTCCGGTAACCTCGATCTACTGGAAGCGGGCAATCAAACAATTGATCTGCGTATTGCCGGGCCATATAGCCTGGCGAACTTCGTCGCCGTCGTGCAAAGCGGGACCACGTCGATCCAGGTCAATGGCAGCAGCGCATCCGCGCCGATCCTGCAAGGCGCGGGAAATACCACGACGTATATCTCGGTCGGTACGGCTGTGGCGATCGACCCTGGCTTGACGGTCAGTGATACCGAATCAACGACTTTGTTTGGCGCATCGGTCTCGGTCAGCAGCGGCTCGTTTGTGGGCGACGGCGATGTGTTATCGGCCATCACGACCGGTACCGCGATCATCGCCAGCTATAATTCCACGACCGAGGTTCTGACCCTTAGCGGCCGCGACACGCTGGCGAACTACCAGCGTGTCCTGCGGTCAGTTGCGTTTGATTTGGGCGCAGCGGATCCGAGCAAGGCGACCAGCCAGCCGGCACGAACGATCACCTGGATCATCAACGACAACACAACAACCTCGGCGCCGGTGACGAGCACGATGGCCATCCAACCGCCGCCGCGATCCCTGGCGTGGACGGCAGCGCAGGATGGCAACATCGCGAACCCGGCCAACTGGAGCGATCTGACCAATAGCGTCGATCCGGCCAATCTGGCACCCGACGCCGCCGATACAGCGCAATTCCTGACTGGGGGCGGCACGATTACCGGGTCGGACACTATCGGCAGCCTGGTGTTTGCCGGCGGCAATAACTGGACCCTGGGCGGCGGCGTCGTTCTCAACGCAGTCAAGGGTGTTGTTGACAGCGGCAGCGTGAACTTGATCCCCGGGGCGACGATTATCAGCCAGGGCAATCTGGATGTTGTCTCCAACACAGGCGGCCTTGGCGCATCGCTTTCGGTCAACGGTGCGAGCACCAACTGGACATCGCTCGGCACGTTCATCGTTGGACAGCAATCGGGCAGTGGCGCGCTGACGATCGCCAATCAAGGTGCGATGGCGACTGGCGGTTTCGTCGTGGCACAGCAGGGTGCCACCGGTGCCGTGACGGTAACGAACGGCGGATCGCTGAACGTCAGCGGCGGCACATTCGTCATCGGGTCAAGCGGACTTGGCTCCTTGGTGATTTCCGCCGGTGGTCGAGTTGTCGTGGCTGGTGACGCCGCAATCGCCGGTGCGGGTGCTGATGGTTCAAACCTGTTGGTTGATGGAGTTGGTTCTACTCTTCAGGTCACCGGAGCACTTCAGATCGGCAACGAGGCAGCCGGCGCTCTGTCAGTCATAGCCGGAGGCACGGTTACCGCGGCGGCGCTCGATGCGGGCATCCAGAACGCGGGGACGTTTCTCGGCTCGGGGCAGATCGATCTTGTTGGACCAGCCAGCGAAATCATCGTTGGCGGCAACGCGATCATTGGTGACGCTGGGACCGGCGCAATGTCGATTCTCAGCGGAGCCACCTTCGCCGCAAGCAACCTGATCATCGGTGAGCCGAGTGGCAGTGGCGCAGTGTTCATCTCCGGTGCTGGCAGCCAGTTGGACCTATCGGGCACGCTCAACGTCGGTAGCGCTTCCGGTCTGGGTGAGCTGACAATCGGGCCGGGTGCGACGGTCACCGCGGCCACGGCAGTGCTGCAAGGGCAGGTGGTGAACGAGGGCGGGCTGCTCAGTGCAACGCAAATCGTCAACGCCGGCACGCTTGCGGCGAGCGGAGGCATTGCTGTCGCCAGCGGTACGATCACGGGCCTCGGCGAGTTGCTGATCGATGCAGGATCGACGCTGGAGCTCGGCGGCCCGGTGACCAATACGCAGTCGATCGTATTCAGTGCATCGAGCGGCGCGCTGGTCATCGACAATATCGCTGACGTCCAGGGAGTGATCACGCAATTCGCGGCAGGTGACCAGATAGTCGTTGAGACCGTGGTCGCGGCGAAATTCAGTCAGAGCGGTTCGATTGTATCTGTCATCGGCAATGGATCGACACTTGGCGTGCTGGACTTTGCCAATGCCGCGCTCGCGATGGACGCGGCGGCTACCACAGGAGCACTGGTTGATCAGGTCATACCGTGCTTCGCCAGTGGCACGCGCATTGCCACCGAGCGTGGTGAAGTGCCGGTCGATGACCTGGTGGAGGGTGATCGCGTGCAGGTCATTGCTCCATCCCTGCAACCCCAGAAGATTATCTGGATTGGCCGGCGCACCGTTGATTGCTCGCGCCATCCGGCGCCGGCGAAGGTGTGGCCAGTGCGGATCAGAGCCGCGGCATTGGGACCTGGGCGACCTTGTCAGGACCTCTGGCTGTCACCTGATCACGGGGTGTTCATTGGCGAAATGCTGATCCCGGTGAAGTACCTGATCAACGGCACGACCATTGCCCAGGTGCCGGTGGAGGAGATCACCTACTATCACATTGAGCTGCCGCGACATGCCGTGTTGCTGGCTGAAGGACTGCCGGCCGAGTCATATCTCGATACCGGCGATCGCACGAATTTTGCCAATGGTGGCGGCCCGATGATTCTATATCCCGACTTCTCTTCGCGTGTATGGGATGCCGAGGGATGTGCGCCTTTGATTGTCGCTGGGCCACAGCTAGAGTTGGCACGGCGTTGGGTGAATGGGTTGGCACATGATATATATGGTGGAAATGGCGTTGCTCGATACGGCGCGGCGGGCTGAGTGGGATGCGTGGTATCTCGAACACCAGCATCGGCTGCTGAGCATTCCAGGCATCCACGCCAGCCAGCGCTTTGAATGCATCCACACTGCTGCGTCCCCATTCGTCGCGCTGCACGAGGTTGACGGGCCGGACGTGTTCGCCAGCAACGCGTATCGGGACAAGGCCGGGCCATCGAACACCGGCGAATGGCAGACCAAGATGGGCAACTGGCATCGCAATGTATTTCGCGGCCTGGATCACACGCCCGATGTGCCGATGGATGCCAGACTGGTGGTGGTGGAACGTGGGGCCGAGGGTGCGCTGCCGCGCGATACGATCGTGCGATGGCTGGAAGCTGTGGGGCTTGATCAGAGCGTGAGGCGCCGCGGCATTGCGGTGATGCCGCCGTCGGCGGTTGACCTGGTGGCAGGGACGCCTGGTATTCGCGTGCTGAAGCCGCTGGGGCCGAGGCTTACGCCTTCTTCTCCCAGCCCCTAGGACCCTGCTGCCAATAGGTCAGAGCGTGTCCGGCGGATTTCGCCGCACTCCAGCGTTCGCGCGCTGCCTGCACCGCCGTTTCGTCCTTGCCGTCGAACAGATCGAAGACGCGGTCGAACGCATCAAGATGTGCGCTTTGGGCGCCATCGATCAGGAAGAGGAAACGCGCGTTGTTCGGGGTGGCGTCTTCGGTGGTCAGCCAGATCGGCTGGAGGTCGGCATCGCCATCGGCAACAGTGCCGTGTGGGAGCCAGTCGGGGTCTGTGCATTGCCATAGTGCTGCATCGAGTGCCGCGACGCGGTCCGTATCGGCACATAGCACCACGGCACGTTGCCCTGCCGCCAGTGTGCGTCCCAACAATTGGGGCAGCGCCTTGTCGGAGCCGGTGCGGGTCAGGTGATAGAAACCAATCTCGGTCATGCGTATTTTAGAATAACACGGATTACACAGATTTATGCACGGATTACGCGGAGCGTATTATATAATTCTTCGTGCAATCCGTGCATAAATCTGTGTAATCCGTGTTATTCTTACTGTCCTTATCCCTCGTAATGCTCCGCCACGAGCCGATCGAGCAGCCGCACACCGAATGCGGTGGCACCTTTCGGCACGCACGGCGCATCCTTGTTGCTCCACGCGACGCCAGCGATGTCCAGATGCGCCCAAGGCTTGTTGTTGACGAAACGCTGGATGAATTGCGCTGCGCTGATCGAACCGGCGGGCCGACCACCGATGTTCTTCATGTCGGCAATGTCGGACTTGATCAGCTCGTCGTATTTCTCGTGCAGCGGGAAGCGCCAGAGCTTCTCGTTTGTCTCGTTCCCGACTGCGGCCAGCTTCTGCGCCAGAGAGTCGTCATTGCTGAACATTCCGGCATACTCGTGGCCGAGCGCGACGATCATGGCACCGGTCAAGGTCGCAAGATCGACCATGAAGCGAGGATCGAATTTCTGCTGGCAGTACCAAAGCACATCCGCGAGCACGAGGCGCCCCTCGGCATCGGTGTTGATCACCTCCACGGTCTGGCCGGAATAGGTCTTCACCACGTCGCCGGGACGCTGCGCGGTGCCTGACGGCATGTTCTCCACCAAGCCGACCAGTCCGACGGCGTCGACCTTCGCTTTGCGGCCCGCCAACGCTGCCATCAGCCCGATCACGGTGCCGGCACCGGCCATGTCCCACTTCATGTCCTCCATGCCGCCGGCAGGCTTGATGCTGATGCCTCCGGTATCGAAGGTCACGCCCTTGCCGATGAACGCCACCGGCTTGCCGTTGCCCTTCTTGCGGCCATTGCCGGAGACGCCATTCCATTGCAGGACCACCATTCGCGGCTCATTCACGCTGCCTTGCGCGACGCCGAGCAACGCGCCGAACCCCAGGCGCGTCATTTCGCGAGGGCCCAGTACTTCGACCCTCAGCCCGAGTTCGCTGAGCTTCTTGCAGCGATCGGCCATCTCGGCGGGGTTCAGTACATTGGGCGGCTCGCTCACCAGATCCCGCGTGAGGAAGACGCCTTCCGCGATCGCTTTCAGCGATTCCCACGCGGTTTTCGCGCGAGGCGGTTCGGCGGTCAGCACGGTGAGCCGGGAGAATTTTGGCTTGTCCTCGGCCTTTTCCTTGGTCCGGTACTTGTCGAACCGGTACGCGCGCAATGCGGCGCCGAACGCCACCTCGGCGGCTTGCGTCGGCTGGAGCGCGCCATTGGACACCGTGACCGCCGGTTCGCGCGACAGCGCGGCGGCGATTTGGCCGCCTGCCTCATTCAGCACACGCCCAGTCAGCTCGGCGGGCTTTCCGAGGCCCAATGCGAGCACACGTGACAATCCAGCACCAGGCGCGAGGATCACGCAGCTTTTGCCTTTGGCACCCTTGAACTCCGCCGCGGTCAGAGCGCGGGCGATTGCTCCGCCGGTTGCCTCGTCCGCCTGTTGCCACACGCCAGACGGCATTTCCCCTTCGCCAATCAGCAGAGCGAGGGCGCCGGACTTTGGCAAGGCCGGCTTGGCAAAGGCGACATCGAGCATGATGCTGAAACTCCCCTGGATTGCCGCTTGCGCTACGGCGTCTCCCAACTGTAGCAGCGTGGCCAGGCTTTGCCACGCCCGGCCCGAATGACTATTTGCAGGACGATGACAGAACTGTTGCGATCAGATGCCAACGGTATTGGGCGCGCGGCCGTATTGTTACGAAAGGGCGAACTGGTCTCGTTCGGCACCGAAACGGTCTATGGGCTGGGAGCTGATGCGACGAATGATCGCGCGGTGGCTGGGATATTCGCCGCGAAGGATCGGCCAAAATTCAATCCGCTGATTTGCCATTTCCCCAGCGCGGAGGCCGCATTTTGCGATGTGGTGGCGAACGAACGTGCGCGGCGTCTCGCTGAGGCGTTCTGGCCTGGGCCACTGACGCTGGTGCTGCCTCGGGCGGTCGCCTGCCCCGTCAGCGATCTCGCAAGCGCTGGCCTCGACACGTTGGCAGTGCGCGTTCCGGCGCATGATGTTGCGTTAGCGCTGTTACAAGAGACCGGGCGGCCTGTCGCGGCACCGTCGGCCAACCGCTTTGGCAGAATCAGTCCAACAACGGCGCAGGATGTGCTGACTGAATTATCGGGACGCATTGCAGCGGTGCTTGATTGCGGGGCTTGCCAGGTGGGCGTTGAGTCAACGGTGCTCGATCTGTCTGGCGAGCAGGCGGTTCTGCTGCGGCCAGGTGGCGCAACGGTGGAAGCGATCGAAGCTGTCATCGGCACGGTTGCGCGTCATCAGGAGTCCGAGGTTTTCCGGTCACCAGGAATGCTGCGCTCACACTACGCCCCGAATGTTCCGGTGCGGCTTGATGCGCAGGATGTGACGCGCGACGAAGCGTTGCTCGCGTTCGGCCCGCCGTTGTCAGGCACAGGCGTGGTGTTCAACCTGAGCGAGACCGGTGATCTGACTGAAGCGGCGGCGCGACTGTTCGCGGGGTTGCGCACCTTGGACACCAAGGGGCTGCAACGCATCGCGGTGATGCCGATACCCGAGATTGGTCTCGGTCGTGCGATCAATGATCGGCTGCGCCGGGCCGCTGCGCCACGCTGAGAACGAGCGAAAGGACTTGGCATGAAGGCGTTTCTCTCGCTTCTTGCATTTCTGCATTACGCCGGTGTCCATGTTGAACGCGTGGCGGTGCCCGGTCCGGATGGGGACCTCGATGCCGCGCTCGTGCTGCCGGATACGAGCGCCAAGGCACCGTCGGTCGTGGCGCTGCATGGTTGCGGCGGCCCCTTCGCGACGCGCGACGGCCAGTGGGCCGTGAAGCTGGCCGAAGCCGGCCATATTGTGCTGCTTCCGGATAGCTTTGGTTCGCGTGACCTGGGTTCGCAATGCGGCACCACCAAGCGCACAGTCACAGCGTCCGGGCTTCGCCGTCTGGACGCCATCGACGCGGGCAAATGGCTCGCCGCCCAGCCTGGAACGCCGCCCGGCGGCATCGTTCTGCTCGGGTGGTCGAACGGGGGCAGCACGGTACTCCAGACTGCACGGATCGCCGACGACGTGCCGCCGGGTTTGTTCCGCCGGTTCGTCGCATTCTATCCCGGATGCCGGGAAGCTTTAGCGAATGGAAATTGGAAGCCCTCGGCGCCCGTACTGATCCTGATCGGTGAAATTGACGACTGGACACCTGCGGCGCCGTGTCATGAATTGGCAGCGCAGTACCCCAAGGAGATCACGTTGATCACCTATCCCGATGCGTATCATGAGTTCGATGCGCCCGACCGGCCGGTCAGGATCTGCGACAATGCGGCCACGGCCGGTGGCCAGGCACATGTCGGCACCAATGAACGAGCGCGCGCGGATGCGCTGGCCCGTGTTCCTGCGTGGCTGGAGGAGCTACCGTAAGATCATGTGCGGACGTTACGCCTCATTCCTGCCGGCCGAAGCGATCGCGCGGCTGTTTCACACGGTGAATCCGCTGCCGAACGTGGCGGCGTCATGGAACGTCGCGCCGACGCAATCGGCCATGGTGGTGCGCCGGCATCCCGAGACGGGCGAGCGTCACCTCGACCTGTTGCAGTGGGGTCTGCTGCCAAACTGGAGCAAGGAACCGGAGAAGGCACAGCGCCCAATCAACGCGCGCGCGGAGACGGTGGCCACGTCAGGGTTGTTCCGAGGTGCTTTCAAGGCGCGGCGCTGCATTGTGCCTGCCGATGCGTTCTATGAGTGGAAGGCTGTGGAGGGCGGCAAGCAGCCGTATGCCATCGCCCGGCAGGACGGACAGCCAATGGCTTTCGCCGGCCTGTGGGAGGGGTTCAGGTGGCCGGATGGGACGGTGACGCGCAGCTATACAATCATCACCACGAACGCCAACGCGGACGTGGCGGAGCTACACAGCCGCATGCCGGTCATTCTGGAGTCGGCGGACTGGGTCGCATGGCTCGGCGAGGCGGATGGAGAGCCAGGCGCGCTGTTGCATCCGTCACCTGAGGGTACGCTGCGGTTCTGGCCGGTCAACAAGCGCGTCGGAAGTCCGCGCAATAACGACGCTGCATTGTTGGAGGCGGCTGCACTGGGGTAACATGAACAGCCGCACGAGTTGACTGCACCTCCCACGTCATGGCCGGGTCAAGCCCACGGCTGTCCGGTTTAATTGTTATGTCCAGAGCAGGGCCGGTCGATGATCGTGCTGCGGGAACTACGATGGAACTGGTGCATCATCCGTGTAAGTCAGGGCACCAGGATAGCCAGTGCGAACCGACGAATGCACTGCCTGGCGGCGCTCACGATGGGGCTGTGCGTGCGGAAGGAATTCGACACAGAGAGCGCGAAGGGGCGCGAAGCTCGCGGAGGATAGTTTGGGCGCTTCGCACCGTGGCCCGCAGGGCCGGAAAGGAAATCTTCTTGGCGAACTTCGCGTTGCTTCGCGGTCTCTGCGTCGAATTGTGTGATCCCCTGGACGATCGAATGGTGGCATGTCAGTGGCATCAGGGCTCCTGGCGAACCTGCTCGGTCTGTCCCGATCTGTCGCCAAACGCACGAAACCGAGGAGAACTGGTTCCCTGCTGCCGTGGGTCAAGCCCGTCCATGACGAATGGACCGCGTCAGTGTGCTACGCCGCCGCTCGGCGTGCCGTCTGATCGATCCCTACGCGATATTCGGTGAACGTCCGGTTCAGTGCTGGCAGAGGACACACCTCCATCAAACCAAGCGCAGGCTGCATCACCACCATCGCCACGCTCGCGGTCATTCCGTCGCTGCGCGTGGCACTCGGCCGAGGCGGACGCGCCACCGAATACGGCGTCTGGAAATCGTCGAACAGCGCATCCTTCACGTGCTGCACGGTAATCCGGCCCAGATGCGGCACCAGCAGGTCGCGCACCCGCAGATCGCGATAGATGCTGCATGGCGAGCTCGCGAGCCCGGTATCGCGCAGCTTGCTCAATGCGACCAAGCTGACGAAGTGGTTGGCATGCACCAGCACGTCGCACTCTGGATGCACCTGAAACGCCTCATCCGGCGCGCACTCGAAGTCGATCGCGATGGCCGCGCCGTTTGCGCTGCTGCCGCTGACCATCATGTTGTTCGCGGCTGACTTCGCTGTCGAATGCACCGCCTGCATTGCCAGCGCCAGGTACTCCTGCTGCAGCACCTTGCGCCGGATCAGCGCCAGCGGCACGCCGACGTCGCGATAGTCGCGGTCCGATTGCAGATAATTGGCAGTGATGGTGATGGCGGCACTGTTCATGCCTGATCGCGCCAGCCCACCAGCCTCGGTGAACGTCAGGATATCGGGACCATCGTCGCGCCGAACATGCAGCACGACAGCGGTCTCCACGCATTCCGCCTTCCAGTCCCAGTTCTGCGCATGGATCAGCCGGCCATCAGCCGTTGCCTCTGGCATGACGGCGACAGCCGTGCAGCCGTCGGCAAGCGCCGCTCGCAACGCTGGCTTCTCTGCCAGTTTCAGGATCTCGGTGCGCGCGTTCAGCAGCACGATGTCCGCCAGCACCAGGTCCGCGCCAACTGCGATGCCTTGCATTTCCTCCAGGTGCGTCGGATCAAACCGCTCGATCACCGGCATGTAGGCACGCACCAGCGCCGCAACATCGGCGCGATCCAGGTTCAGGCGATCGAGCTGCGCCGTGTAGTGCGCGATGCCCTTGCGAATGCGCTCCGCCGCGAGCCTGCCGTACTGGCGGCCTCGCTCATGAGGTGGGCCCGAGACTTCGATCAGCGGGAACGGCGTGATCGTCACGCGACTGGCACGCCCCAGATCTCGTTGGCGTATTCGCGGATGGTTCTGTCCGATGAGAACCAGCCCATATGGGCCGTGTTCAGCACGCTCGACCGCCACCAGCCTTGCCGATCGCACCAGCGGTCCGAGACCCGACGCTGCGCTTCGGCATAAGCATCGAAGTCCGCCGCGACCATGAACCAGTCACCGTTGGTCAGATCGCTGATCAGCTCGCGATACCGATCCGGTTCCTCAGGCGAAAAGGCACCCGAGCCGATCATCTCCATGACGCGTTGCAGCGTGGGGGATATCGCGCGTGGCGCACGATCCCGGCGCCGCTGTTCCACCTGTTCGGCTGTCAACCCAAAGGTGAACATGTTATCCGAGCCGACACGCTCCAGGATTTCCAGGTTGGCGCCGTCCAACGTGCCGATGGTCAGCGCGCCGTTCAGCGCCAGCTTCATGTTGCCGGTGCCGGACGCTTCCATGCCCGCGGTCGAGATCTGCTCCGACACGTCGGCTGCCGGAATGATCACTTCGGCCAGGCTGACATTGTAGTCCGGCAGGAACACCACTTTCAGGCGATCACCCACCACCGGATCGTCGTTCACCGTGCGGGCGACATCGTGGATCAGCTTGATGATCAGCTTGGCGCGCCGGTAGCTCGCAGCCGCGCGTCCAGCGAACAGCTTCACCCGAGGCACCCAATTGCGCACCGGACGGGCGCGCATCGCGTCGTACAGCGCGATGGTCTCCAGGATGTTCAGCAATTGCCGCTTGTACTCGTGGATGCGTTTGATATGCACATCCACGAGCGCATCCGGATCGAGTGTGATGTCGAGCCTCTGGGCGACGACAGACGCAAGCGCCGCCTTGTTGGCACGCCGTGCGGCGATCAGCCGATCATGCAAAGCCGCGTCATTCGCCAGCGGCACAAGCCGCTCCAGCGCCATCGGATCGTCCAGCACCTCGGGGCCGATCGCATCGCACAGCAGGGATGTCAGGCGCGGATTGGCCGTGTGCAGCCAGCGGCGGAAGGTGATGCCGTTGGTCTTGTTGACGATGCGGTTGGGGTGAAGCTTGTGGAGCGAACGGAACACCGTCTCGCGCATCAGCTCGGTGTGCAACGCCGACACGCCGTTGACCTTATGCGAGCCAATGAAGGCCAGCGTACCCATGCGCACGCGCCGCTCGCCATGTTCGTCGATCACCGAGACTTCGTGCAGCGCCGGCGCATCCGGCATATCGGCGAGCGAGTCTAGATGTTGCTTGTTGATCTCGTAGATGATCTGCATGTGGCGCGGCAGCACCCGCTCCATCAATGGCACCTGCCAGGTTTCCAGCGCCTCGGGCAGCAGCGTGTGGTTGGTATAGGAGATCGTGTCAGTGGTGATGCGCCACGCGTCGGACCAGGGCAGAAAGTGATCGTCCACCAGCAGCCGCATCAGCTCCGCGACGACGATCGCGGGATGTGTATCGTTGAGCTGGATCGCGACCTTGTCGGCCAGGTTGAGCAGCGTGCCGTACTGGCGGATGTGCCGATGCAGCAGATCCTGTAGCGATGCGGAGGAGAAGAAATACTCCTGGCGCAACCGCAATTCCTGACCTGCCGGCGTTTCGTCGCTGGGATACAGGATTTGCGAGATGGCGTTGGCGCGGGCGCGCGTGGCCAGGGCGCCGACATGGTCGCCGCGATTGAATGTTTCCAATGCGATCGGGTCTGGCGCGCGCGCCGACCAGAGGCGTAGCGTGTTGGCGTGATGACCGCGCCAGCCGACCACCGGCATGTCGTAAGCCATTGCGAAAACGGTCTCTTCGGGATGCCAGTCGGACGAGGCGCGGCGATCGCGAAGCGGCGGCGTGTCGACACGGCCGCCGAAACCGATGTTGTAGCGGATGTCGGACCGCTCGAACTCCCACGGATTGCCGAGCGACAGCCAATTCTCTGGATATTCGTGCTGCCAGCCGTCGCGGATCACCTGCTGGAACAGGCCGTGATTGTAGCGGATGCCGAAGCCATGCGTTGGGATGCCGAGGCTGGCCATGCTCTCCATGAAGCACGCTGCGAGCCGACCCAGCCCGCCGTTGCCGAGCGCAGGATCCGGCTCCATCGTACGCAGCCGGTCCAGATTGACGCCGAGCCTGGCGAGCGCCAGGCGCATCGGCGTGGTGAGACCAGTGTTGTTGAGCAAGTCGAGCAGCATCCGCCCCGGGAGGAACTCGAGCGACAGATAATAAACGCGCTTGCGATTGTGTGCGTCGTCGTCCCGCGAGCTTTGTAGCCAACGGTCAACGATATGATCTCGCAACGCCAGCGCTGTCGCGACGAACCAGTCATGGTCGCCGGCAACCAGAGGATCACGACCTGTGGCGTATTTCAGCTTCTCGACCACCAGACGGCGGAGGGCTTCGATATTTTCTTCGCTGGTCGAGTCGGTAAGAATCGTATGCGTAATGCTAACAGAGACAGGCTCAGCTACGTCCATGGAAAACCACCATTCCGCGCCAGCATGTGGCATGCGTCATCGAATTGTCTCCTCCGGAAGTGTCTGTTAACGAACCGGGGCGTCTACATGCAACCTTGAAATAGCGAAAAAGATGTGGCGCGGACCTGATCTTCCTGTGGCGCGGGTGCAACTGGAAGTCGAATTAGTCATACGAGCTACTCTGCTGCACTGCGCAAACCGGCTCCAGCGGCCAGCGGACACAGCGGGAGCGCCGCAGCCAGCAGCGCCGCGAGCAGCAGAAGGTGCGGCCGGGGGCTGAGGCCGCCCGACGCGGCATCGGCGGCCGCGGTGCCAAAAATGAGCACTGGTGTGGCAAGTGGCAGGATCAACAGCGGCAACAGGACACCGCCGCGCCGTGCGCCCAACACGATCGCGGCGCCGGTCGTCCCAAGCAGCGACAGCAGGAGCGTGCCGGGAACCAGGCTGGCGAGGAGGGCTGGGAGCGCGATGTCCGGCATGCGCAGCATGATCGCCAGGGGCCCGCCGGCCAGGAGGAGGGGCAGCCCTGTTACAATCCAATGGGCGGCGGCCTTGGCGAGAGCGATGGCGGCAGGCGGGAGGCCGCAGAGCAGGAGCTGATCCAGCGAGCCATCCTCGAAATCGGCGCCGAACAGGCGGTCCAGGGGCAGCAGCGCGGCGAGCAGAGCGCACACCCAGACGATGCCGGGGGCGATGCGGCCCAGGGTCTCCGGTCCGGGCCCGATGGCGAGCGGAAACAGCGCGGCGGAGATCAGGAAGAAGAGGAGCGCCGCCAGCGTGTCGGCTCCATGGCGGAGGGAGAGGCGGAGTTCGCGGGTAAGGATGGCAAGGAATGGGGTCATTGGGTGACAGGCGAGGGCAAGCGCGAGCTATTCCCCCTCCCCTTGCGGGAGGGGGCTAGGGGGAGGGGGCTGTTGGTGGGCCAAGGCCCCCTCCCCCTAGCCCCCTCCCGCAAGGGGAGGGGGAATGTAGTGGCCTCACCCAAGCGCCAACTCAGCGGCGCCATCCATCGGCAGTGGCAGGTGCGTCGCCGCCACCACGATACCGCCACGCGCCCGGTGCGCTGCCAGCATGCCGCCAAACCGCACCACCGACGCGGCGTCCAGCCCCAGCGTCGGCTCGTCCAGCAGCCATAGCATTGCCCGGGTCAGCGCCAGCCTCGCCAAGGCCAGGCGCCGCCGCTGCCCGGCGGACAGCATCCGCGCCGGCAGGTCGGCGAGTTCCTGGAGCCCGACCGCCGCCAGCGCTTCGCCAATATCGCCTCCACCCACCGCCGCCCCAAAGCGCAAGTTCTCAGCCGCGGTCAGCGCCGGCTTCACGGCGTCCTGATGTCCGAGATAGGCGATTGGCCCGTCCCATCGCACCTCGCCTGCCGCGGGCTGCAGCAGATCCGGCCAGCACGCGCAACAGCGTCGATTTCCCCGATCCATTCGGCCCGGTGAGCAGCAATGCGCCACCCACAGGCACGGTGAAATCGATGTCGCGGAACACCAGCTTTTCACCGCGGAACGCTGCCAGACCCGCTGCCTGCAACAAAAGCCGCTCTCCGCCTTGTTTACGCTTGCGGGCTGGTGTGTTCTAAGCCCGCCGCCGCAGACCATTGCATCGGCGGCACACCAACGGAAGGCGCCGCCATGACAGCAATCGGGCAGGACACCCTGAAAACTCGCCGCACTCTCACCGTGCAGGGCAAGAGCTACGATTATTTTTCGCTCCCCGAAGCGGCGAAAACACTGGGCGACATCTCCCGATTGCCGGTCAGCCTGAAAGTCCTGCTGGAGAACGTGCTGCGCTTCGAAGACGGCGGCAGCTACACCGTCGATGACGCCAAGGCGGTCGCAGGCTGGCTGCAAGGCGCACATTCCGACAAGGAAGTACCATTCAAGCCAGCGCGCATTCTGATGCAGGATTTCACCGGCGTGCCTGCGGTGGTGGACCTCGCCGCGATGCGCGACGGCATTACGCGGCTGGGTGGCTCGCCACAGAAGGTGAACCCGCTGGTGCCGGTTGATCTGGTGATCGACCACTCCGTGATGGTCGATGTGTTCGCCCGCCCCGATGCATTGCAGAAGAACGTGGAGATTGAGTTCGAACGCAACGGCGAGCGCTACCGCTTCCTGCGCTGGGGCCAAGAAGCGTTCGACAATTTCCGCGTCGTACCGCCTGGAACTGGCATCTGCCACCAGGTGAACCTGGAATATCTCGGTCAGTGTGTATGGACAGGCCAGGTGGACGGCAAGACGATTGCCTATCCCGACACGCTGTACGGCACCGACAGCCATACGACGATGGTGAATGGGCTTGGCATCCTCGGCTGGGGCGTTGGTGGCATCGAGGCGGAAGCGGCCATGCTCGGCCAGCCGATCGCGATGCTGATTCCGGATGTCATTGGCTTCAAAATGACCGGCAAGCTGCCGGAAGGTGCCACCGCGACCGACCTCGTGCTGACCGTCACGCAGATGCTTCGCCGCAAGGGAGTGGTCGGCAAGTTCGTGGAGTTCTTCGGGCCTGGGCTGAACGAGCTTGGCCTCGCCGATCGTGCGACGATCGGCAACATGGCGCCGGAATACGGCGCGACCTGTGGCTTCTTCCCAGTGGACAAGGTGGCGCTCGACTACCTGCACATGACTGGCCGCGACGAACATCGCATCGCGCTAATCGAGGCCTACCTGAAGGAACAGGGCATGTTCCGTGAGCCGGGTTCACCTGATCCGGTGTTCACTGACACGCTGGAACTCGACCTGGGCACTGTGGTGCCAAGCCTTGCCGGCCCGAAGCGCCCACAGGATCGCGTGGCGCTGAAGGATGCTGCATCCGCGTTCAAGGCGGAGCTGACCAAGGGCCTGGGCGTGCCTGCCAATGACGTTGACACCAAGGTGAAGGTCGAGGGGAAAAATTACGAGATCACCCACGGCGACGTGGTGATCGCTGCCATTACCTCCTGCACCAACACATCCAATCCGAACGTGCTGGTTGCCGCCGGCCTTGTCGCGCGCAAGGCACGCGCCAAGGGCTTGCGGCCGAAGCCTTGGGTGAAGACGTCGCTGGCGCCCGGATCGCAGGTCGTCACCGAGTACCTGGAGAAAGCCGGACTGCAGACCGATCTCGATGCGCTCGGCTTCAACCTGGTGGGCTATGGTTGCACCACCTGCATCGGCAATTCCGGACCGCTGGACGATGCGATTGCCGATGCAATTGAAGACAATCGGCTGGTGGGTGTGGCGGTGCTGTCCGGCAACCGCAACTTCGAGGGCCGCGTGCATGCCAACGTGCGCGCCAACTATCTTGCCTCGCCGCCGCTCGTCGTTGCGTATTCGCTGCTCGGCAAGATGACCGAGGACATCACCACGGCACCACTTGGCACCGGCGATGACGGCAAGCCGGTGTATCTACGCGATGTATGGCCATCGAACAAGGAGATCGCCGATGTCGTCGCGGCGTCGCTGTCGCGCGAGCAATTCCTGAAGCGCTACGGCGAGGTGACCAAAGGTCCGAAGCAGTGGCAGACGATAGAGGTCGATGCCGATAGCGAGACCTATCGTTGGGTGGACGGTTCAACCTACGTGAAGAACCCGCCCTACTTCGAGGGCATCACCATGGAGCTGCCCCCGGTTGGCGACGTCACGGGCGCACGCATTCTGGCGGAACTGGGTAATTCGATCACCACCGACCACATCAGCCCCGCGGGTTCCATTCGCAAGACGTCGCCCGCCGGCGACTACCTGCTGGAACGGCAGGTGCTGCAGAAGGACTTCAACAGCTACGGCGCGCGCCGCGGCAACCACGAGATCATGATGCGCGGCACATTCGCCAACATCCGCATTCGCAACGAGCTGTTGCAGAACGTGGAAGGCGGCATGACCAAACATCTGCCCGATGGCGAGCAGATGCCGATCTACGATGCCGCGATGAAGTACAAGGCAGAGGGCGTGCCGCTGGTGGTGTTCGGCGGCAAGGAATACGGCACCGGATCGTCACGCGACTGGGCCGCGAAGGGCACCTTCCTGCTCGGCATCAAGGCGGTCATCGTCGAGAGCTTCGAACGTATACACCGGTCCAACCTCGTCGGCATGGGCGTGCTGCCGCTGACCTTCAAGGAGGGCACCGACCGCAAGACGCTTGGCCTCACCGGCGAGGAGCTGATCGACATCATCGGGCTGGAGAAGGCGATCACGCCGCGTATGGACCTGTCGGTGGTGATCCATCGGCCGGACGGCAAGACCGACACGGTGCCGGTGACCTGCCGCATCGATACGGTGGACGAGGTCGCGTACTACAGGCACGGCGGCATCCTGCAATACGTGCTGCGTGGGATGGCGAAGGCAGCGTAACGCAGGGCTACGGCTGCACGGCGTTCGGGCTACCGCACGGATCATGATGGCGGAACGGGCGTCACCGCGTTCGGTGGCGCCCGATCTGGCGCGGTTGCCGGTGGGCCTGAACCTGCGGGCCATCAGCATCGAGGAAGGCGTGCGTGCGGCCCTGGCCGTCGCGGCCATCATCGCCATCAATGAACGCCTGAACTGGACGGCGCTGAACGAGACAACACTCGCCGCGCTATGGACCTGCCTCTGCGATCCCGGTGGTCCAATTCGCCGGCGCTTGCCCGTGCTGCTGATCTTCGCCGCGCTGGGTGCTGCGATCACCGCGGGGGGTGGTCTGGCACGCGGCCTCGGCTTGGCCGTGGCGTTGCCGCTCGGTGCGTTCGGGCTTTTCGCGCTGTCCTTCGCGCGGGTCTATGGCCAGGCGGCGCAGCAGCTCGGCATGCTGTTATCATTCGCGCTGATATTCGCGCTCGATCGCCCGCTGGACATTGCGACCGCAGCCGCGCTGGGCGGAGGCTTCATCGTCGGTGGGCTGTGGGCCACGTTGCTGACCCTGGTCATCTGGCGGCTCCATCCGTTCCTGCCGGCACGCCGGGCGGTGGCCGAGGTGTACCGTCTGCTGGCCGCCCTCGCCGGCGACATAAGCGCGGTGCTGTCTGCCGGCGACGATGCTTCGGCGCGCTGGGAGACGCACGCCCGCAAGCATCGCCGTGCTGTGCGCGAAGCGATCGAGAAAGCCCGCGGCGTTGTTTTCGATACGTTGCGGGCGCGCGGCGCCCCCGGTGTGCGGGGCGGGCACAGCCTGATCCGTCTTGAGGCGGCCGATCAGATGTTCGGCGCGCTGATCGCACTGAGCGATATCGCCGAACACGGGACCGCGCAGGAACGGCGTTCCGCGTCTCGCCTGCTGCGGCGCCTGCGACCGCTGCTGCAAGTGCTGGGGCGGGCGATCATCAACGAGAACGCCGCCCTGGATCCACGGATTAGCCGATCGATCGATGCCATGGCGACAGAGACGGCGGCACTCCCCAAGTCCGAGCCGATGTGCCCGATCGCAGTACGCATCGTGGAGCGGCTGCGCATCGCCCATACACTGGCGCTGCCGCAGAACTTCGTGCCCGGCGTTGATCTGTCGGGGCGGCGCGCGCCTTTGTCGCAACGCGTGGTTCAACCGGCGCGCAGCAATCTCGACTGGCGTTCGCCCGCGCTGCGCCACGCATTGCGTACTGCCGTGGTAGCAACACCGGCGCTCGCTTTCACCATGCTGTGGTTCACGCCGTACGACCATTGGTTGACCATCACCATCGTCGCGACGATGCAGCCTTATTTCACGCTGACTTATGCGCGCGCCTTGGAGCGTGTGAGCGGAACTGCGTTGGGCGGCCTTGTCGGGGCGATCGTGGGGGTGGTTTGCACGACGCCACTGGAGATCGCCGCGGCGATGTTCCCACTCGCGGTGGTGGCCTTCGCGGTGCGTGCGGTGAGCCTTGGCCTGTTCACCGCGACGCTGACTCCGCTGATCGTGCTGCTTGTGGAGATCGGGCAGCCCGGCACCAGCGAATGGTCTATCGCCGCGGCACGCTTCGTGCTGATCAGCCTCGGCGGGATCATCGCCGTGGCTGCAAATTTCCTGCTGTGGCCGAGTTGGGAACCGGAACGCCTGGGCCAGGATGCCCGCGCGGCGATCGGAGCGCACGGGGTTTATGCTGGTGCAACCTTGGCGCTGCTCGCACACGAGGCATCTGCCGCTGCGGTGGAGACGACGCGACGTGCGGCCGGCGTGGCGTCCAACAGCTTTGAGGCGACGATCAGCCGTGCGCTGACCGAGCCGGGTCCGACCGGGCGCAACCGGCTGGAAGCAGCCCTGGTGATCGACGCCGCACTGCGCCGCTGCGCCGGCCGGCTGTCGGCGATGCAGCTCGATACGGGATTGCCCGCGACGCTGTCGCTTGATGGGATGTCTGCCTGGCGCGATTGGATCAGCGGCACGATGCAGGCGCTGGCAAACGGAGAGACGATGTTGCCGCCGCGACCCGCGACCGCCGAGGTCGACTCACTCGTACGGATCGCCCGACAGATCGAACTGATGGCCGGAGCCATGACGCGGCTGCTGGGGTGACTGGCCGAATGACGCTATAGGGGGACGGATGGACAAGGCAGGCGCGACACAAGATGCTTGGTGCTCATGAGTAACAAGATCACGCCTCCCATGGCAGCGTTCGAGGAGCGTGTGCAACGCAATCTCGGCCGTGCCATGTTCGCCGCCCGCTGGATCATGGCGCCGATCTATATCGGCCTGCTCGTGGCCCTGCTGATGATCGTGGTCAAGTTCGTGCAGAAACTGGTCATGGCGATCCCCGGCTTCCTCGCGCTGTCCAGCAATGAGGCGATCTTCCTCGTCCTCACCCTGGTCGACCTGTCGCTGGTCGCCAACCTCGTGGTCATCGTCATATTCGCCGGGTGGGAGAATTTCGTTGGGCGCCTGCTGGCGATCTCAGTCCGAGCGTCCGGTGTGGCTCGGTGCACTGGATTTTGGCGCGATCAAGCTGCGCCTGATCGGTTCGATTGCGGCCATCGCAGCCATCCTGATCCTGGAGACCTTCGTGCACATCGACGAGGAGCCATATCAATACGCGGCCTGGCAGCTTGCCATCCTGCTTGGCATCGGTGTACTCGGCGTTCTGCTGGCACTCGCCGACAGACTGTCTGAACCGCACGACAAGGGTGAATAGGATGCAGGTCGGCATCCAGTTCTTTCCCGACATCGGCCCCGAGGTGAAGTCGGCGCGCGACTATTGGCAGGAAGCGCTGGCGCTGGTCGGTCTGTGCGACCGCTACGGCTACAGCCATGTACGCACTGTCGAGCACTACTTTCATCCATACGGCGGCTACAGCCCCAACCCTGTGGTGTTCCTCGCGGCGGCGGCGCAGGTCACCAAGCAGCGCGCGCCTCGTCACCGGCGCCGTGCTGCCGGCCTTCAACAATCCGCTGAAGCTTGCCGGCGAGCTCGCGATGCTGGACGCACTGTGCGATGGCCGGCTGGACATTGGCTTTGCCCGCGCCTTCCTGCCGCATGAGTTCGCGCGCTTTGGCGTCAAGCTCGATGAAAGCCGCGCTCGCTTCGACGAAGGCGATGGAGCAGGTGCGCCTGTTGCTCGAACAGGAGAATGTCACCTGCGAGGGACGTTTCCATAGCTTCCGCAACGTCACCTCGCTGCCGCGGCCGACACAGCGACCGCGGCCTCCTTTCTATGTCGCTGCACTCGCCACCAGGGAATCGTTCGAGCGAGCAGGCACGGCAGGCCACGGCATCATGGCGATCCCGATGGCCGGCGGCGCGATGGCGGAGCTGATCGACATCTATCGCGACGCCTGGCAACGCGCCGGCCATCCCGGCAAGGGCACGGTGATGCTGGCGTTCCACATGTTCTGCCACAAGGACCAGGCCACCGCCGAACGCATCGCACGCGAGCCGCTGAACCGCTATCTGCGCTCACTGGTCGAAGCCGCATCGGATTGGATGGAAGGCGAAAGCTCTGCCGACTATCCCGGCTATGACAAGATCATCGCGATGCTGTCGCGCGACGACTTCGACTCGCAGGTCGCGAAATGCGCCGCCTGGGTCGGCACACCGGAGCGCATACTCGACGCCGTGGCCAGCTATCGGCGGCAGATCGGCGATTTCGAGATCGCGTCGCTGCAGGTGAATTTCCACGACATCGCGTTGACCGATGCCCAGGCGTCGATGCGGCTGTTCGGCGAAGAGGTGCTGCCGCGGCTGTAGGACTTTCCGTGCCGAACCGTTGCCCCACCGTCATAGCCGGGCTTGACCCGGCTATCGGTTGCACTTGGCACTTGAGTGCCGTTGACGCTGATGGCTGGCTCAAGGCCAGCCATGACGGGTGGGTGAGGGTGAGCGAGATTACTCCGCCGCCGGGCGCGCCGGGATTGGCACGGTATTCGGCCCGAAGCGCTCGCGATACGGCGTGGTGTCTATCGCCTCCAATTCGATCTCGCCCGCCAGCACCTTCTGCTTCCATTCCTGGTGCGCCGGCTCTTTGGCATGGAACTCCGGCATCACTTCCTTGGCGAACAGCTCCAGGCTTTCGCAGATATGCGGATGCGAGTTCTTGCCCGCCTGGTTCAGCAGGATCACCTGGTCGATGTTCGATGTCTCAAACCGACGCAGCCGTCGCCGCAGCGTTTCCGGCGATCCGATCAAGCCGCCTGAGATCGCGCGCGCCGCGGCTTCCGGGTTTTCGCGCTTCCACTTGTTGTATTCGTCCCACATGTTGACCGTGTAGGGATCCGGCCGCTTCCGCCCCGAGCTCGATCCGTAATAGCGCAGCGCGAACTGGAAGAATGTCGCGCCATCGGCCCGGCGACGTGCTTCCTCATCGGTCTCCGCACACATGAAGTAAGAGACCAGCGCGATGTTCGGATTGACGTTGTAGTCGCAGAGCTTCTCCTGCTGCCTGGTGAACGCGTTGTAGTAGGCGTGCACCCAGGCGTGCGCTGCATCCGCCGACAGGAACTGAAAGCCGAGCGCACCGAGGCCTCGCCGTCCCGCCATCTCGATTGTTTCCAGTTGCGAGCATGCGACCCATAGCGGCGGATGTGGCTTCTGCACCGGCTTCGGCAGCACGTTGCGCATCGGCATCTTGTGCCACTTGGTGTCGAGCTCGACACCCTGATCCTTGAACATCGGGATGATGCAGCGGAGTGCGTCCTCCCAGACCTCGCGCTTGGTCTCCATGTCGCGGTCGAACCCGCCCAGTTCGGTGATCGACGCTGATTCGCCGGTGCCCATTTCGACGCGGCCATTCGACACCAGATCGAGGCACGCGATGCGTTCGGCAACGCGCTGGGGCGGATTGGTCGTGAGCTGCACAATACCGTGGCCGAGGCGGATGTTCTTTGTGCGCTGCGACGCGGCACCGAGGAACACTTCGGGGGCGGGAGAGTGCGAGTACTCCTCCAGGAAGTGGTGTTCGACCTCCCAGGCGTAGTCGTAGCCCAGCTTGTCAGCCAGCTCCACCTGATCGAGCGCGTTCTGATAGAGCTGGCGTTCGTCATCCGGCCCCCATGGGCGCGGAAGCTGCAACTCGTAGAAGATGCCGAATTTCATGGCCGTTCCCTTGACCTACTGGCCAGTATCCGGCCGGAGGGAACGAAGAGTGTCAAGGTTGGCTTGTGTTCAGTCGCTTTCGCATGATCCGCCGGCACGACCCTCCCGTCATTCCTGCGAAAGCAGGAACCCAGGGCGAGGTTCGTGTCCGTGGCCCTGGGTTCCCGCTCCCCGCCTCCGCAGGGACAAGGTTCGCGGGAATGACGATGGAGTGAGTGCATGGTCCGTGTGCGTCAGAGCACGAGAACATGCCTATTCGGGTTCGCGCTCCATGACCTTCGGCTCAGCGATCCTATTATGCCGCGCCGCCTCGTCCAGTTCGCGCTGCGCAGCGCGTTCGGCTTCGGCGCGCGCCGCATCCGTGTGGTGCAACTGCATCTCTTCCGCCGCCCTTACCGCGGCACGCTCCATCGCGAGCGCGGCGCGAGCTTCGGCGATCTCGGCTGTAGCCTCCTGTGCCGCCACTTCGGCTGCACGCTGGGTCGGTCGGATGCGACGCAGCCAGGCCGCGAACGCCTCGACTTCCGCATCGCCTGTGGAAAGGTCCGTCGCAACTTCGGCTTCATGCTCGATCGATGCGGCGATGTCCGCCACTCTTGCTTGGGCTTCGCTCTCGGCACGCAGACAATCGGCGAGATCATGGCGTGCCTTATCGACGGCCATGCGGCGCAGACGGAGCAGTGCCTCCAGAGGGTCGCGTTTCATGCCGGCTCCAGTGCGGCCCGCAAGGCCGCGAAGCTGCCTGCGATATCGGTGCGCTCATCGCGTGCCTGCCGCAGCGTATCTTCGACGCGCGGCGCCAGAGCTACCGCCTCATCGACGGCCGGATCGCTTCCCGCGCGGTAGGCGCCAAGCCGCACCATGTCGGCCATATCGGCGTACAGCGCCAACAGGGCGCGGGCGCGCACTGCCAGTGCGTTCTGTTCCGGCGCATTGCAGCCGGGCACCGCGCGCGACAGCGAGCGCAACACGTCCACCGCCGGATAACGCCCTCCCTCGGCAATTCGCCGATCCAGCACGACGTGCCCATCCAGAATGCTGCGCACCGCGTCCGCGACCGGCTCGTTGTGGTCGTCACCTTCCACGAGTACGCTGAACAGGGCGGTGATGTATCCGGGTTCCGCGCCGGCGATTTCCAGACCAGGGCCCGCCCGCTCCAGTAGGCGAGGCAGTTCGGCGAACACGCTGGGCGGATAGCCGCGGGTCGCCGGCCGACAGACCGATCTCACGGAGCGCGAGGCAGAACCGCGTGATGCTGTCCATCAGCAGCAGCACCGACTTGCCCTGGTCGCGGAAATGCTCTGCCACTGTCATGGCGGCGTAGGCTGCCTGGCGGCGCAGCAGCGGTGGTGAGTCAGAGGTTGCGACGACCACCACCGACCGGGCCATGCCTTCCGAGCCGAGATCATCCTCGAGGAATTCGCGCACCTCGCGGCCGCGCTCGCCGACCAGAGCCAGCACCGCTACATCGCATGCCGTGCGCTTCGCCAGCATCGCCAGCAAGGTGGACTTGCCAATACCCGAGCCTGAGAATAGCCCAAGCCGCTGCCCGCAACGGCAGGTTGCAAAGCAGTTCAGGGCGCGCACGCCAACATCCAGCCGTGGCCCAAGCCTGGCGCGCTGGGTCGCAGCGGGGGGCGAGGCGCGCATACGCCGGGCACGCGGGCCCGCCGGCAAAGGGCCGTGCCCGTCCAGCGGCTGGCCCATCGGATCCACCACGCGGCCCAGCCATGTGTCGGCTACCGACAGCGTGCCGCCAGCAAAGGCACGCGCAGGATCAGGCCGGAACAGCGCCACCGCACCTGGCCCCAGGCCGTCCAGCGAGAAGAACGGCATGGCCTGCGCCACGCCCTGGCGGAAGCTGACGATTTCCGCGCGTCCCCAGCCCCCGCCCCGTTGCTGCAGCAGCAGGTGATCGCCCAGCGCAACATGCCCGGCCAAACCGTCAACATCCACGACGAGGCCGGACAGTCCAGCCACCCTGCCCTCGATCCGAAGAGGCACGATCTCGCGCAACCGGGCCAAACTGGCTGCGCCACGTTCGCGAAAAGAGGAACATCTCATCCGGAAGTCATCGCCTCATTGGTTGAGATTTCGCGCGAGAATGGATTTATCAGCTCTCGCGATAAGCGTAGTGCATCTGAAAATATACATCTAATTGGTGAGAATTCTCTAGCGATATACACGCTATAGTGGTAAATACATTACTGACTAGACCGAGGAAGCAAGGCAATGCGAATCCTGCTTATCGAAGACGATATCGTTGCCGCACGTGGCATCGCCCTGATGTTGAAGTCCAGCGGTGCCGTCGTGGACCATGCGGACACCGGGGAGGAAGGCCTCGAACTGAGCCGGCACTACGACTACGACATTGTTGTGCTCGATCTGATCCTTCCGGACATCGAGGGCTTCGAGGTGGTGCGGCGCATGCGCGTCGCGCGCAACGACACGCCAGTGCTGATCCTGTCGGGGCTGTCGCGGCCGCAGATCAAGGTGAAAAGCCTGGGTCTTGGCGCCGACGACTTTATCAGCAAACCATTCGACAGGGCCGAGCTGATGGCCCGCTTGCAGGCGATCGTCCGCCGCAGCAAGGGTTTCAGCCAACCGTCGCTGCGCGTTGGGCCGTTGCTGCTGAACCTCGACAGTCACGATGTCACGGTGAACGGCGAACCGGTGCACCTGACCGGCAAGGAATACGCGATCCTCGAGCTGCTGGTGCTGCGCAAGGGCATGGTGCTGACCAAGGAGGCATTCCTTAACCACCTCTACGGCGGCATGGATGAACCGGAGATGAAGATCATCGGTATTATGTAGCACCGACCACCAGAACAAATCTGGACCGCCTGGGGTCGCTCCCTACCTTTCTGACGGAAGGTAAGTTCGTGCTGATCCGTGCGGCGGTGGCCGCTTTACTAATTTGCGTCGTTACCCACCGAACAGAAGACAAGGTGGCTCTTATCCATAACGTTCGCTTGGTAGTAATAGCAGATCGAGGTGTGATGGTCGTCTCCTGCGGAAGTGTAGACCGCGCAACCCGTGACCATCAGTATATCTTTCCCGCTAATGAGCGCTTCGGAAGCGGTGAATTGCTTAGCTGGGTTCGCGTCGTCCATAGTGTTGAGGTGGGCGATATAGTGACTTGGCTCGCTGGTCGGAAAGACTGCTCGCGTGCCGCTGACCGAATGCTCCCCGAAGCATTCATGAGCAGCATCCACTATCACCTTGGCAGCGATGCCGCTGTCCCACTCATCTTTGGTAAAGGTTTTGGCGGACCCACTAATGGTGAAATCCAGCGCCGGTTCCCGTCCGGAATTAATGTACGCCATCCCAATTTTAGCGGGCTGCTCTTTGACCAAATCAGCCTCGAAGCCAGCATCAGGGGAGCCCACCCATGCCCGTTCCGTATTCCTAGCAGCGTCTGCCTGGGCCTTAATAG